>CALUZM010000004.1 GCA_944325245.1 uncultured Massilimicrobiota sp. | reverse complement strand
ATGATTTTCCATATGTTGCATCCTGATCATTAAAAAGATTATGCCCATCATACATATACATCACAGGATATCTTTCTTGTGTTTGATAGTAATCATCTGGCAAATAAACATGCATTGTTCGCCAAAGATGAAATGGTTCTATATAAACATCAAATTTTTCTATCATGATTAACATCTCCTTCCATCATCTAAACTTATTTTAAATCGATATAGTTCCTATGTCCAATGCTTTATATCTATACTTAAAAAGCATAGTTATTTATTGAATATAGGTATTTGATATATACTTGTTATTTTCATATAATAAATGTAGTTAAAGGAGGAATAAGAAAATGTTAGGAAATTTTGAATATTGTAATCCAACAAAGCTTTATTTTGGAGATGAATCATTAAAATATTTAAATACAGAATTACCAAAATACGGTTCACGTATTTTACTCATCTATGGTGGTGGTTCTATTAAGAAAAACGGAATTTATGATGAAGTCATCAAAATTTTAAAAGACAATAACAAAGAAGTTTTTGAAGTTTCAGGAGTTATGCCTAATCCAACTATCGATAAACTTTATGAAGGTGTACAGATTGCTAGAGACAATCAAATTGATTTTATTTTAGCTGTTGGTGGAGGTTCAGTCTGCGATTATGCCAAAGCTGTTTCCGTCTCTATCCGTTGTGATGAAGATCCGTGGGATAAATATTATTTAAGAATGGAAGAACCAACATGTGAAATCGTTCCTGTAGGTTGTGTTTTAACAATGGTTGGTACAGGTTCAGAAATGAATGGTGGTGCCGTTATTACAAATCCAAAACAGAAACTGAAAATTGGTCATGTCTTTGGTGAAAATGTTATGCCTAAATTTTCTATTTTGAATCCAAAATATACTTTAACTTTACCACATTATCAGATGATTGCTGGTTTCTATGACATTATGAATCATATCTGTGAACAGTATTTCTCTGGTGATGATGATAATACAAGTGATTATATCAGTGAAGGTCTAATGAAATCATTGATTCATTCTAGTCGTATTGCGATTAAAGATCCTCAAAACTATGAAGCAAGAAGCAACATCATGTGGATTGCCACTTGGGCATTAAATACATTAGTTGCGAAAGGGAAATCTACTGACTGGATGGTGCATATGTTAGGTCAAGCTGTTGGAGCTTATACAGACGCCACTCATGGTATGACATTAGCTGCCGTTTCATTACCATATTATCGCTATATTATGCCTTATGGATTAGATAAATTTGTCAGATTTGCGACAAATGTATGGAATGTCAATCCAGAAGGAAAATCAAAAGAAGACATTGCGAAAGCAGGACTTGATGCGATGGAAGAATGGATGAAAGAATTAGGTCTTGTGATGAATATTACTGATCTAGGTGTCACAGAAGATATGTTAGAAGGTCTTGCTAGATCAACAATTGTTCTTGAAGGTGGTTATAAAGTTCTTAATCATGATGAAATCATTCAAATCTTTAAAGAAAGTATGTAAAAACATGAGAAAAATCTCATGTTTTTTCTTTTATAAAATATAGTTTTCTAAAAATACTGCAATACCATCTTCATTATTGGATGTTGTTATATATTGCGCAATATCTTTAATTTTTGGATTTGCATTTGCCATGGCCACTCCAATATAATCTCTTATCATTTCATAATCATTGAGTTCATCACCAAATGTTAAAATGCAATCTGTAGATAAGTTTAATTCTTGGCACATTTTTTCAATACCTTTTGATTTAGAAAGTTCAGGATTTAAAAATTCAAATAATATCGGTGTTGATTGCACTCCTCGATAATGTGGATGCTTAATGTGATGATAATGTTGACTGATCTTTTGAATTTCTTCTTTATCAGCCATGAAAATCATCTTTTCTATTTGTTTATGATAATACGGTGTTAAGCCATCTACAACTAATGGTAATTGATTCTTTTTCGCAATCTCAATCGCAAAATGATCTTCTTTTAAAACATGGAAGGACTCCTGATCATAGATACCTGCATTAAAATCAAATTCTTGAAATGCTTCTAGTATAACAGGAATAAACTTTCCATCCAACAAATAACAAGATGACATCTTTTGTGTTCTCATATCTAAATAACATCCACCATTAAACCCCATAATCACATCCACATAAGGTTCAATTTCCCACTTTTTAATGAGATGTTTCACTGCAAATGGTGTTCTTCCTGTCGCAATCCCAAATAAAATATGTTTATCCTTCAATTTTTTGATAGCTTCATTTGTTTTGGGTGTCACAATACCATGATCATTTAATAATGTTCCATCTATATCGACAAGAACCAGCTGAATATCATTCATATAGCTCACTTCCTTATTGATGTTTGTGCCATTGGCATTCTGTCATTTCCATATGGGAGAATACAGCATCAAAAGATGAATTTTCTGGTGAACATGCATAAATACCAAATTGAATTTCATCTGCCCCTTCCCACATATGACAAATACGCATCTGCTTAAAATGCACTCCATCAGTTGAACATTCAATACAATAATCTGATTCTCTTCGACTCAAACGATACCACATAGAATGAATAGAAGCATCAATATCTGTTGTGGCCCAATCAGAATAACCATGATTTGTTGCAACACTACCAAGTCTTTGAAACTCTTCATTTTCATATTCAATAGAAGCTTTTAACCAGTTATCACTATTTAAATACATGACAACGCCACATTGATCAAATCTTCTTTTACTGTTAAATTCAGTTTTCACAATAAATGAGAAATATTTTTCACTTGTTTTCATCTGTAATACAGGAGCATTATCATTTCTAAAACCATAATATGTTCTTTGCCATAAATCTGTTTCAGGTTCTGTTGTTATGATAATCTTTTCATCTTGAATATCATATTTTTGAGGTTCCCTAGTCCATTCTAATTTGTTAAAATCAAATTCCATTATTTACCATATCCCTTCATTAACTTCATCTAATATATACACTAAATTTATTATATATAGAAAGAGATGACAATGCCACCTCTTTCTATTGATTATTATCTATACGTAATATGTTTCTTCTATTTACAAGAGCTTTTCTAGCTTCAGAAATATTTATTGTACACTCTCCATTTAGTCTTTCTTCTTCAGCTTCTAAGACACTTACACGTAAATCTAGTAACTGTTCTTTTCTTTCAGATACTTCTATATTTATAAAAACAGCATCTACTTTTTCATTAATAGCGTTATCCATCATTTGAACAACTTCTTTTATAGAATATCCTTGATTCCCTTTCATTCTATCTTTTTCCACTTCCAAAAGTTCTTTTTGAAGTTTCAACATCTTTTCTTGATAATTTTTCATGATTATCAGATCTCCTTTTTATTTTTATTAAAAACCAAATACTTTTCTTCTCAATTCCTTATTAGCAATCAGTCCTAAATATCCTCTTAATTCCAATCTTGCGCTATTCCATTTTTTATCTTTAGACATGAGCGTCCAATCATTATTAAGGTATTCTTTATTTTCTGATTCAAATATGACTTCTCCTATTTTATAAAACTTTTCATTATAAATCATATCTTCAAATATTTTCCATAATATCAGATATCTTTGATCATTTATGTTTTCAATACTTTCTTCAAAAAAATCAGAAAATACATAAATTTGGTAATAATTATTTTCAGCATAAACAAGCATGTCCATAATCCATGAAAGTGGATTTTCTATATCTATCGAGTTTTGCATATAATGATCATACATTTCTTTTAATTGCAAAAACCAATCTTTAAGATGAGAAGGTATTGATTTAAACTGACTTTCTTTCCAAAAATAAATCATATTTTCTGGATAAATATCAAAAAAATCTGATAATTCTCTAGCAGAAACAGAACACATCATATCTTTCATTCCAGAAATAATAACACTATCATAATGATCTAATAACTGATATATTTCAAAAAAATCAATGCCATAAACTTCTGATATAGACAAAAGTGCTAAATGAGGAGAATCCATCCATATTAATGATACTACAAAATTAAACAAGCTTTTCTCTTTTGGATAATCTTCATCATGATGATTTATAAAGTGATTTATCATATGAATCAATCTTTGGATTTGTTGTTTTTCTGTTTCTGTACTATTGTCTTTAAAACTTTGAACTGCTTCTTTATTTTTTTGTGTTATCTTTTATATTCTTTTTTTACATGCAAACTTTTCATTCTCATTATCGTCTTTTTAAATATTTTTTTAAAATAACACTTTCATAGATAGCTATGACTATGATTATTCCTGGCATGACTGTCAAAATAACAAGAAAGAAACAGATTAACTTGCCATGAATCATCAATCCTTCAAAAATGAAAACCATACCATAAATCAACATCAAACGTGATGTTGCATGATTATATGATCGAATATTCGTTATCTGATCTATTTTTGGCGGATTTGAATTGTTATATATAGTCACTGGTTTCTTAGAAAAATAATAATAAATGGATACACACATCATCATAAAACCAATAGCAATGGCTACACCTCTTTCTACTGACATAAATATTCCTCCTATTTACAGTTCTGTCTTTAATAATATTATGACATTTTCAATCAATAATCACAATCTATATAGGGCATCACATAAAAAATATGATGGTGTATCTCATTATTTTTGTGTCTTAATTTTATTTTTTAGTCTATATACTACTTCATATCATTGTATAAAAAATAAAAAGAGGCTGTAACGAAATAGAGTGATTTTACTCTAGCGATTACATGCCTCTTTTTTTATTATTCTCCGATAATATTCATCATATCTTTTTGGAAGACTTCTGTTTTGCTTGCAGCATCATCAACAGTTGCACCTTTGATTGAGAAATAGAATTTACATTTTGGTTCAGTTCCACTAGGTCTAGCAGCAATCCAAGAACCATCTTCTAAATAATATTTCAATACATTTGATTTTGGTAAATCAATAGTTGTTTCATTTCCATTTTCAGTTCTTACACTTGTCTGATAATCTTCAACAGCAACAACTTTAACGCCACCAATTTCACTTGGTGCATCTTTTCTTAAATTATCCATAATTTCTTTAATTCTTGCAGCACCTGCAGCTCCAGCTTTAGATAAAGCAATTTGACTTTCTTTAAATGCTCCATGTTTTGCATATAATTCATTTAATACATCAATCAAATCTTTACCATGTTTCTTATAGTAGTTACCAGCTTCAGCAGCAGTTAAGACAGCTTGTACTGCATCTTTATCTCTAACAAAGTCTTTAACAACGCATCCATAAGATTCTTCATAACCAAAGACAAATTGTTTTTCTCCAGTTTTTTCATATTTACGAATCTTATCTCCGATAAATTTAAATCCAGTTAATGTTTTTTCTACATCAACACCATAGCTTCTGGCAACCAATTCACCTAAATCAGAAGTTACAATAGTATTATACATAACAGCATTATCAGGTAATGTTCCTTTTTCTTTCATTTGACTTAAAATATATTCAAGATAAACAGCAGCAGACTGGTTACCACTCATCAATACATATTTTCCATCATGTTTTGCCACAACACCTAATCTGTCTCCATCAGGGTCACAAATAACAACAACATCAGCATCAACTTCTTTAGCTTTAATAATAGCTAGTTCATATGCGACATCAACTTCAGGATTAGGAGATTTTGTATTTGTATAATCTGGATCAGGTGCACATTGTGCTAATACTGGCACAACATCATATCCTAAACGTCCTAAACAAGTTCTCACAGGGATATTGCTTGTTCCATGTTGTGGAGAAAACACAATCTTAAATCCACTCTTATCCATACCAGGATTAATTTCAATACTCATGACAGCTTTATAATAAGCTTCATCGACTTCTTCTCCAATCCATGTCATATATGGATAAGCTTCTTCATCACTGCAGACATGAATATCTAATTCATCTTCAACTTCATTAACATATTTAACGACTTCATCAGCCCATTCAGGAATCAACTGACATCCTGTATCATCATAAACTTTATATCCGTTATATTCTTTAGGATTATGTGATGCAGTAATCATAATTCCACCAGCACATTTTAAATATCTAACTGCAAAAGACAATTCAGGTGTTGGTCTTAAACTTTCAAAAATATAAGACTTTATACCATAAGTTGCTAAAACCTTAGCACTTTCAATCGCAAAACGATAAGACATATGACGGTTATCGTATCCAATTGCGACACCTCTTTCTTTTCCATTTTCTAATCCCAATACATATTTCGCAAAGCCAACGTTTGCTTTTCTAATTGTATAAATATTCATTCTATTTGTTCCAGGTCCCAAAATACCTCTCATTCCAGCAGTACCAAACTCAACATTTGTATAGAATGCATCTTCTTTTTCCTTTTCTCCCATATTTGTTAATTCCATTTTTGTGGCTGCATCCATTCCTGGATGATTTAACCATCTTTCATAATTTGCTTTATAATCCATATTGTTTCACCTCTATTTTTATTATACCAAATCTTAAATATCAACGCTATAAAAACTCACTTTGAAATGTAAACATTTTCATTTGAAAAATCATAGTCTTCAAAAATAAATATCAACACTATCATTTTTTTGTTTATTTATGTACTTTTTGACGTTTAATAGTCAATATTCAATCATAAAAATAAAATCAACAATATAGAATATAATAAAAATAACATTTTTCTTATCGTAAGCCTATTTAACATGATATCATTATCAAAAGAAAGTGAGGTTAGACGATGTCAAGAATCTTTATAACGGGTGATACACATGGATCATATGATATTCAAAAATTATCCAGAAAATATTTTCCTGAAGGAAAAAAACTGACGAAAAATGATTATGTGATTATTTGCGGTGATTTTGGCTGTGTCTGGGGTGGTGAATTAGCAAAATCTGACCATTGGTGGCAAAACTGGCTTGATGAACAACCATGGACAACATTATGGATTGATGGTAATCATGAAAATCATGATTTATTAAAAACATATCCTATAGAAAACTGGCATGGTGGACGTATTCATAAAACCAATAACAGTATTTTTCATTTAATGCGTGGTGAAATCTTTGTTCTTAATGGCAAAACTTTCTTAGCATTAGGTGGTGGCTATTCAACTGATCGTGTTTATAGAAAAGAAGGTATCTCATGGTGGAAAGATGAATTGCCAACACATCAAGAAGTCAACAATGCTTTAGATAACCTCAAACGATATCATAATCAGGTCGATATTATTTTAAGTCATGATGCACCTCGTGATATTAAAGAATATTTAGGATTTTATGATCTATGTGATATGCATGTTTATGATGAGGAACATGAAGATATTCATAGCGTCTTATACTTTATTAAAAAGACGACACAATTTCAGGATTGGTATCTGGGACATTATCATATAAACAAAGACATTGGAAATATTCATATTCTTTACGATAAAATCATTGAAATAACTCATCAATAAAAAAAACAAGGATTGTATAAATCATACAAAATTCCTTGTTTTTATCTTATCACGTCAACACATTGACCATCTACACAATCAATTAAATCCTGTGGTTTTAAAACAACCTGCATACCTCTTTTTCCGGCACTAACAGCCACTTCATCTAACTGCAAAATATCATTTTGAAAATAAGTTGGAAATTTCTTCTTCATACCAATTGGTGAACATCCACCTCGCATATAACCTGTCAATGGCAATAAATCTTTTTGATGCAACATTTCAACACTCTTATTTCCACTTGCCTTTGCCAACTTTTTTAAATCTATTTCCTCTAATACAGGAATACAACATACAATATATCCATGCGTTGCTTTTAAAACAATGGTTTTATAAATCTGCTGTGGTTGTAATCCACTATGAAGAATATGGTCTTTACTCACATGATTATCTTCATATTCATATTCTTTCACCTGATAATTGATTTTTAACTGATCTAAAATTCTTAATGCATTTGTTTTCTTCATATATATCACCTATATAGTTATCTTATCACATTTCATAATGATTATAAAATTCCATCAATTTTTCAATAGCTTCTTTTAATAAATCATGATTTGTGGCTGTATTAATACGTAGCCATCCTTCATTATTTTCTATAAAACGACTTCCCGTTTCTAATAACACATGTGTCTGATTTGCTAAATCCATTATAAATTGATCAATATTTTTCACTTTAGGCAAATGAATCCATATTAAATATCCAGCATCAGGTTTCATCACTTCCATATCCGTTGTCTCTAATAAAAATATTGTCATTTCAATGTTTCTTCGTAAATATTCAAGAAGTCCCTGATACCACTTTCTTCCTTCATTATAAACTGTTTCTATCATATAAATACCTAATCGTTGTGCCCCAATATGTAATGATGATAGATAATTGTTGAACTGTTGATTAAGGTCTTCATTTGAACAGATTGTATATGAAGTTGATAAACCCGAAATATTAAATGTTTTATTAGGTGATGTGGAAACAAATATTCTATCATATTGATCAAAGAAGCAAACAAGAGAAACAAATGGTTTTGATGATATCAATATATTACTATGAATTTCATCAGATAAAATCATCACATTATATTTTTTACATAATCCCACAAGTTGATTTAATTCATCATATGACCATGCTTTTCCTCCGGGATTATGTGGATTACAAAACAATAAAGTATGGATATGCTTTTCCTGAAAAGTCTTTTCTAATTTTTTAAAATCAATCACATATTCATGGTTGCAGTATGTAAGCGGCATCGTATGGGCCTTTCCTAACTGCGCACAACTATAAAATGGTCCATATACGGGTGTCAGTATCAATATATTTTTATCTTTAGAAAATAAATCACTTAATAAATGCAACGATGTAATAGTTCCAATGGATGGTGTAATCCACTCTTTTTGAATATGTGTATGATGAATATCTTCATGCCATTTGATAATACTTGTATAAAAACTATCCTGAACATGAAAATATCCAAAATCTCCAGCGCCAACAAACTCCATAAGCTTATCTTTTATTCCCTGATCCATTGTAAAATCCATATCAGCAATAAATAACGGATAAAACTTATCTTCATCAGTGAAATGTGTCTGGAATCTTTTATTAATATAGGAAGCTTCCCATTTCATTGACCCATTATATCTTCTTTCTAGCATCAAATTAAAATCATGTTTCATTTTCTCTTCCTCCCCTAAACAACAAAAACAGTTCTCTGCAAAGATTATATCATTTTTATAGTTAATGTGGTCTCTTTTTATTAAACTTATTTTTATGATCAATGTTTTCACATATGTTATTTATTTGTTATAATAAAAACAAGGATGTGAGAAAATGACAAACAAGGAAAGATTTATTGAAATTTATAAAACAAAGATTCATCGCCAAGGTAGTGATAAACTCTTAGAATTTCTTTCTAGCCATAATTCTGATTTTTTTGAAGCTCCCGCAAGCGCAAGATATCATGGAAGCTATGAGGGAGGACTTTTAGAACATAGCTTGAATGTCTATGATTGTTTAAAAGATTATCTATCACGAGAACGTGTTCAGCAAACTTATCATCTTGATTATAGCGAAGAAACAATTGCGATTGTGGCGTTGTTACATGATTTATGTAAAATTAACTGCTATAAAAAAGGAACTAGAAATGTCAAAGAAAATGGACAATGGATACAAGTGCCTACATATGAATTTCATGATACTTTGCCCTATGGCCATGGCGAAAAAAGTGTTTATATGATTAGTGGATATATGCGTCTAACAAGGGAAGAAGCTTTTGCGATTCGTTATCATATGGGATTTTCTGGCAGTGAAGATGCCCGTAATGTAGGTGCTGCATTTGAAATGTTTCCTCTAGCATTTGCATTATCTACAGCTGATATGGAAGCTACTTATTTCATTGAGGGAAAACAGAATCAGTAACTAACAAGCACATGCTTGTTTTTTTATTTATCTTTAGAAATTCTTTGGGTTTCCAGAAACTTTCTTTTTCATTTTATATTTTATACTGTTTTTGTCGATGGGAATAAAGCCTCAAGAGTGCTTTCTTATAATCTTTAGAAAATCTTTCGTTTTGTCCTCTACTTTTCTTTTTGAAATTCAAGTATAATGGAGAACAAGTAAGGGGGATTTATTGTGGATTATAATATTTTAATTGTAGAAGATGAAATTGAAATATGTGATGCGATTGAAATTTATTTAAAAACACAAAATTATCATGTTTTTAAAGCACATAATGGGGTTGAAGGATTAGAGATTGTAGAAAAAGAAACAATTCATTTAGCTATTGTCGATATCATGATGCCAGTGATGGATGGTATTCAAATGACTATGAAGATGAGAGAAAAATATGATTTTCCTATCATTATGCTATCTGCCAAATCAGAAGATATAGATAAAGTGACTGGTTTAAATATTGGTGCAGATGATTATGTCACAAAACCATTTGTACCTATGGAACTTTTAGCGAGAGTTTCATCACAGTTAAGGCGTTATCGTAAATATTTAGATGTGACATCAACAAAATCAAAGAATGTTTATACCGTTGGTGGATTAGAGCTGAATTTAGATACCAAAACAGTCAGTGTAGATAATCGCAATATCAAAGTTACGCCCATCGAATTTAAAATCTTACAATTACTTATGGAATATCCTGGAAAAGTCTTTTCAGCTGAAAATATTTATGAAAGTGTCTGGAAAGAAGATGCTATTAACACAGATACAGTGATGGTCCATGTCCGTAATTTAAGAGAAAAAATAGAATTAGATCCAAAACATCCTCAGTATTTAAAAGTTGTCTGGGGTGTTGGATATAAAATTGAAAAACAAGGCAGGGATTCACAATGAAAATCAAAAAACATCTAGCAAGCATTATTATCTTGATAACTCTGATAGCTGCAAGTATCGGCACCTATTTATGTTATCCTCTGATATCTCAGGCCATTCAAAGATCTAACTTTGAAAGCGTAGATATCTCAGATTATATGTCTTCTTATCTTGTTGAATATAGCTATGCATCTGATTTTCTATTAAAAGAAAGTCAAGACCCATCCGCGTCTATTTATGATTATTATCAATCTCCACAAGATGCGGCCAATACAGATTATTATTATGATTTTCAATCAACCATAGAAGAAAAAGTGGATGAACTCCATCAAAACGAAGATATTTTCTTCCATATTATTAATCATCAATCACAAAAGCAATTCTCTAATACCGATGATCAGATTGCACAAATTGCCCAAAATAAAGATTTACAAAACAAATATCAATGGTATATGCAAATTGAATTTGATGAAAACGGTGTTCCAAAAGTTATCAATACAAATGATGAGAATATGAACATTTATTCTTTAGAATCACTTTTCTCTTATAGCACCACATTTTTTAATGACTATACCCAAGAAAACGATACGATTCATTATCAACCTTTAAAAAATATCACAATCACATTTGCAGTAAGTGATCAGTTGCATATGACAAGTCAAATTGGTTCTTATCTCATGAGTACTTCACGTAGTCAGCTATATCTCTACTCACTTCCATATATTTTTACTGCAATTGTGGTTTGTTGTATTGTGACATTATGCATCCCTATGAAATATTTAGAACAAAGTCATTTCTTGTCATTTGTGATGCATATCAAATTTGCCATTTTAGCCATCATATGGTCGACGATTGCAGTTATGATGTATCTAGGAACAGCAATTCTGATTTCAGGAACAATCCAAGATCAGTTCCAATATATTTATCAACAATTTGGTATTGAGGTTGCTGGACCATATCTGACTCCAGCCATTAATATTGTTTATTACTTTATTTTCTATCTGCTCTTTATAATCTTTACTTATTTTGTGAAATATCTTTTCCACAAAGGACTGAAAAAATATTTTTGGGAAAATACATGTCTTGGATGGCTCATGACTCATGGGCACCAGATTATGAATAAAGTCATTGATTTTGATTTGGATGATTCTTTAAATAAAACAGTCTTAAAAATCGTTTTATTTAATTTATTAATAATGGCTGGATGTTCCATCTTCTTTGTGTTTGGTATCGTCTTTGCAGTGATTTATTCTGTTATTATCTTTGTTTTAATCAAAAAGAAATTTCAAGATATTCAAAATGATTACCACACATTATTAGAAGCAACAAAACAGTTATCAAATGGGCATTTTGATGTACAGATCAATCAGGATATTGGTATTTTTAATCCTTTAAAAGATGAATTTGTCAATATCAAAGATGGATTCGAAAAAGCTGTCAAGGAAGAAGTCAAATCACAAAGAATGAAAACAGAACTGATTTCTAATGTCTCACATGATTTAAAAACACCTTTAACATCTATTATTACTTATGTTGATTTATTAAAAAATAATGATCTCAGTGACAATGATCGTCAACATTATTTAGATATCTTGGAAAGAAATTCATTCAGATTAAAGAATTTAATTGAAGATTTATTTGAAGTCAGTAAAGCGAATAGTGGAGATATTAAATTAAATCTTGTTGATATGGATATTGTTTCTTTAATTAAACAAGCCCAATTAGAATGTCAGGATAATTTAAATGAGAAATCTCTATTTATGAAATGGAATTCATCCGAAGAAAAAATCATGTGTCATTTAGACAGCTCCAAAACTTATCGTATTTTTGAAAATCTATTTATGAACATCAGTAAATATGCTTTACCACATACTCGTGTTTATATTGATATTCATTATCATCCTAATCAGGTAGAAATTATCTTTAAAAACATATCTGAAGAAGAAATGACATTTAATGAAAATGAAATTGTAGAAAGATTTGTTCAAGGAGATAAATCAAGAAATACACATGGTTCTGGTTTAGGGTTAGCCATTGTCAAAAGTTTTACAGAATTACAAGGTGGTCAATTTAAAATAGAACTTGATGGTGATTTATTTAAGACAATCGTTATTTTCCCTAAGTGTTCATAAAAAAGAGCTATATTGAAACGACTTGAGAGTTGTTTCATATAGCTCTTTTCTTTTTATTTTTCCATTGATGATATATTTTTAGAGTATATATTAAAAGTATTATAAATAAAATAATATCAACGATTCCCATTTTTATAGCTAATGATGGATTATTATGAATCGCTGATAGTGTTATCTTTAATGATAATACAAAAATAGAAACATAAAGAATAGCAATGAATAATAAAACAATTATAGATAAAACTTGTTTTTTCTTAGAAATTTTCTTATTCAAAGACCTTGTTATTAACAAGTCCAAAAAAATTTCACCTAGATTACTCAATATTGATTCTATCATTTTGAACCTCCTCTTTTTGGATAGTATATCATAATTCCCATAATTTGAAATCAAATGTTTAACTTTGTTCCTTAAAGAGACATTCATCATATTGAAATCTGATAAGAGAATCTCATTTATTTTATACTTGCATTTTGATTGACAGGATTCTTTTTAAGTATTAAGATATCCAAAGAATAAAATTGGGAGGTTTCGCAATGAAAAAATTAATTAATGTTGCTATGATTTATATGATTGCCGCTCTTGTTGCAGGAGTATTTTATAGAGAATTTACAAAACTCAATCAATTTACTGGAAAAACAACATTGAGTATTGTACATACGCATTTGTTTATATTAGGTGTGTTTATATTTTTAATCCTGGCATTATTCATTCAAAATAATCAAGACATACTAGAAAGTCCATTATTTAAAAAGTTTTTTATTGTCTACAATATAGCTTTACCATTCTTTGTCATCATGTTGATGACAAGAGGAATCATCCAAGTTTTAAATATTCCTTTATCAACATCAACAAATGCTATGATTTCTGGTATAGCCGGAATATCACATATACTCTTAACTATTTCATTTGTATTATTTTTTATGGTTCTAAGAAAAAAATCTATTCAAGCTGAATAGATTTTTTAACTTAATAATAAAGCAATCAAAATAAATGCAAAGATAATTTGTGATGTTCCTGTCAAACAGCCATATAACATGGCCTTTGGCCCTTCTTTAATTAAATCAGCAAATTTAACACGCATTCCAATTGCTGCTAAAGCAATGATTTCAAACTGTGAACTGATTGTTTTTGCAGTCAAAGATATGACAGCTGGTAAAATTCCTAAACTATTGATGATACTCAAAATAAAGAAACCAATCACAAACCATGGAACTTTCGCTTTAACCTTAGCTGTAACTCCTTCTTTTTTGGCAAAGAGTGGTTGTTGTTCATCAAGATTCATTCTGGCATAGGTTAAAGCAACAATAACAACAAAAATGATTCTGA
Organism: uncultured Massilimicrobiota sp.; assembly: GCA_944325245.1. Classification (GTDB taxonomy): domain Bacteria; phylum Bacillota_I; class Bacilli_A; order Erysipelotrichales; family Coprobacillaceae; genus Allocoprobacillus. Next base: position 60,776 of record CALUZM010000004.1, on the reverse strand, counting down.
CAATCTTAAAGATTGTCGCAAATTCCACGACTTCCTGATTCACAAGTGATGCTGAAGCAATAACCTGTCCAATAGATTGAAGCGTTCCACCAATCATCGCTGAAGTTTGAAGTGTTTCATGATGATATAACAAACCTGTCAAAATAGGTAAGACAACCATTAAGATTGTTCCTGTGACATTCACAATAGTAATAGAGATTCCTTTATCTTTACTATCTGCTTCAACAATTGGAGAAACTGTTCCAATCGCCGAAGAACCACAAACAGCATTTCCAGCACACATCAATAATGAAAACTTCTTCGTAAACTTAAGTCTTCTTCCAATCAAATAACACATAGCAATCGTGAATGTCATCTGCAAAGCAATAAAGCCAACACCTTGAAATCCTATTCCTGCAATATCTGCCAATTGTAATGTGAGTCCTGTTAAAACAATAGAATACTCTAATAAGCGACTTTCAGAAAATTTCGTTCCAACATTAAAAACTTCCTTGTTTAAAAATGTATTTCCAGCAAGCATCCCTATCCCAATTGCAAAAAGTGCTGCTCCAATACTGGGAAAAAACTTGGCAATTTGTTGAGCTAAAAGTCCGATTATTAAACAAACAATAAACCCTGGTAATATTTCTTTTATTTTCTTCATCTTTCAATCTCCCTTTTTCAATCATCGACATATTACCATATTTTGTATATAAGTTAAAATTATAATATTTTATTTATCATAAAAATATTTTATAATATAAAAGAGGTGATTTTATGATTGATGATAAAATCAGAACTTTTGTAGAAGTTGTTGAATGTCAAAACTATACCCAAGCTGCTAAAAACTTACATCTGACTCAGCCAGCTGTTAGCCAACAAATTAAAGCATTAGAAAATCATTATCAACAAGTATTTATTGATCATACCCAAAAGTTTTTTTCTCTAACAACTGCTGGTCAACTGTTATACCAATATGCAAAGTCACAAATTCACAATGAAATCTTATTTGAAAAACAGCTAGCAAGCTGTTTGCCACCATTAAAAATCGGTTCTACTTTATCAATTGCTGATTACTATATTCCTGATATGATTGCCAATACCTTTCTTAAAGCAGAAAAAAATTGTGAAATCGTTGTTGCAAATACACATACTCTGATTCAAAAAATGATGGATGGAGAAATCGAATGTGCGTTTGTTGAAGGGCAATTTGATACATTGCTCTTTGAACACCATTTATTCAAAGAAGAACATTTCATTGCAGTCGCAAATCCCCAACATCCGTTATCTCAGCATCCTGTAACATTTGATCAACTATTTTCCTATCCAATATTAATTCGAGAAAGAGGCTCAGGTACAAGAGAAATTCTAGAAAATTATCTAGATCAAACTATTTATAACTTATCTCATTTTGCTTTTACTATGGAAATAGGGAGTTTATCTATGATAAAAACATTGCTTATGGAAAGCAATGCCATTAGTTTTTTATATGCTGGCGTTGTCAAAAATGAAATCCTTAATCAGCAATTAGTACAATTAAATATCAAAAACTTTCAGATGATTCACCCCATGCATTTCATTTATTTAAAATCAAATATACAAAAAGATTTTTACAAACAACTATTTTATTCAATGATTCAACCTAAGGAGTGATTGTTTATGATATATTTACTCATAATCAATATACTTGCTTTCATCACCATGAAAATAGATAAAAATAAAGCCATTCATCATCGATATCGCATCAATGAAAAATGGCTCTTTCTTCTTTGCTTAGCAGGTGGCAGTCTAGGTATATGGATGGGCATGTATTTATGTCATCATAAAACAAAGCATTGGTACTTTGTATGGGGAGTGCCTTTCATTCTTTTGGTTCAATTGATTATCATATATCAATTATATATTCATTTTCTTCTTCATTAATCATTATAAATGATTATCAATCTGTTGATTTTCATTTTGATTGTTTTCCTCAATAGCAGCTTTAAGAATCTTTTGTACAACATCAGTCTTTGCATCAGCATAGTTTTGAACATATTTCCATGTTTTCTTTGCTAACTCTTTTTTTGTATCCTCGTAAAGCTGTCTCGCATCATCATGATGACGTAAATAATTTCTAAACAAAAGATACTTTTCAATTTCTTTTAAGTTCTTAGAAAAAACATGTAGATTAATATCTGTATCTGGTCCTTTAAACATATGATGATTTTCAAAATCTGGTTCTTTAATGCGTAAGATATAACCATGTTCACATAAATCATTGACATACAGTTCTTCTTTTCCCGCATCATCAACGACTAACAAAATATCAATAATTGGTTTTGCAGTTAGTCCCGGAACAGACGTTGAACCAATATGCTCAATCATTAAGGCACGATCTCTGAGTATTTTAGAAATTCTGTTTTTCTCTCTTTCAAATAAAGCAGGCCATCTGTCATCGTATGGTTTTAATAAAATAGTTTGATTATGTTCAATATTGCCATTTATAACAACCTTTTGAATATATTCATCAGTTAATTCTGCCATATCATATTCCCCCCCTTTGGTGATTATCCTATTATAACATCGTATACTTATACCTATCAACAAAATGGTGGATACTCCATTTTAAAGTATCCACCTTCATAACTCGTCATTTCTTAGGAATAAGATTTACTCCTATGATTATTTTTGAAAAAAGTCTTTCATTTTATTTTTTAATATCAAATGAGCAATACCAATCAATGTTATAATTGCAACAAATAAGTATCCAGCAAAGTTTCCATAAAGATCTGAGGTTTGTGGTTGGATAGCCGATTGCACCTGTTGAATATCATTTTGATTTTGTTGGACTTGGCTTTGAATTTGTTGTGAAATGTTCTGATTTTGTTGAGATTGGTTCTGGCTTTGTTGTGGGATGTTCTGATTAGGATTTTGCGTTGGCTTATTTTCACCAGGAAGCGAAGGGTGATTTTGAGAAGAAGATACTTTTACAGTAATCACTCTCTTTGCCTGAGTAGAATAACCATATTCATCATATACAGTATAAGTTAATTCGTAAGTTCCAGGTTTTGATGTATTCACTTGACCTGCAACCTGAATTTGGGATGTAATATCTTTTCCTGTATAATCCATTGCACTAACATCTTTCATTGGATCAAATTCTTCTCCAACAGTGAGTGTATTATCTGTTGGTAAAATAATTGTTGGTGCCTTTTCTTCTTTATTCACTGTAATATACTGCACATCCGTTCTTGCCAATCCACCATTTTCATCAGTAATTTCTGCATACCATCCTAAAGTTTGATTAGCCAGATTATTTAATGTCAATTGTGCTGTTTGACCACTTCCCACATTTTTAACTTCACCTAATACTTCACTTCCATAAACGTCTATATCCAAAGATGAAGTTTCAAGACTTTTTGTCTTTGATTCAATTCCTAATTCTGAAAAAGAAATATTAAAAGTTTCTTCTCCGTTAATATTTGCAACATCACCAATATCTGTCTCATCTTTAGCATTATAATCATCTAATGAAGGTGAGTATGTACGAATAATAATTTTTTCACCTTCTAAATCAAAATGCATTAAACGGATGTATCCCATACCACCTGCTTTTAATCCTTGATAATCAAATAACATCTGATAAACAGTACGATCATCAACACCATCATGGTTATCATCAAAACTTTCTACTCTGGTCTGAGCATTATGATAATGACCTGATAATACCATGCAGACATTTGGATTCACAGCAACGACCTCATCGTGGATACGTTGAGGTTCTTCACCCAAGCCTCCACTAGCAAGTAAGTATTCATGGAAGTTCAAAATAGCCTTACGTTCAGGGTATTGTGCTAAAATATCATTCATCCATTGGATTTCTTCATCACCAACACCCCATCCCATGTAAATCATAATAAAGTCAATACCACCAACACTAATTAAGTCATAGTGTCCTCGATTATCTTTATAACTTTGACCATACCAAGGGTTCTGATTATATCTTGCTTCACCAAAATACTGAGAAAAACTTGTATAATCACCACTTAAATGACCAACATCATGGTTACCAGCTAATACACCATAAGGCATTCCTGCTTCATCGAGCATTTTATAAGCTTTGTCGGCATTTTCCCATTCAGGTTCAAGATGTTCATCATCAATAATATCTCCATCATGGAACATATACTGGATATTCATACGTTCTCTATTTGCTAGAACCCATTCATGAATATCTAACTGATATTGATATAAACCATCAACATCCTGCTCAGGATTACCATCATAATCCTCATTATAATATTGAGTATCACTTTCTACAACAAATGTAAAATCATAATCTTCGCGAGGAGTATCATTTTCATTAGAAGTCGTAATACGTGTTGTTTGTGCTTCATATTGAGGTGGCGTATACCCTTCTCCATTTTGTATCATGACTCTTACTGATGAATCTTTAAGATAATCATTTAACGCGATAGAAGCTGTTAATTCAATTTGGTTACCGTCATAAATCTTTTGAGCATCTTGTAAATCCCACTTTTGAGTTGTGTGATTATAAATATACATAAATGTTTTGGCATTATTACTTTCGCCTTCCCAATGGACTTTTATTGAATCTTTATTTGTAAATGAAGAATCAACCTTGATATCAAACTGCTGATATGGGAAACCATTGGCAGAATTTGTTTCAAAAGTCTGTTCATTAGTACCAGAAGTTTGACTTACACCTTGAGAAACCTTGATATTTTCATCATTCAAAGTATATTTCTGACCCTTTTTAAATACAACATTCATAATATCATTTGTTGGATCAGTCACTTGGAGCGATAATGTTGGATCACCATGAATGACAGATCCATCACCTGGTGTTATTTCACTAACAGTAGCATTTTCTTCAGGAACAGTAAATGTCATTGTTTTTGTCGCTACATTTCCTACTTCATCTGTAGCAGTTAAAGATAAAACATGTTCCCCTGCATCTAATGTCTTTGTATCAAATGCATAAGGTAAGTCAATTGCTTGATCATCCAAAGTTGCTAATAAAGAAACATTTTTACTTATAGCATCTTTGGCATTGGCTTCAATTGTATGTTTTCTATATTGGGCATGATCTTCCATATTTGTCGTAATTTCAGGAGCCGTATTATCTACTACAAGCTGTATAGATGATTGGCCAGTTTGAAGTGTATGAACTCCATCTGATAACTTTGTTGTATCAAGATCATAACGTAATGAATCAAATGATGCTTCAGGAATATCAAATGTTACGTAAAGAATTTCTATTTTACTTGTGCCATCTCCCATTTGAATTTCAGTTTGTGGAGAATAACTATCCAATGTTTCTGGTTGGTCTGGATGCCAATTATCTGCAGTATGTTCAACTGCTCCAAGACCTTTAACACCCGTATATCTTCCTCTCAAAGATGTTCCATCGGGTAAAATAAGACGAATATTCTTTAAAACAAAATCATCATTATTTTCAATATTATGTTCTAAAACATTCGCTTTATTTCCTGCATGGAATGCAATCGTTACCTGTTTTTTATCATAATCAAAATATTTTGCATCTACATCATAACTATATGTCATCCATGATTCGTAAGTTCCTTCATTAAAGACTCCTATTGAATCGTCACCTATAGCGACGGCATTTTTAAAGAAAACATCTGTCTGTGAAGCATCAAAAGCAATTTTTGCTGAGTTACTGATAGATTTTTTGGCTTCATCTGTAATATCTTTACCATCAAGAATAAGGTTTTCTCCCGTTCCAATAATTTGCTGATTTTGTGATATCACTGTTTGATCAGCAATATTAAAACGATCCCCCTCAAGAGTTCCTTCTTCATTGCTTACAGTTTTAGCATCAGTCGTTACTATTTGATATCCATCACTGACTACAAAATAATATTCATAAGAAGATTTACCAATTAAGTCAACACTTGCTAGAGTATAATTGAAAACATCCCCATTATTTCTTAAAAGATTATATTGAGTATATTCCGTTGACTTATTATCTTTTATATATAATGATACAGTTTTAATAGTTGTCTCTTGTGAAGTTGCTTTAATTTCAAATGCAAAATCTCCATCTGTATTAAAAGTTGATGCTGTACGATCATCTAAAACTGGCTGACTTACTGTATCAGGCAATATTGGAGAATACTGTGGTTTCATACCACTATCAACTCTTCCCGGTGTAGGAGTTCTATTATCACTCACTAATACAGACTGGAATTGTCCATTAATATATTGATTTTGGTAAACAATAGACTTGTCAGCTGTTGTATTATCAGTTCCATCCATATTATAGGTCACATAATCAACCACATCTTTAACATTTGTCGCTATTTTTACTCCTCTAGCTCCACTATTAGACATACCGCCGCATGAAATTTCAATCAATTGGTCATCAGAAAGATTTGTTCCCCATTTTTCATTAAAATTATCTTTTGTTAAATCATCATTTGCACCATTTTTAATCCAGAAAACAAGGGTATCTCCAGATTTTAAAATCTTATCTTCATTTGTTTCCCACCAAATACTATCACTACCACTATCTGGATAATTATAATAGAGCTTATAATCTTTTAAATTAATATCCTTATTAGAATTATTATAGATTTCAATAAACTCATACGCGTCTGCACCACCTACATTAGAAGTATCTGGAATAACCTCAGTAATTGTTAATGCTGGTGCATTTGTTGTATCTACCTCACCATTTTGAACTGGAATTGAAGATGAAGTATAAGTTGCTTTATTGACACCATCGCTGATTGTAACCTTATAAGTTATGTTGTCATAATCCTTAACAGTATCATATGCAATTGTTCCTTCTAAAATATTATTGTTATATGTAAAATGAATTGTATCAATGAGCGTTTCACCACTATAAATATCTGCTGTTGCAGTGAAAACTTTTTCTAGATTTGTATGAAGAGTCATTTCATAATCTTGAAGGTTTGAAATCACTGATGGTGCATCAATTGATACAGTAGGACTCTCTATCACATCAGGACGTTTATATTCACCAAAAATCTGATTAGAAACAATACCTACAGTCTGTTCTCCATCATAATGAACAACTCCTTCAGAGCCTTCATACGTAACATAAATAGATTCATTTTCATCTATTTTTCCATTAGAACTGTTTTGTGCCTTATATTCTATATGATTTAATTCTAAACCTGTCTGTGAAGTAATCTTCATTGCACGTGATCCAGAATTTGATAAACCATCACATTGTACAGTTGTCAGATTTTTTCCTTTTTCTAATGTTGTGCCATAATTTTCATTAAAGTTGTCTACTGTATAATGAGCATTGATAACTTCTTCATTTTGAATCCATACAGTTAAAGACTTCTTTGATTCTAATTGAATATCATCTTCTAATATCCATTCAGTTTCTTTAGTTCCATTAATATAAATAAAATGATAATCTTTCAGATCAATAGTCTGATTACTAGCATTATAAACTTCAAAATATTCAAATGCATCAGAACCACTCACATTGACAGTATTAGGTACAAACTCAGTCAATAATAATGGTGATTGATATTTCACTGAATCTGCTGTCTCAACTGTAATCGTCTTATTAGATTTTAATTGATTAACTCCATCAGTTAATTCAACTGATAATTCAAAAGATTCTAAATCACTTAAATCCGATGCAGGAATAGATACAAAAAATTCACCATTATCATAAGTCATATTATATGACTTACTATTGATAAAAGCTTTTGCCTCTAAGATAACAGAAGTTAAGTCTGTAGATGCTTTCACAACATATGATGCATTTGGGTTAAATGTATCATTAACTAAAAGACTCACTGTTGCATCTTCATCCTTACTAACAATATAATGATCATCTAATGTTTGTTCATCAGCTAATGATCCAGGCGTTGGATCACCATCATACCCAAGTGTCAATTCCTGAATACGACCATCCTGATATTGAAATGTAATTCCTTTTTTTGTTTGAGCCTTTGCATCTCCATCATTATAAGTAATAGAGTTGATGACTTGCTTAGTATCCTTGACAATGATTTCCATTGAACGTTCTCCAGAATTACTAAAACCATTCACCGATTCATTTGTTTTCACAATATTTACTGATTCATCAGTAATGTTATAGTAAGAGCGAAATTGACTTTCATCAAGTGATGCACTTTCACTATTACATACCCATACAACTAGTGTCTCTCCCGCTGCAATTGTTGTACCTTCAGGGATTTCCCATAAAGTATTCGTACTTCCATTGACATTTTGAATAAGATAATTATCCATATCTAAAGTCTGATTCGTGGTATTGTAGAGCTCAATATATTCAAACGCATCTGTACCTGATGCAGTTTCCATATCAGATTGATGTGTATCAGCTACAATCTCACTAATCATTACTGGACTTATAATTTTTGAAGTATTCTTCGTAAGTGTGTCTGTCGCATGAACAACTGATAATGCATTCAAATTCATTGATGATGCCACAATAAGAACACTCATACTACTACCAATTAATTTTTTAGTCTTTTTTCCCATTTTGTTTCCTCCATTTATAAATGGATTATAACAAAGCAAATGCTAAAGAGTGTTAATGCCAAGTAAAAAATACATTAATAGTTTTTAATGACATCTACATATTGAAAACAAATCATTCATTTTTGTAGCTTCCAAATAACTTGCATTTTTGTTTATTTCGTTACACTTTCTTCATTAATACAATGTGATAACTTTAAAGTTTCTTTATAATCTTTTTGAATATAGACCTATTCTCATAATATTAATTATCCAATTATTATTCCAAATTTATTCTTATATATCCTAGACATATTTTTTATATGCTGTACTAATATGTTCAATATCTTAATCTATATTCTATGATAAATTATCAGTAATTTTAATACTTTAGTATATTTTTAAAATCTTTCTTTGTCATATTGGTTTTATCATCACAGAATTTATACCCTTTTCAATCTAGAGATTTTATCCATTATCTTGTTGAATAGTTTTTTCCCGTATCTCTATTTCAAACTTTTGATCTTGCTCTATGTTTTCAAAACTTATATAAGTGTCACTTTCATAATCAATATGAGATGGTTTAACCTCCTTACCATCTATAATAAGTACAAACTCATATAATTCAGCCATTTTAGAATCCACTGTTAATATAAAAGTAAGCCTTTCAGGATCATAACCTACAGTCACATGTTTTTCATCAACACTATCACCTCTAGTTAATGCAAAAGATACTTTTCTAGAAATAGTAAATGTTGTTTCTAATTGATTTTTAACATGAATTTTATAATCTTCTAATGTTCTTTCTATAATGTCCATGATAGATATAAATTTTGATTTGCTTTCTGATTGTAATTCTTCTATATTGACATTGTCAAAAACATTATGTGATCTTGCAATTCTTAACTTTCTTCTTACAATTCTTTGATATTGTGGATTATTTTCTATAATAGAAGAATAGTCTTCTATCATTTGTATTTGACTTTGTGTAGGAAGAAAGGCTAATAATGCTTCAACATAATCATCAATATCTCTTAATGTAAGAGTATCATTCATTATTTAACCCTCCAATCTATTATTTTTATAAGTTTAAAAATTTCTTCTCCGTTTAAAAGTGTAAAATAGATATTTTCAACATGATAAACATGTGATATAAAATTTCGATAATTATTAGGAGCTTTTGCATTATTTCCAAAACCGACTTTATAAAATTCTTTTTGATTAATATATTTAGCCAATTGTTCAGAAAGATCGTATATATATTCATAAAATATTTCTTTTTGATTTTTATCAAATAATTCATTTATACATATATTTTTTTCTAATAAAGTTATATAGTAACTATCCAATGAACCTAACGTATCATGAAAAAAATCTAAAATAACTTCTATTGAGCAATTTTTTGGGAACATATATTCTTTAAAATCCTGTTGTGTTATTTTTAATTTTTTGTCTGGTACTCCCTTTGATATATCGTAAATATCAATACAATAAAAAACATATCCTAAATGAAATAATTGTCCTTTTAATGTATGTATTTTATCTTTGGTAGACATATTTTTGTATTCTTCAGACTTCAACTCTTCATAGAAATCTCTTAATAATACAAATATATAATAATACTGTAACGATGTTATATATTCTAATTGTTGTTGATTAGCTATGTTTATGATTCTACTATTTGTTTCTCTAAATGTTTTTAAATAACTATTTTCTAATGATTTATCCATATTTCTATCTTCAAATATATTTTCTTTTAATACTTCATTTAAAAGTTCTTTTAATTCTTGAACAGTGAGTTCTGGTAAATCTTGTTCTTGTCGTTTTTCTTTTTCTTGATTTATCTTTGAAAGTATTGATTTTGTGATAATATCACTAATAGAAGAATGACTAGTTCTAAAATCACAAGTCATTTCACATAGTATCTGTGTATATTTATCTGTGAAATTCCAGCGACTAATTGTTTCTTCTTTGTATCTTACTTTTGGATTAGATAAATCTTTTTTGCCCGTGGATCTTCTTAAATCAATAGCATCATAATCATTATTTATTTTTCCGTTTCCATCATCAACATTATCTGATCCTTTCAATGCTTGATCTTTTTTTATTTCTTTTCCCACTCTATTATATGTAGCGCTATCAACATATTCATTAAAGAAACTATTAAATCTTTCAATACTTTTTTCCTTCACATTTGAAAAATGTCTTACACTATAATCTAAAGGTAAATCATATCCAAACTTTGTTACAATATCTTCAACAAGATTCTCTGGAAAGGGGATATAAGAGTTTCGATTAGTTATTATTCTTTTATATTGTACATTGACTTTTCTATCTAAAATTCTATACAAACATTCAAATATCAAATAAAAATATTCATATTTTTGCTTTGCAGATAAAGAAATATTTCCATGAGAATATGGTCTAAAAACAAGATACCCTGTTGTACGACTATTCAAAATTGGAGAACTGTAATCATTTTCTTTTTGAATAATACCTACTATTTCATTATATAATGATGCACTAAATGTATTTGTTGCTTGTATTTTATATAATGAATAATATTTAGCATGTCTATCATTAGAAAATGTAATCATTTGATCAAATTCTTCTCTTAATGAATCTTTCACACATTTCAAATTAATTTGATTCAAATAATCTTGAAAAGTTATATTTTCAGGTGTTGGTTGACTATGATCAGTATATGTATACATTAATTGAGGTAAAATACACTTATAAAGAATATGATTATCTCTTGGATCTTTTCTTTCCATATTTAATGTTGTTCTTCTTTGTATAAAGATACAGCCATCATCATTTAATGGTTTATTAAATTGATGTTCTTGTTTTAATTTATTAAAAAATGGCTGTGCTATTGAAAAATAATGACCTTGTGTTACAAGTTCCTCACGTTCTTTAGCACCTAAGTATACAATATCTGGAGACAATTCATTTCTTAAATAAAGTAATCGAATAAATTTTTCAAAGAATTCTTTTTGCGCAAGAACATCTATAGACAAAGCATTTTCTGTTTCATCTAATACTTCATCAAAATAATGAACCGTAGTTTTTATATCATCTTCTAAATCATTTAAATCTAATATAACTTCATCTATATCTTCATTTGAAGTCAAAAATTTTTTTATATCAAATATTGAATCAACAAATAAGTTTTTTTTATTAATAGTTTTACTCATAATCCTAGACAAATATAAGTATTATAATTGTCCTACACCTCCCTATTAAATACCTATATTTTATCACACGGTCTATGAAAAAAGAATAATTTTAATATTAGTGAATCATTTTATCATACCAAATTATAATCCACTATGTCTTTCCACTATATAAGAGAAATGCAAATAAAATCACCTGCCTTTTGTTTTAATAAAGACATACTATCATCACTTTCACAAAGCTTTATCAATATAAGAAATAATAATATTCACTAAAGCCTTTCTACATTCTTTATTAATGAGATGACATACATCTGCAAACTCTTCATCGTTTTTTTGACGAGATGATATCACAATAAATGTTTTATCTTCTCCCGCCTATAACTTTTATATCACGAATGGCAAATCCCTCATCCATAACAATAGAAGCTACTGCTTTTCATCTTATATCAGTATTTTTTATTCATACATGTACAGTCATCATCTTCTATCTCCTATTACATCCATTTTTATACGTACTTTCATATCAATCAATTTAATTTTTCATGATGTCATAATATTTTTCATAATATTCATCTGCTTTTTCATAGTTTCCTACTTTTTCATAGCATGATGCAAGACATTCTAATGTTGTTAGCGTATCCAAATCTTCTTCTCCTAAAACCTTTTTTTCTAGTTCATAACATTTTTCATGACACTCAATCTCTTTATCATAATTTCCAATATTTCCATAAGTATATGCGAGATCACTAAGAGTTACTATGGTATCTGGATGTTCCTCTCCTAATACCTTTTTACTCAGTTCATAACATTGTTCATAGAGTTCATTGGCTTTTTCATAGTCATCTAAATTACAATAAGTCCTTGCCAGATTGCCTAGGCTAGTTAATATGTCTGGATGCTCTTCACCTAATACCTTTTTTCTAAGCTCATAACATTTCTCATTGTATTCTAACTGCTTTCTATAGTTTCCTATATTCCCATAACTATAAGCAACATTATTTAAACTTGTTAATGTGTCTGGGTGTTCTTCTCCTAATACCTTTTTTCTAAGTTCATAACATTTTTCATTGCATTCCAACTGCTTTTTATAGTTTTTTACCATTCCATAACTAAAAGCTAAATTACTTAAACTCTCTAATGTATCAACATGATCTTCACCAAGTCTCTTTTTTCTAAGTTCATAGCATTTTTTATTGTATTCAAGCTCTTTACTATGATAACCCAAATATCCATAATTTATAGCTAGATTGCTTAGACATGTAAGAGTATCTGGATGTTCTTCTCCCAATACTCTTTTGTTTATTTGATAACATTCATTATTCCATTTTAATTCTTCTTTATAATTTCCTAACACTTTATAACAACTGGCTATTTTATTGAGAAGTATTAAAGAATGTTCTTCGTCATTATCATTCTTTATAAAAGACTCATAGATATTTTGAAACAGATCAAGTGCTTCCTTATACTTTCTATTATCGAATAATTTTTCACCTAATTCATACTCTTCTTTCCACTTCATATGATTTCCCATCTGATTTCCCATCCTTTCATAATATTTAAAATAACTATTGATAAACACAAGTATGTGTCACTATGACATGTAAAAGAATATGTGAACTATATTTTTATAATACACACTCTCCAATTCATTTTTAATAATAATTAAATAAGAGTAGTTTCATTGATGATTTATATATCAGAGACAAAAGAGATGCAGAGTTATATAGAATTTTTATGGCAGAAATATAAACTACTCTTATTTATGAAGATATCTTTCTATCTTCACTCATTAAGAGAGGCGTATTCAAAATATCCCATTTTGTGCAAAAAGAATCTCACCTTGAGATCCTTCCTTGTATGATAAATCCATTAAAATCTTCCTTTTGATCTTCTCCTCTAAGTAGATATCCCTTTTCTTTGCATAATTCCAGATAACCCTTGATCTGGTATTGATATGTATTTGTATATTTTCTTTTCATGTCCTCTGGAAATTCATTGACATATTCTTCTAGTTCTTTTAAAGCATTTTGATTATTTTGAAGATATGTCTTGGTTTCTAGAAATGACTGATACGCATTTCTACTTTCATGATATCTTTGATAGAAGTTCTTCATGAAGATAGCTGCATTATGATCATTAATTTCTTCTACTGTAATAAGCAATGTCTTTGCGCCTGCAAGTTCGAATGCACGTCTGAGTCCATAGACTCCTTCTCCTGGCAATACTTCGCCTTTTGCTGTATTGCAGGCTGACAACACAACAAGATCTGTATTTTTAAGATTCATATATTGGATATCGTTAGCCGATACATAGCCTTTACCATATTCCACTTTTTTATTATTCAGATTATATCCTGCTAGACATAAAATACCTTTTTCCATGATATTCTTCTTATCTTCTAGATAATCTCCATGAGTGGAAACATGCAATATCGATGGACTTTCAACTTCCATGAAATGAGTTGCACTGGCTTTCTTTCCACTATAAGTTTTCACATTTGAAAAGATACGATCAATATAATGACCTTCTACAAGGCTTCCTAATAATTGACTCTTTTTTCCTCCTCTTGTATCATTACCATCATCATCCAAGGTATCACTAAAATCTGGAGATACAAATGAAACAATATCTTCATTATTACTTGTATCATTATCCATGAACAATGCTTTAGGTGAAGAAAGATAGCTGATTTTCTTGTCTATCAATCTTTCAAAAGAGACATTATATAATTCTCCATCAGGACATATATAGATATGATCTATATTGTCTAAATATTTGATTATATAATCCAATCCATAATCATCAACAACAATACTTTCAAATACATCCTTACCGATAATAACTAAACCATACTGATTATTTAATTGATAATAGTCCAATAGTAAATTACTATCATCCAATCTATCTATAATCATCTGATAATCAACATCAAGAAGCAATTGATTTTGGTACTGTTCAGTAATCTTTTTCAATTCATTATTGGCTGTCTCTCTTTGAGATTGTAGATTAACGATGATTCTTGGATCTATTTCCTCACTTATCTTTTTATCTAATTCATTTATATAGTTCGTTTTTTGAATGTATTCTGGTATCTTACGAAGCTTATATTCCATGATTTCAATATCCTGTAGAATATTCTTATATGCAACAATATAATGATAATCATTTCTATCATTTTTATGCATAAAATAATAATTCGTATAATCTTTAGTTAATTGTACAAATCCACTCAAATATTTCTTATAATCCCCCTTCTGAATAACAGAAAATAAATTAAATATATTCCTATTTTGAAGATTAATATACTTTTTATAATATATTTCATACTCATCATATTTTTCATTATATAAATACGAGAATAATATATTACTTAAACTTACCAACGTATCAGGATGTTCTTCCCCAAATTTCTTTTTTCTCAGCTCATAGCATCTTTTATTGTATTCAAGTTGTTTGTCATAGTTCCCTGTATTTCCATAACTTAATGCAAGATTGCTTAGACTTGTTAGAGTATTGGGGTGTTCTTTCCCTAATTTATTTTTGATAAGTTCGTAACATTTTTTATTATATTCAAGATCTTTTTCATAGTCTCCCATATTATTATAACTTAATGCAAGATTATTAAGACTTGTCAGAGTATTAGGATGCGTTTCCCCCAGCTTCTTTTTTCTTAATTCATAACATCTTTTATTATATTCTAACTGTTTTTCATATTCTTCTATATTACCATAACATAAAGCAAGATTACCTAAGCTTATTAATGTATATGGATGTTCTTCTCCTAATACTTTTTTACTAAGCTCATAGCTCCTTTTATTGTATTCAAGCTGTTTTTCATAGTTACCTATATTTCCATAACTTGTTGCCAGATTACCAAGACTTGTCAATGTATCAGGATGTTCTTCTCCTAACACTTTTTTCCTCAGCTCATAGCATTTTTTATTGTATTCAAGCTGTTGTTCATAATTTCCAACATCTTCATAACTAGATGCAAGATTACCAAGACTTGTCAATGTATCAGGATGTTCTTCTCCTAACACTTTTTTCCTCAGCTCATAGCATCTTTCATTGTACTCAAGCTGTTTTTCATAGTTCCCTGTATTTCCATAACTTGTTGCCAGATTACCAAGACTTGTCAATGTATATGGATGTTCTTCTCCTGATATTTTTTTTCTCAGCTCATAGCATCTTTTATTGTATTCAAGCTGTTGTTCATAATTCCCTATATTTCCATAACTAGATGCAAGATTACCAAGACTTGTCAATGTATCAGGATGTTCTTCTCCTAATACTTTTTTTCTTAACTCATAGCATCTTTCATTGTATTCCAGCTGTTGTTCATAGTTTCCAACATCTCCGAAACTTTTTGCAAGCTTGTTTAGACTGTTCAATGTATCTAGGTGTTCTTCTCCTAATACTTTTTTTCTCAGCTCATAGCATCTTTCATTGTACTCAAGCTGTTTTTCATAGTTCCCTGTATTTCCATAACTTGTTGCCAGATTACCAAGACTTGTCAATGTATATGGATGTTCTTCTCCTGATATTTTTTTTCTCAGCTCATAGCATCTTTTATTGTATTCAAGCTGTTGTTCATAATTCCCTATATTTCCATAACTAGATGCAAGATTACCAAGACTTGTCAATGTATTTGGATGTTCTTCTCCTAACACTTTTTTCCTCAGCTCATAGCATTTTTTATTGTATTCAAGCTGTTGTTCATAATTTCCAACATCTTCATAACTAGATGCAAGATTACCAAGACTTGTCAATGTATCAGGATGTTCTTCTCCTAACACTTTTTTCCTCAGCTCATAGCACCTTTTATTGTATCCTAGCTGTTTTTCATAATTTCCAACATCTCCATAACTAGATGCAAGATTACTTAAGCTTGTTAATGTATTTGGATGTTCTTCTCCTAACACTTTTTTCCTCAGCTCATAGCATCTTTTATTATATTCCAGCTGTTGTTCATAATTTCCAACATCTCCATAACTAGATGCAAGATTACTTAAGCTTGTTAATGTATTTGGATGTTTTTCTCCAAATACTTTCTTGCTTAGTTCATAGCATCTTTTATTATATTCAAGTGCTTTTTCATAGTCCCCTATCTCACCATAACTTGCGGCCAGATTACTAAGACTTGTCAATATATCAGGATGTTCTTCTCCTAATACTTTTTTTCTCAGCTCATAGCATCTTTTATTGTATCCTAGCTGTTGTTCATAGTTCCCTGTATTTCCATAACTTAATGCAAGATTATTAAGACTTGTCAATGTATCTGGATGTTCTTCTCCTGATACTTTTTTTCTCAGCTCATAGCATCTTTTATTGTATCCAAGCTGTTGTTCATAGTTCCCTGTATTTCCATAACTTAATGCAAGATTATTAAGGCTTGTCAATGTATTTGGATGTTTTTCTCCAAATACTTTCTTGCTTAGTTCATAGCATCTTTTATTATATTCAAGTGCTTTTTCATAGTCCCCTATCTCACCATAACTTGCGGCCAGATTACTAAGACTTGTCAATGTATCTGGATGTTCTTCTCCTAATACTTTTTTTCTTAGTTCATAGCATCTTTTATTATATTCCAGCTGTTTTGTATAATTTCCTATATTTCCATAGAGGGATGCAACTTTACTTAGACTTTTCAGAGTTTCAGGGTGCGTTTCTCCGAATTTCTTTTTTCTAAATTCATAGCATTTTTTTTGATATTCTAATTGTTTATCATAATTTTCTATCTTACCATAAGTTCTTTCAATATGGGATAAATCTCTAAAGATTTCATTATTATCTTTATTTAATACTTGTTTATTTATTTCATAAACCTTTATGAAATACTTGAGTGCTTCTTTATAAGATGACAATTGATAATAAGATACGCCTATATTAAACATAGATTGTCTGATAAGAAAATTACTTTCATCAAACTTATTTTTAATATGATTGTAAAAATCTTTATAAAGTCCATTTTCCTCTAAATATCTCTTCTTTTTTGTAAGCTGCTTACCTTTTCTTACAACGAGTATTAATTTTATGCAATAATAAATAAACATCATATTTCACCTACTATCTACTATATTATTATACTATATATCAAATCTATTTCATCAAAGTAAAATAATTCATACATTATAC
Organism: uncultured Massilimicrobiota sp.; assembly: GCA_944325245.1. Taxonomy (GTDB): domain Bacteria; phylum Bacillota_I; class Bacilli_A; order Erysipelotrichales; family Coprobacillaceae; genus Allocoprobacillus. Next base: position 42,987 of record CALUZM010000004.1, on the reverse strand, counting down.
AATTCATTTTTTGTATTTTATTCAATATATATAAGTTAAATATCTGCTGATTTCCTTCCATTTTCAAACATATTTTTATTTTATCATGAATTTGAAATAAAAGAACGTTTTCATACTCATTGTATGTTGATAACGTTCTTTTATATTATCTTGTATTAAAAACAAAATATGTATAGTGAAGAAATCTCATTATCTAGAAACAGGTGTGACTCTTTTCATTTCTTCTTTCTTTTGTTCAAATTCTTCTTCAGTTAAACCACCTTCATAACGGATAGTGACTTCTTTAGAATTACCAGTATCAGGATCCGTTGCCTTAATGACAATTCCTATGTTTTTGACAGTAAATTCTACATCAATTGGTGCACCTCTTTTAGTATGACCACTTAATGGTAATTCAAGTTCTCCTAAGTATTTGACTGCATATTTAGGATCAGTTTCTTGAGGATCTCCTTGTTCAGTCAAACATGGAACACATCTATCTTCTTGAGAAAGATTTTCAAAGACTCTAAATAGAATGGATGTTTGATAATCACTTACAGTATAGTAAGTTCTTTTAACCACTTTATCCAAAGGAGTTCCTTCTTTATATAAGTTATCAATAAGATAATCCTTATCATTATTATATAAGATACCCGGCCCAAAACTTCTAGAGGCTACATCTTCAATAACAAATTTTCTATAAGAAGGAACAAAAGAATTATTGTCTTTATGAATATTATCTTCCTCTTCTTCGATAATATCAACTAGCATATTTGAGTAGATAGCTGCACCATAAGCAACTGCTTTATTAGGATTTTCTCTTCTTACGATATCTCCAAATCTTGATTTCACTGCTTCATAAATCATTGGCATAAATGTTGATCCACCTACAAGTAAAACTGTGTCAATATGAATAGATTCACCTGTTTTTTGTGAAGCATTTTTCAAAGTTTCATCAACATAAGTCATAGTCTTATCAACGAGATCTTTCGTCAAATCCTCAAATTCTTCTCTCGTTATATCAACTTTTGTCATTTGACCATCTACACTAACTTTGACTGTAGCGGATGGAACATGAGATAATTTATGTTTTGTCGTCTCAACTTTTGAATAAATTGTTTGACGTGTATCTACATCTAGCTCAGATTCACCTAAACCATTTTCTTGAGCAACTTTATTACGAATCTTCTTATAGAGTCTATCATCCCAATCTTTACCTCCAAGTAAATCATCTCCACCTGTTGCAATAATCTTCACTCTTTGAATATCATCACCATTTTCATTTGTATCCATGAACATTTTCATAATTGTGACATCAAATGTACCTCCACCTAAGTCATATACAAGAATCGTTTTTTCTTCTTGAAACTCTCTGGCACAATAACTAAGAGCTGCAGCCGTAGGCTCGTTAATTAAATCTAATACATTTAATCCTGCTATCTCTCCTGCTTTCTTAGTGATTTCTCTTTCTTTTGGTCCAAAATATGCAGGACATGTAATCACAACATCATTCACTTCTTCACCTTGTTCCTCAGCCATTTCTTTAAGTCTTTTCAAAACAATAGCCGAAAGATCTAAAGGTGTATATTCTTTTGAAAAAATAGTGTGAGGTGGAAATTGATCTTCTTTTCCAATTTCTCTTTTGAAGAATTGAACAACATTTGCTCCATCAGTTTCTACATATTCTTTGGCACAATTTCCAACAATCGGATCAGCATCTGGTCCTTCAAAATAAATTGCTGAAGCAAGTGTATCACTTGCATCATTTAGATTTTCAATAATCTTCGGATTTCCGTTGACATCCAATGTCGCAATACAACTATTTGATGTTCCTAAATCAATACCTTTTGCCATAATCTTTTACTCCTTTTTATTCATATTTTATACAATCTTATTTTTTGAGTTGGTTATATGATTGTGATATCCAACTTTATAAAAGCACCTCCTTTACTTTATAAGAAAAGTGCTTATCAAATATCCCACTTTATTAGATATTATGAAAATACTTATAATCAAAGAATAGTTTCTTTGAGAAACTATTCTCAAATATCTTGTAGATAACAGAATTTTTTAGAAAGAGCACTTTGGAGGTTTTTATACTTTTTATAATTTTATAATTTTTTATTTATCTACAAGATATGAACAGATTCACCTCCTTACTTTATAAGGGAAATGTTATAAAAATATCCCAAATTATATTTATATCATTTCCATTCATCTATAAGACTTTCGTTTCAATAAAACATAGTTATAAAATAAAAAATAGTTAATCACTAAGACTAACTATTCATAAACGTGAGGAAAAACAATATCTTCATCAATTCCTGTATCAATTAAATCATCACCATGTTTAATAAGCCAATTCTCTATAAAATCATAATGAAATTGTCTTCCACTGGCTTTAGGATAATAGTTTTCATCCCATGTATATCCCAATTTCATATCTTTGTCATCTTTCATAAAACTACTAATACAAATACCATTATTTTCTATTCCATATGTTGCATCGACATGATAATACTGATTATTGACTTTAACCATATTCCACGCATGCATAAGACCTTGCTTATTCTTTAAATACCCATTCACAACAATGCACTCGATATTTAATGATTCCATAAGTGTACGAAAAGCAAACGCTATTCCCCCACATATTCCTCTTTTTTCTAACAATGGACCATATGAAAAATGAGGCATAGGATCAATAAAGATACTTTCTTGATCTTTTTCAAGATTATGATATGCTCTATAATCATAATCACAATTTTGTTGTAGATAACTAAATGCAAGATAAATCTTAATAATTGGTGGTAATGTTAAAGTACGTGTTAAATCTTTAGCAATAAGATTTGCCTGAATTTGAGATTTTCTAATGTACATTTGAAGTTGATTTAAAGGCATAATATAACGAAAATTCATATATAATCTATAATGATTAGAAATATCAGATATATATGATGAATGGATTTGGTACCCTTGCATACCTTCGTACTGAGTTAAAAAATTTGAAAATGAACTATCTATCCTTTCTTTTAAAGCCTCACTATCATTAGTCACAAAAAATAATTCCTCAGGACTGACGAACTTTTTATAACTATATAAATCATATGTTCCATCATCCATAATGACATCATCTATACTTTTAGGGAAATGCTTAGCATATTTCATTGTAACGATATAATCGCTTGCAAGTGACAAAGAACCTCTTTTATAAACTTGATACTCATATCCATCAATATACATGAGTAATCTTGGTTCTTTGATGAGCGCTTCTTTCATTAAACCAGTAAAGCTTCTCATGACATTATAGAGTGTAAATGTTATATCGTGACTTAAAATACTGCTGATAAGACAATCTACATTATTCTTTTTTTTCATAAGCCTATTCATACGTAAAATACTTCTCCTTTCCATTTTTTAAAAAGCCTCTTTTATTTCATCATCACTATCCCAAAGAACTTCTTAAAAATCAATATAATCTCTACCCTCCTCTTTTGATAGAAACATTAAACATTCATTAAATTCCTGATAAACAAATGCTCCTAAAAAAACATATTTCTTATTTTCTTCAATAGATTTATTCATCAAACTTATTTTTTAAAGATACTTAATATATTTATTTTCTCTTACCATGAGATAGCTTCTTAATTAAGAAAGATTTCTACACGTCTTTTTATATTGATTTTCTATTGTCAATCATATATGTTTTTATATGAAACTCAAAATGATTATTATTGAGAAAATACCCCTATTTTATCTAGATAGTCTAAAGCATTTAAATATGAATAATCACTTTTTTCTTGGATACATATTAGTCCATAATAATAAATCAATTCTCTTAGTATATCTAAATAGTACATAGCATCTTCAGGGTTATGAGGCCATATGTATTTATCAGGATTCACAGATTCTGGCATAACAATATATTGTCCTAATAAATCTTTTAATTTATTAAACCATCTTAAACTTGCTATTTTTTCTTTTTGATTGAGTTCTCTTTGACTTGGCTTTGTATTGACTTCTGAAAGTGTCACAACTTTAAAGAAGCTTTGAAGTTTTAAAAAATAATAGATAAAACCTATTAATTCAGTTTTTAATACTTTGTCATTTTTCTTTTTTATATTTATAGTATTATTTTCAAAGAAAGCATGAAGATAATTCATGATTTCTTTTTGTTTACTTATTGGTAATAATGTTGATTTAGAATTTGATAATAGTTTTAATAAATCTATTGTTTCTTCTTTAAGATCATAAAAATCTTTTGTATGAATTTTATAGTAAAGAAGCTGTACAATAGCTCCACTGATTTGAATATATGAATTCTTATTATAAGGTTCAATCTTTTTGTTTCCTAGACATTTTTTGTCCCAGACTTTTCCCATTTTCGCAAGTATAGTATTTGTCCAGCCAACATGATAGATTGCCCCAACGCCTATATCTAAGCGACTTAACTCTCTCATTTGATTATCTTCTAGAGATAATGCAGCAGCCATGACTTCACAATCGTATTTATCAGGTAATCTCATAACAATCTTAATTGCAGTGTTCTTAATAGCTGTTTCATCTATGGATGAAGGTGATTGATCAATAATCACAAAACCTTCACCAAAGCTTCGCATTTCAGCAATACAGTTACATAGCATTTTGACAGATTGTCCTTGCATATTTCCTGTTTCAATATTAGTATCTTGTGAACATTTTTTTAAAATATTATGTGCCTCTTCTAAAACTGTCACATGTTTTAATGAGGCATTAGGATTGTCTCTAGTTGCTTTTCTATACTCTTGTAAACGAATAATAAGTATACCCATAATAAGTGATTTGGTTTCTTCTGAACCTATACTACTTAAATCAATAATTGTATAACTATCAAATAAAATTTTGTCTGATATACCTATAGAATTACCAAAGATTTGACTTTCAAAACCATTATTTAAAGATGAAACTCTATTTAATAAAGCGCCTTTATAATCACTTTTAGATTGTCTAGAATAAGTAGAATTTTCAATAATATCGTCTAATGCAGTTTCTAAATCTCTAAATGTTGGGAACTTACTTCCTTTTTCAATAATACGTTTAGAATTCTCTAAGTCCCATCCATGTTCTATATAGACTCTTTCAAATGCTTGTTTTAAAAGACCAGGCATTGTTCCATATAAAGGCCAGCAGGCACTGATTGTAGAAATCAACTTATCGAGATGTTCGCGTATATGAATTCTAGGATGAAATTCAAAGGGATTGATTTGAAGTAATGTATCTTCACTTTGAGCAGCAGTTAAGATATTGATATTTTTTAAAGCACCAAATTCTATTTTGTATTCCCCTTTGACAGGTTCTATGACAAGAAAAGGTATATGTCTTCGAATCATTTCATATAATAAATTATAAGCGGTATTACTCTTTCCAGCTCCAGGTGCACCACATATAAAACAATGAGAGGCAAATGTATCTAAATTTAATACAGTTTTTTGATTATCTTCCTTACCCATATGATAAATATTTCCAAACTCTATTTTTTTAGATGAATCTATTTCTTCTATCCATTGTTGTGATACATTTCTACCAAATTCTGCCATATGATCTACTACAATCCCAGGGACTGAATTTCCAGGTAATGATAACATAATAGGTATTTCTTTACCTGAAACCATTAAAGCAGGGGTTAGAATTTGAGTCGCAACGGGTTTCCCAAATTCATCTAATAGAAATGTTTTTTGATGATTTTCATCTTCTTTATACATTGTTAATTCAATTTCAGGATGATATAAATGACCTAAATTTTCTAATATTCTATTACGATCTTCTAAATGCGTATTATTCCATTCATTAATATAAGCATGTGTTGAACTTTTGTTATCGCCTGCAAGTAAAGAAGTCAATGTCGAAGTTGCAATAGATGCGGTAGATGCCTCTTTTGTCACAACATAACAAGCACTATTCCACATACCAAAAATCTGACTTGTTTCAATTCTTTTGATTAATGCATCAAGCTTTTCTAGCATTTCAATGACAGACTTATGATTTTTTGAAATAGTCATTGTCTTAGTTTGGGTAAATGTTTTTCCTTCTCCCTTACTTTTATTTATATTTTCCACATATCCTTCCACATCACCTGTAACCTCATGTTGATCTTGACTATCTCCTTTATAAAATCCTTCATTATATGCTGATCCACTTCCAAAGCCCAGATTAACAAATGAAAAGTTAGATCCAGAGTTTTTCGTTCTTCCTTTAGATATACTCAACGTATGTGCACTCCCATAAGCACTAGAAATAGAATGAGCAGTGGAATGTCCTATCCCTTGAGACATGACAAAGTTTAACGTATCTGCTTCACTTTGTGCAAAACTAACTTGTTCTTTTGCATATGGAGATAAAGAAGTATACATATTTTCATATCCAGACTTTGCTAGATCCATAGTTTGTGGTGAAACTTTTTGGGCCAAAATAAGTAATGTATATGATTTTCCATTCATCGTTTCAATAAACTTTTCAAAACCTTGTGATGTCAAAACTCTTCCTTTTTCTTGTTCTTGCTGTCGTCTTCCAGGAATAATACTTAAAGATTTAACGATTGCTTTTGAATCATCTTTTAAATCATTTGAAAAAGAATCTAAAAGTTTTTCTTTTTCAAATGAATTTAAAGTCGTTAAAGTACATCCTGGAAATTGTCCATTGATATTGCTTTGAAGTAATTGACCTGCAATCTCTTGATTCTGATCTGTATTTGTACACAAATAAAATTGTATACTTTGTCCATCACTTTGAATGATGAGACCTACAATACCACCAAAACCATACATAGCTAGATAAACACTCACAAGTTTTTCAAAGTTATCCTCATTAACGTTATACATAATTTTATCTAAACGGCAAATAGAAATATTTTGAGATCTATTTTTCTTACTATTCTCTAATTGAATAACTTGACTTTCATATAAATCTTTTTTATTTGCTGGAGATAATATTTCCATATGTTCATTGTTAATAAATATATCTAATAATTGTAATGAATCTTTTAATCCTTCCAATCTCTTTTGTGTCATTAAAAGCTGCTTGGTTTGCTCTTCTTGCGATTTTTGACTACGTTGTGTTTTAGGTTTAATATTTTCTCTTTGTTGAAATTTCCCATCTACAATACTCATCTCATACTCCTTCTTTCTTTATAAAACTACAAACATCTATCATCATCTTCATTATCTCTATCTACATCATCTTCTAAATCTTGACGTTCATCAATAATTTCTCTTTCTTTAGGATCTATTATTTCATCATCTGTATCGTCCTTTTTTTCCATAACTTGTTGATAAGCTTGATCTATATCCTTATCAAACTTTTCTTTCGTTTTTTCATCCATATGTTCGTAATCATATTTTTCTTCCATATCTTGTCTAAATTTTTTATAAATATCACTATCTTTATTTGCCATACTCTATCTCTCCTTTTTGAATTTAGATTTTAAAGTTTTTAATAATTTTTGAGACTTTCTTTGATATTTGAGTTCATAATTTTTTTGAACTGATTCATTTAATTTCATAATTGTTCCTTTTAATGAACCATCAAGTAAATCAATCATTCCTTCCCAAGTCTTTTCATGATAATTTTTTGATAATTCTTCATATAATTCTAAATGAAAAGCTTTTTCCATATCTTCATATGAATAATAACTACTTTTTTTATCATCAACCTGACCTCCTAGAAATTCTAAAACTATCTTAAGAAGATATTTATTTTTATATGATTTTCTAATAAGATATATCAAAACAGTTTGCACATAGCGATAGAACTCTATGGGATTATGAAATTTAAAGATATTTAATAATTTATAAATCATTTCAGGCGTTTCCATAAATATGCAACAGGGTTCTATAATCTCATATACAAATTCTAAATCCTCCTTTGTTTCAACAAGAAATGGAGCTAAACATTGTTCACCTAGTTCTTCATCCAACTGTTTTGCTTGTTTCACTTGGTGAGTGATTTTTATATAAAACTGTGCTTTTGAAACATGTGGCAAGAAATAATCAACTTGTAGATTAACGAGATATTCAATAAACTTTAATTCATTTATATCTTTAACAACAGGATGAATAATTGCATCAACTTTATCTAATAAAAGATGCTTGATTTGACTAGGAAATTGATAATCAATAATAAAATCAATGAAATCTTTAATACTGTTATATGGATGTGTTTGTAATAAAGCAATTTCAATATATTTTCTAAAAAATATATCTCCAAATTCATCATCATGACCTTGTAAATTTTTGTATAACAACATAAATGAATAAAATAAATCTTGATCTAATATCTTTTTATTTTCTAAGTAATTGACTAATAATATTTCTACTATGCTTGTATCAATACCAGATAATAGCATTGTTTGACATTGATTCTTTAAATCTCCTGAAATACATTTTCCATAAAATGTCACCCATTTTTTTGTGATATTATGTTTTGAACCATATTTTTTAGCATATTGGATGGTAAAAAAATTCATAAGATCATTGTCATAATTTTCAATTAATTTATCCATTGCATATAATTCTTGATGATCTTCAAGTTCTAATAATGTTGCATACAAATGACTTAATAATGTATTCCATTTAGGATGTTTTTTTAATAAAGATACATCCAAATGGAAACCTTCTAAATAATGATTAAATAATTGAATAAAGAATACTAAATAATCTAAATCTTCTATGCAGTATTGATTCATATATTCACTATCTATTCTTTGTTCATTAAAGAATTCATAATAGATGTATGTAGATAATTCTTTGTTTGTATTTATCATCTGCCAATACATCATAGCTTTTTCTTTAGTAAAATATTTTGTATTCATAATATAAGTTATCATTTGAAAAACGAAATTATGTAAATGTTCTTTATATTGTTTATCTTGAAGATCATCAATGAATTGAATTAATAATTTTATAATTTGAAGATTGTTTTGTTCATCATGAAGCCAAATACGCTTATGGCTGGTATATTCACCATAGATAAAATCAACCAACATCTTTTCTGTTTTACTACCTGAGATTAGAAACTTTGAAAAACATTGCATAGATTTTAATAACTTTGTATACTCCCATTTTGAAATATCTTGCTTATCATCTAATATATACATATAAGCATCAAACAAATCATATAAAGTCTGGTATGAATAATTTTGGCAATCTTTTAAAATTGTTTGAAAATCTTCAAAATCTTGATTATATTGACATGCTAATCGAAGATAGCTTAGATTTTTGGCAATTTCAAATTCTGCTTGTTTTTTTACCCCATCCACAATGACATAAGGCGCATTTGGCATTGGTTGGAAGTCATGAGCATGACTTCCTTCAGGATGTATACCAGCAATCATAAAGTAATAATTTTGAATCAGATTTGTATCTCCCTTTAAGTTATTTTCATAAAAGTTATTCTGGTCATCTGTATAATAGCGATATGATCTTGGAGTTGTTTGAGCTATATTGGTATTTGTAGAAAATGAAATCATTTTGGCAAGTTCTAAAGGCAAGGCATATTCAATGCATACAATCCATTTCAATACATTTTCTGGTGTATCTTTAATAATTAAGAATTGTCTTTCTTGTATTGGAAGCTTATATTGTTCAACAAGAAAACTAATACAAGATTCTATTGCATCTTGTCTACCATCTTGATAAAAATGAGCAGCAGCTTCTTTTGTGAAAAATACAGTTGGTGTAAAATCCACGACAGGCGCAAATTCTAATGTTTCATTTTCTCCTATAAAGTCTTTTTCTTCTTTGTAACAATAACTAAACAAGTCATCATTTAAATAGTGAATAGGATATTCTTGAATATCACCTACATAATAATGTTTAACATACGTTGTACGACGTGCTTTACTAATTTGATGCTCATATCCTATAACATAGGAATAATTCAAAGGAAAATATTCAAAAGAATCAATCAAACCTACTTTTATACCTGTCTTAGATTCATTTCTTGTCTTCATATATTTCTGAATTTTTTCTAATTCATTTATATCGCAATCATTATAAATTTCTGGACTAAATGTTCTAATCGCATAACCTTCCTGATTTCTTATTTTTCCATTATCAAATAGATCTCGGCATGGTACACATCTTGTATACACAATTTGATTAAACATATTTTTTACCTCCTTATAATTTTGGAACAATTCCTTCTTTTGATAATATCCACATAAGTGGATCAAGAACTCTATGCGGTTCTATTGAACCAAGAGATTTCTGACCAATGGGTGAATTCCCAAAACTACTAACACCAAAAAATTGAACGTTTTTAAAGTTTGTATCTACAGCATTTAGAAAACTTTGTTCCCCAATTCTTTTTAAATAATCTCTTATTTCCTGATCTACAAGGGCCCCATCCTCACTTTTATAGCCTTGATTTTTTACATGTGGACTTGGTCTAGTAATTGTTTGCTGTCCAAATTGATCCAGTAATAAATCAATTTTTGTAAAACAGATGGCAACGGGTGTATCTATAGAACGTCCTACTTTAATATGTCTTGCTTTTCTAATATAAGCAGCCATATCTTGAACAAGTTCTTGTGAATCCTCATTTTTTTGATAATCATTATAAAACTGAGATGCAGAAGACCATTCAAGCGAATCTTTATTAGAAATGCTTCTTCTTACATGTAATAAAGCAGTTGGGTCAACTAGAAAAACAATATATTGAGATGCAGCTATATATAAAAGAATTTTCTCATCTACACATTCATAATCTTCTCCTGCTCCATCAAAAATAGTCATACAATATGAATCTATCTTAGAGTTAGAAACTTTTTTTTGTATTCTCCATTGATAGGGAAGTATATCTCCTCTAGGTGTCGCATCACAAGGAATATGTTCATAATATATACGGTCTCTTTCCGTTTTAAATCTTTCAATAGTTTCTTTGTTCATATGAGAAACGGACATGATTCCACTTCTTCTCAACTCTTCCAATAACACCGTGATAAAATTTGTTTTCCCTGCTCCACTAATACCTACCAGAGAAAAAGGGAGATAGCCTTTATATTGAAAAATATCTGGTGGTAAATATGAATCACATTTTCTACATTTTATAACAACATTTCTATCTTTTGTGCATTTTTCATTTTTACACTTTGGCATCATTTTCATCATTGATTCAAGTGCTGAAATTTTAATTTCTTTTCCACAACTTAAACACTCATATTTCACATTCGAAGGTGTAATTTTTGATGCACAGTATGGGCATAATATATGAGACATTTTTTCATTCCTCCTATTTTATTGGTACTATTAAGTTCTTAACCGAAACTGGTTGAGCTTCAAATTCTTCTTGATCTTCTTTATTCATATATAAACGTAATTTTGCTTGATTGGGTAATAGTTTTAAACGATCCATAGATAATAGAATCTGTTGAGAAGATTGCTGAGATGAAGGAAGATGACAAATTGTGAGAATATCATTTCCTCTATATCCCGTTGGAACTGCTCCAGATTTACTTCCTACAAGATATAATTCGGGCAATTCATCCTGACAATCAAAACAATTAATTTTTAAAATTGCTTTTTCTTTTTTATTTTTAAATATTCCTCCCCATGAAATATCATACTGAATGATTTTTTTAGGACTATTATTTATACGATATTTAGATGGTTCAGTATAAAAGATTTGTTTACCATTTCTCATTTGGGCAATCACTGTTATATAAAGTTCTTTTTCTGATATATGTTCTACAATAATTGCCCCGTCTTTTTGATATGTATTGAAAGATATTTTATTCATTTTATGAATATCTTCTCGAGTTAAAAATGGTGGTTTCTCATTGGAAGATTTTTTGGTACATACTGAATAATAAAAATTAGTGACATCATTGTTTAATGGTTCTTTAATATGAATATATAATCTTGAGTTATTAATCTTTGTTTTTAATTTATCAATTTCATACTTTTCGTATGATGATATACTCACAACATTTCCAGCAATAGCTTTTAAACCTGAAATAGTAACAGCTGTGAGGTTATATACTTTATTTTTAGGGACTCTGATTTTAACTTCTGTTTGCCCCTTTACAGTTGTTAAAACAACACCATATTGATGAAGCGTACTACTATCTAAGACTGTATCTTCTTTAACAAAATCTTTTTTTAATGCAAGAATTTGTACATAATTATCTTGCGATGATAATGTCAATGTGATTTCACCATTTAAATATGTTGCATTTTGTATAACTGTTTTTAATGCAATAGCATTTGGCATCATTTGTTTAACAATACCTCGACTATAATGTATAGCGTTATTGATATAATAGATAACCTGTAAACGATATTCATAAATCTTTCCATTTATCACATCATGATCTTCATAATATTGAATCATATTATTGGCAACTTCTTTGGTATATTTATCTGGCTTAAAAGATACATTTCGCTCACTTCTCAATACTCTGACTCCTTTTGCATTTTTAGGAAGTCTCCAGCTAAAAGAACACTGATGAGAATCTTCAAAGCAATGAAACGTATTAATATCTATATCACGACAAACAATAATACTTGTTGTCATTGGGGAAGATATTGTTGAACCTCTTTTAACAAATAATGCATAAAAATACTGAATTCCTGATTCAACACTTGTATCTATGTATTCTAATGTTGATTGACTAGAAAATATTTTTTTACCATCATTGATATTCTTAGGTTCTTCATTTTCTTTTCGAATAATGACGTATTTCACACCTAAATCTGTGACTGGTTGAAAATCAAGGACAACACCCTTTTGAGACTGTATATAATGAGCTTGAAAAGAGCGTGAAGGATGTGGGGGCACTGTTATCAAATATTCTTTTGCTGGAGTGTAATCTTTCACTTCACGTAAAATTTCCACACATGTGTTAGCACCCTCATATTTTTGAAAACTTTTATGAGAAAATTTATATCTTATATTTTCTAATGTCTTTAAAATCAACTCTTCTTCTTTTTTTAGATGGAGTTGAGGATATTTTATCTTTAATTCATAAATATATTTTGATGCTTCTATATATTTCTTTTCTTGTATAAGATGATTTAATTTATCTAATGGAAATTTGAATTTTGTTATTTGGGATTGAATTTTCTTTTCTAGAACTTTTACTCTTTCTTCTTTTGGATTAGCAATTTTCGCCTTTATCATCATCTTTTTTGCTTCACTAAAATTCATATCTTCTAATGCCTGTAAAGATAATTGATAATATAAATCAAAATATGACGCTTCCTGACATGAGAAATGACAGAATTGACATTGCTCGCTGGAAGAAGGAATCAGTTTTCCACAATTTGGACATTTTATAAATAGAGGTTCTCCACATACTTTACAGTTTGATCTTTTCGCTTCTTGTAGTGTAGAGAATGTTTCTAATGAATGACAATTATGACAATACATCTCAATAGAAAAATCATGTTTTTCATAAGGGTCTTTTAAAAGTCCTGATTTATAATTATAGATAGCTCTTGCTATTTCATAATCAGGAAATTCTTTTCTGATTTTTTTTATAACATTCTCAGCAAATATTTCATCTTTCTTCATTTCTACTGAGATATTAGCTAATAATTTAAAAAGTTCAGATAAACTCTCTAATTTTAAAGAATTGTTATATTTTTGTGTATTGATAGAATTATTAAAAATGTTATTTTTAGCTGTAGAAAAGATATTTTGAATCAAGTGCCCTTCTAGAGAGTTATCTGTCGCATATTCCAATGAACCTTTCGAAGCAATTGCTAATAAATCTTCTCTATGACGATTTTGATAGTTTATATTTGGATGATTATCATAACAAGCTAAAAATTCATATAAATTTGTGAATGGAGATAACCAGCCTATTCTTTGAAGAATACTTCTCTGATTTGCTTGAATAATGTTCTGACTGAGTTCGTCTTCATGAACTTTATCTAGAAATAAATCATTATATTTGATTGTCTGTTGAGGAGTAACAATTTCAATTTTATTTTTCTTGAGTTGTTGAATAACTGTTTGTGATGTTAAACGAAAATCATGAACAATTGATCTTAATCTTGCATTTGTGATAAAGAGGGATTCATTCCCTCTATTCATTTTTAATATTTCTATATAGCTTTCTAATTCTTTAAGCTTGATTGCCTTCATTTGTAAAGCTTCATTTTTTCTAAGTTTCGCATCCAACATAACTCTTTTCATATCCATTTCTAATTCCATTTCTTGCTTAATATTATCTTTGATTACAGGGTCCGTTTCTTTGTTATAGTTAAGAGTTATGTTTTCTTTCCATGTAGCAATCGCTTCTTTGACTTTTATATCTGTATCCATCTTATTATCAAAATGAAGCGATGTTAAAATTTCATAATAATTTTTTCTAGACATATTTCATCCTTCTTTCTATTTTTCTCCTATCGCTTCCCAGGTTTTTGTCTCTTCATTGTTATTAAATTTAGAATGAGATGTTTCACTAATCGTTTGTGCAATATTGCCAAATGATTTCACTAATTGAGATTGATGCACTTTCATTGCATTTTTATCACTAGAAGAAATAGATCTTAAAAAATCATAATCAGCATCTCCAAAACCTATTGCAATAATTTCTATACCATCTTGAATACATCTTTTAGCAGCCTTTTTTGCAGCCTCTAAATATGACCAGACACCATCAGCTAATATAATAGCAATTCTTCTCCCTTTTAAAGCATGCATGTTTTTATAAACAGTATCAAAAGGATGTGTACAATTGCCAAATCCACCTAACCCGCAATATAATTTCTTTATGCCTTGTTTTGCTTCTAAAGGATGATTTGTGAGATTTCCAGTAATGATTGTTCTATTAGAAACTGACATAGATCCAATATAAACATGATCTCCTTTGAGTTTATCAATAAATTCAATCATTGCTTTCTTTGCCTCTTCAATAGGTTCTCCAAACATTGATCCTGAAGTATCTAATATTTCAAAAACATATGTTGTTTGATTATCAGGATTTTGAGTTATTGGTTTAGCAAACATGCTCATATCTTTAGGAACTGGTTCTTCTCTAATAGGAAGATCACACTCATCTTGTTCTTGTCTTGCTTGAATATGAACAATACCACTCACATCATAGCTATATTGAACTCTGATAAGTGTGGAACCTTCCTCTTTATGTCTAATACCAGAAATGACATATTTATTTAAAATTTCACAATCAAAAATATTTCCTATCCCTTGTAATAAATAAATATCTATCTCATTATTTTTTTGAGCTGATGTATAATATTTAAACTTTCTTGCACATTTCACAGGAATGGATTGATTAGGAGGAATAATATTTTGATTAATATAATGAGTTCCTTCTTCATTGACTGCAATCATTCCTAAAGGGTGTGCTTGAACATCATTTAATCTCATAGCTGAAACACTTGTTACTGGTTTTTCCTTTTGCACTATTGCATTTTTATTTGCGATTGGTTTTGAAGAAGCAGATAAAACATTATATTTTGGAGCCGGTAATATAGATTGAATAGCTGCTCCTAAAACGACTGCTTCATCTGGATGGACTTGTGTTATTGGTTTGTGTCCACTGATTTTCTCTAAATATTTAGATACTTGAGGCATTCTTGTAGAGCCGCCAACAAGTAATATATCTGTGATATCATTCCATGTATAATGCAATTCATCTAACACATCTTGGCACAAAACACCTGTTTTATCTAAAAGATGAGACGTTATGTTTTCAAATTCCTGATTTGTCAATTCTGTTCGATATACTCCATAGTTCGGAATATTAAGCTTGATTTTTACTTTAGATGCATTGGTAAGAGTCATTTTAATATGTTCAATACGCCCCATTAATTCATTGATAAATCCAGAGTATTCTTTGATATCAATTCCTGTATCATAATAGATTTGATTCACTAAATAGTTAAAAATACATTTATCAAAATCTTTCCCACCTAAGATATGATTTCCTTTTGTTATGAGACAATTGATTTGATTTTCTTTACTCATCTCTATAAGAGTCACATCAAATGTCCCACCACCTAAGTCATAAACAAGTATTTTTGCATTTTTTCTAAAATGTTGTATTCCATAGTTTAAAGCTGCAGCTGTAGGCTCATTAATTAACATTTTTACTTTTAAACCAGCATTTTTAGCTGCTTGCAATGTTGCTTGTCTTTCCTTATGACGAAAGTAAGCAGGAACTGTAATAATAACTTCATAAATGGGTTGTTGCAAAACAGTTTCTACATTATCTTTTAGATATTTCAATAAAAGAGTTGTTAGTTCAACAGCTGTATATTCTTTATTACCAATATAAGCACAACATGATGATGAACCCATATATCGTTTAAAAGCAGTTACACAGCCTACATCGCCAGCTTCATATGCTTCTTTTGCTTCATCTCCAATAATAATATTTTCACCATCAAATTGAATGATTGAGGGTGTTATCTTATTTCCATTTTTGTTCTTAATAATACTTGGTTGATGAGCATTTTGATCATATATAGCAGTTAAACAATTTGTAGTTCCTAAATCTATTGCTATTACTGGCAATTTATTCATTTGCATCTTCTCCTTTAAAATTTTCTATAATAATCTCTTTTTGTTGTTTATAACGATATGTATCAATAAATTCATAATATAAAACTTTTCGTCCTTTTGAGATGCTAGGATTATAGCTATAAGCAACAGTATTATGTAAGTTAGGATCAGATGTATCGATTACTTTTCTAATTTTAGATAAATGTGGAGATCGTTTATCTCCTACTTGACTTGTTTGTAATATGCAACCATATTCTTCTAGAATTTCAACTAATGATTCAAATAAATGATGAATATTTATTTTTATAGTTTCATCTTCAACATTTTTAAATAGTTCTTGATATTCTATATAAATAACTGATAGTGATTTGAGAATGGGATCCATTCTTTCTCCAAGAAGTTCCTTTTGAAGTGTTTCTATATCTTTAGCCATGTTTGTACGAACTTGTTGTTGAAAAAGAGAATTTTCTTTTAATGTCTGTGTCAGTTTTTTATCAAGATGTTTTTGTTGTTCTTTAAGTTCTTTTATCATTTCTCTAATGTCATCTTGTATCTTTAATTCTGTATTGTTTTGATTGAATTGTTCTTTTGTATCTTCTCTATGTTCTTCTCCATTTAATTCATCAAAGATTGTGTTGAGTTGTTTTTTTAATACCATGTCTATCTAGACCTCCTTGTTATTAATGGCCTTATAATATTGATAATCTGTTTCTTTAATCATCCATTCTACACATTCTTGAATACCAAATGGATGAAATACTTCTCTATTAGGTTCATGTCCTATAGCACTTACACAAAAATAATGTACATTTGTAAAATAATTTTCTATTAATGAAACAATATTTCCCATACCATATTCATTTAAAAATTCTATAATCATTTCATCTCTTAACTGATCATAAGTCTCTGCATGAGATTTATTTCTATATAGAGCTTTGATTTTGGCTGGACCTATCTTCTGTTTTATGATTTTTATATCTGCTTTGGTAAGAACAATAGATAATGGTTTATGAGATTTTTTATTTAGCTGTAAAGCATTTATGGATATTAAATAGTTAATAAAGTTTGTTGTCGCTTCTTCTCCTTCCATTTGACAATAATTTTTAATATCAATTCCATCATTTATACATTCTTGTCGAAATAAATAACTAGACAAAGGATCTATTAGCAAAATAATTCCATTACAATATTTCAATTGCTCTTGTACTATTTCATGACTGTTATTTGTAAACCCAAATATTTCTCCACCAATATCATACATACCAAATTTTCTTTGCGGCTCTATACCATTTCCCGATACAATACAAGAATATAATTTTGAATTGAAATCTGTTGTTGCATCAGGCAATAAACCTTGAAAATATTGTTCTAATTCTTGGAATTGGGATTTTTCATGTTGATTCATTGTATGTGTAATATTTTTATTTTGTTTTATCTTCTCAAAAAACTCATGGAAATAACTTGCAAGAAAAACAGTTTTTCCTGTATTAGGAGCTCCTACAAGCTGAATAAGAACCGATTTTGTTCCTGTCACATGTAATCTTTCTTCACAATATGGGCAATATGCATCCAAATGATTTCTTCCTGTAAAAAATGTTGAAGGTAGCAATTCGCCACATTCACATTTATGATGTAATATTCCATAAATTCCAGGAACAAGTTTTTTATGTAACCTATGGCAATGCGGACAAATATATGCAGGAATTAAAAATTGTTTTTTACATTGTGGACAATCATTATTTATATCTTTGAAGATATAATAAAATTGATCAATGATTCTCATAATCATATAGAGTATAAATATAAGACTTTGAATAATGAAACATGAACCTCCTAAAATACAGATCATTAATAAAGTCAAAGCAAGATCTAGAAATATCATTTCTGGAACAATCGCAAAACCAGCAATATATCTTACTGATCCAAAGAAAGAATCGCAATCTGATTTTTCATCAATTTTTCTTAATCTTTCCTTTCTATCTTCATTCATGAGTAAATGTCCTTCCTCTATAATATCTTTTAATTGTTGATAGCAAGGTCCAAAGAAGTAATTTCTCTTTACTGGTTCACCATCTTTATTCACCCACTCATAATTGATAAAATGAATATTTTCAATAACAGCTTGAATATAAATAGCTAAAGCATTTATTAAACTATTTATAAAATCAAACATCAGTATAATAAAAAATACTAAAAAGATAATTGAAATAATAAATACAATAATACTCATAATTGTTCAAAGACTGATTATTATAAACATTCCAGTCTATTTCATCACACCTCCTTTAATTCATAAGACAACTGTTTTCAATATATCCCATTTTGTATAAATAATTAACATGTGATTTTGTATCATAAAATATTAACTTTCATTTATTTTTTAGATAGGGATTATATTTGAAATACTCACAAAAGTTATAGGGTGTAATACGTTTCTTTGATAATTGGCATCTCGAATCTTTTTGTCCATGTTTATAATTGCAACAACATTTACATATTTTTTCTTCATGGCATGTCATATTCATTTATTCCTACTATGTAAAACTGTTTATATTTCTTCAATCTTTCTATACATTTTTTAATATTTATTCTCATTCTTTCTAACCACCATCCTTTATATCAACATATTTATAATCTGTATAATTCCAAAAATAATTCCTAATAAAAATATAGCTTCATAAAAAGCAAGTGAAAAATCTTGCTTGTCTTCTTTTTCTAAATATTGAGTACAATGAGCTCTAGGATTGACTCTATAATAATTATTATTTGTACAAAAATATTTTTTGTCATATCCTTGAATAGAATAATTACAATTTTTACACATTTGTTCTTTCATACTAATCCACTCCTTATCTATAAAGTAAAATGACTCTAAAAATATCTCACTTTATTCAATTATCAAGGTTCTTAGATTTTTTTCACTCCTTTCAATTTATAAGATAATCGTTTAAAAAAAATCCCATAAAAAAAACATGATTTGATATATACAAATATCAATCATGCTTTTTAAGTATTGTTATTTAGTAAATAAAAAATATATTATACTTTAATGATATAATATGACTTGTTATTATTTTTCAATAACAATAGTATGTGCTAGTTTATCATGAAATGATTGTGATAATGGTTGAAAAAATGCATAGATAATAGACGCCAGCGTTAATGCATAAGCAAGATATTTCCATGGATCAACCAATATTGACAATCCAAATAAAGGTAGTAAACGTCGCATATATACAGCTATAATAATGATTCCACCTTCTAAAAATGTTGATCCAATCAATTCTCTTTTGACAATAGCTAATGGTGTGACATTTCCACCAGAAATATCAGCAATTCTTATTTTACAAATTTTTTTACCTAAAGTCTGTCCTCTCCATAAACATATTGGAATCACAATATAATACAATATACCTACTCCTATTCCAAATATTCCTAAAAACAATCCTATCTGAAAATCATAATTTTCCAATTGAAACATCTCTGGCTTTAAACTATTGCCCCTGCGAAAATAAAAAGTCACTGGTATAACAGCAATCATTTGAGCAATATACCAATCAATAATCATCGCAAAAAGGCGTTTCATTCTCACATGAATTACATCATATTGAGAAATTTTATGCTTTTTCGTCCTTTGATTTCTATTCTTTTTCTTTGACATAACTTACTAAACTCCTTAAAAAAGTAAAGATAGTGAAATTTCACTATCTTAAAGTCTCTTATAATCTTCCATATTCAATAAAGATGCAGCATCTTTATCACAAATAACAGTAAAGTTTGGATGCAATTTTAAAACTGTTGCAGGTAATTCATCAGTAATTGGTGAATCTAGTACCTGTTTTAAAATTTCTGCTTTGTGCTTTCCATTAACAATCATAACCAAATGTTTAACACGCATTAAACTTTTTGGCCCCATAGTTAATGTATATGGTAGATCTGGTTTTTCTGGATAACCTGGATTAACAGCATTTTTTGTTTTTCTATCCATCTTGTAAGTATAACTATCCATAGGTGTACACCTAGGACAATTACTACAAAAATGTCCATCAAAACCTAAACCAATAAGCATAACATCAATGCCACCTGCATCACGTATTTCCTGATCATACGTTTCCCAGTTATCCATTGTCGTAATATGGATTTTTTCATCAGGGATATGTGCATCCTTAAAGAATAATTCCTGCATTTCTGTCCAGTTTGGACCAGGTTTATCTTCATTGATGTATGGTGCTTCATCAAAAAGATAATATTCAACATCTTTGAATTTCTCTTGATCTTTCACTTCAGGAATCATCATCTGATACAAAGTTTTTGGAGAACGACCACTTGTTAATGAAATATTAACGCGTTTATCTTGCATCATTGCTCCTAAAAGAATGTGCATTGCACTTTCACTCATTTTTTGTTCATTTTCTTCAATAATTAATTTCATACTCTTTCTCCTTGATTTCATTTTCTTGTTTATCATCAATAGAAAGAGAATATAACTCACACACATTTCATTATAAAGGTATAGTTTGCTCTGTCAAGATGATTTAATAATTTTTTTGTATCATAATACTCACCTGTGTAAACGCTTAAATAGTTATTTTATAATATTACTTTCTATAAAACAACACTTTTCCACAATTTGGTATTTTTTTCTATTATTTGGAATTGTATTGTTTGCGTTTTTAATCTCTCTCTATAATAGCTTTAAGAAAGGAGGAAATTCTATGAATATCATGGAAAAATTTAATGATTTAGCGGAACGCACACTAATGCCTATCGCTACAAAGCTTGGAAATCAAAGACATCTTGGTGCTATTCGTGATGGTATGGTCGTCGCTATCCCGCTATCTATTTTAGGCGGTGTTTGCTTAATTATTTCTACACCACCATTTACTCCAGATACATTACCTCAGTGGGGATTTTTCACTGATATGTTAATGGGGTGGTACAATTGGGCTCAAACTTATAAAGTAGCTCTCCAAGTTCCATATAATATGACAATGGCATTAATGGGACTTTTCATCGCATTTTCAATTTCATATCATCTTGCTAAAAGATATGATATGCCAACATTAAACGCTGCTGTTGTATCAACTGCTGTTTTTTTAATTGTGAGTGCACCATCTATATCTGCTGTTGCAGCATCAGCCATCACTGAAGGTACCACTGCTGAAGAGATACTTGCTTCTGCAAGCATGTATATTCCTACCACATATCTAGATGCCAAAGGAATATTTACTGCTATTCTCGTATCTATAGGCTGCGTTGAGATTATGCATTTCATGTTGAAGAAAGACATTCGTTTCAAGATGCCAGAAGGTGTTCCACCTGCAATTGCTTCTTCATTTGATGCTATTATGCCATTATTTGTTTGTGTCATTATTTTCTATGCAATCTCTTTAGGAATTCAAAGTTTTAGTGGAGAATTATTACCAAGTACAATTATGACAATTTTAGCTCCGGCTATTTCTGGACTAGATTCACTGGTTGGTATTTGCTTGATCACTATTCTTTCACAAGTATTCTGGTTCTTTGGATTACATGGTGCAAGTATTACGCAACCAATCAGATTACCATTCCAGAATATGTATCTTATTGAAAATATTACTGCCTTTTCCAATAATGAACCAATCGTTCATTTCTTTACACAACCATTCTGGTCATATGTTATTACTTTGGGTGGTGGAGGTTCAACATTAGGTCTATGTATCCTTTTACTAAGATCTAAATCTGTTGAATTAAAAACGCTTGGAAAATTATCTATTGGTCCTGCTATTTTCAATATTAATGAACCTATTATCTTTGGATTACCAATGGTATTAAATCCATTAATGATGATCCCATTTATTTTTGTTCCAGTGGTCAATTCCATCATTGCATACAGCTGTATGGCATTCCATATTGTTGGAAAAGGAGTTATTGAAACACCATGGACAACACCTGCACCTTTGGGAGCAGCTCTTGGATGTATGGATATCAAAGCTGGTATTATGGTTATAGTCTTAATCATTATTGATATAGCTTTATATTATCCATTCTTTAAATTAACAGAAAAACAAAAATTAGAAGAAGAAACAGCAACTGATTAAGAAGATAGAGAATAAACTCACACACATCTATGATTTATCATCAATAATCAGTAAAAAAAAGATACTTCATCAAGGCAAAAGCATCTTAAAATTAATGAGGTATCTTTTTCATGTGCGCATATTCAACACATATAACATCTGATATAACCATCAAAGGATATGGATGACTAGCATAATCATGACGACTATGATAATAAATGTATTCATCTACATAATGAATCTTTAAATCTCGATTTGATGTAATCATATAAATCTTAGGTTTTGTTTTTACATTTTTAAAAGGTTTTGTACGTTCAAAAACACGCTCAAAATAAGTACCCGTATCAGAAAAGATAATGATCAAATGATCCTGATTAGCATGTTCCATATATTCCGCCTGTTCTATAAATTTAATACATGTAAATATATGTTTACCACTCGTCTGTAAATCATATTGTAAATTCAAAGCCACATTCTCTGATTGACGATAACCAAAAGCCGCAACTTTATGATATTGTGAAATATCCTTGACAAGTTTTTGAATAGATTCTTCATCTACACTCAGCAAAACAAGTTTTAAGTTTTCTATAACACTCTTTATATAAGATTTCATTGGTTGATTGGAATCATAATCTTTAAATTCATATTTTTCTTTCATTGTTTCATGACTGACACCAAATTTCGCAATTTGGTTTTTAAGTGCGTTAAAATCACTCATCCCTATATCTCTACAAAATCTAGAAATACTTGAATTAGAGACATAGCAATTTTTGGCCAGTTGGGATACTGAACAATCTTCTAAATCTTCTATGTTTTCAATAATATATTTAGCAATTTTATAATTATTACTTCCAAAAGGTTCACTATTAATCATTGACGATAAAATAATCATTAAATTAAACATATGACATCACTCACTTTTTCTTATTATACACTAATTATAAATATGTAAAAAGCTCTTTTATTCAAAAGAGCTTTTAAATACGTTCAAATTGTTGTATACCCCAGGTATGAATCATGTTATAGAGAACAACATCTATGATAATAACGGCAACAATCACACTATACATATACACTGTAATAGACATGATATCTACTAATAACATAGCATAAACCATCACTAACAAAATAGCTATACCCATAGAAATAAACATGGTAAGTGTTACTGGTAAACTTTGTTTAACACAAACTGTCTCATTAACCCAGTCAAACTTAGGTCTCCATAAGTTTAAAATTAAACCTAAGAAATCAATTAATAATGTAAACAATATTGGAACAACTAATACAATAAGACTATCAAACAAGCCTATTCCTGTCACAAAAATCAAAACTAATGATAATAAAAGTCCTGCTGGTACGCATAACAAGAAATGCATTGCTAATTTGGCATTTAAAATATCTTTAGATGCAATAGGTAATGATTTGATAATCCAAAAACGATCACCTTCTAATGATATAGAGGAAGCACTAATCATATTTAATGATGATGTTCCAATCACAATTATGCAAAGAATTGGTGTTACAAATTCTCTAATTTGAGGCAATTGCGTTATAATCATATGAACTTCATCCTTGTAAAAAAGAATAAAGACAGCTGCAATGACACATAAAACAATTCCCATCGCTCCATTGAGCATAACCATGGCATTAGATGTAAAATGTTTCACTTCTCTTATAATTAAGGCTTTAAATAAAGAATTCTGTTTCATTGGTTTCGCTTTATAAATTGCCTTTTTGACTTTAGGTTTTGTTGTGGCCATTTTAATGAAATTAACAGAAAGAATATAAATAGCAATCACAAATGGAATCACTGCACATAACAAATAAATGATAAAGCTTATCACATTGCCTTCACTTAATGCCAGACTCAAATGATACAGTGGAAACATTGAACTTTCAATAGCTTCTGCTATTGTCTTTCCGTTTTCTAAGAGCCATGTCATATATGTTTGAATAGAATTCACTGCATACATATATAAACCAAATGCTCCTACAAATAAAACAACAGAGATTATTGTTTTAAAACGATGAATCTTTACAAGCACATGTGCTAATATCCAGCTAAATAAACAAGATATAGCTAATACAAATAATGGTAATGTCAAACAAACACCAATAAACATAAGAATTTCAATCAAATTCATACCGACATTTGTGATATAAATATAAAATGCAGGTAAAGCAATAAGTGTTTCGTATACATAATTTAAAATCAAAATTGTAAAAACTCGACTTAATAAGACATCTCTATTTTTGATTGGCATAGAGAGTAATAACTCATTATCTTTGGCTTCATAGATTTCATGGTGCGTTAAAAAGATACTTCCAATAAAACAAAACACAACGATAAATAAAGCCATTAAAGCAAAATAGAGCCATTCAATACCCATCATTTGAAGAGGTTCTATCACAGTATAGAACATCATACCAAACATACCAATAAACACAACACCTATATAAGCAAACAATAAACCATATAAAATAAATTTCCCAACACTACTTCCTTTTTTCTTAGAACTTGTTGTTTGTCTTAATAAAATACCTTGTAATCTTATTTTAATGAGTGTCTTCAGCATCGTCATCATCCTCCAGTTCCAAGAAAACATCTTCTAAGGATTCATCACCAATAATATCCTGTGTTTTCCCACTGACAATGAGCTTACCTTGTTTAATAATAGCAATGCGATCACAAAGTTTCTCAGCAACTTCTAAGACATGTGTTGAAAAGAAAATAGCTCCACCTTGATCACAATGTTCTCTCATTAACTGTTTTAATAAATGGGAAGCTTTAGGATCTAATCCTACAAAAGGTTCATCCATAATAATCAATTGTGGCTGATGAATAAATGCCGCAATAATCGCTAACTTCTGTTTCATCCCATGTGAATAAGCACTAATAGGTTGTGCCAAGTCACTTGTTAAATCAAAAAGATCTCCATATTTTGAAATACGTTTTTCTCTTTCTTCCTTTGAAACCTGATAAACATCAGCAACAAAGTTTAAGTATTGAATACCTGTTAAGTATTCATATAAATCTGGATTATCAGGAATATAAGCCATAATTTGCTTACATTCTAATGCATGACTCTTCATTGATTTTCCATCAATAATGATTTCACCCTCATCAAAAGGTAAGATGCCTACGACCGCTTTTAATGTCGTTGTTTTCCCTGCACCATTATGACCAATAAAACCATAAATATGACCTCTTTCTATATGCAGTGATAAATCATCAACTGCTTTATACTGATCATACTTCTTTGTGAGATGTTCAATCTTTAACATATCATATATCCTCTCTTTCTATAAAATAATTACTTAAATTATTTATATTATTATTTTATAATTAAATTATATATCAGTCAATATCTTTATAAAAAAGATAATAAGAATATATATATAATCCAATTGTTATACCTATTGCACCTACGATAATCAGGATATATATATTCTTAGCCTGTAATAATGTTCCTATCGCAATCATGAGTCCCAATAACACAAAACAATAGCCAGCTATTCTATGTGTCTTGTCCCAAACAAAAGAACTTGCCAGTGTCCAAGGCGTCTTGATTCCTAAAAAGTAATTTTGAGGTATTTTAGGAAAATAGTTTCCTATACCAATAAACAAGAAAGCTATCATCAATAAAACAAAATTTTCACCATCTCCAGGAAAAATAATCATGTATTCAAAAAAGAAAGCCAAAATAATAAAGAAAGTGGTTAATCCATATTGAAAAATATGATATATTTTTTCTTTTCTCATTAAATTTTCTTGTTTAGGGTCAATACTTTTCATCAAACTCATGCCATAATAAACAACGATTGGTAAAAAAGCGAAAATGAGCATCCAATAACGACTTCCATAACAATCAACCTGCCATTTCGTTGTCCAATGAATGGGTATGATTTGTGGCATAAAGAAAATAGTCATCACAAAAAGACATATAGATAGCCATAGAAATATATCATAAATCTTCAACCTCATTTTTTATTCCCCCGATATCTATAAAATTCAAAAACCATTTCATGACATCCTGAAAAACAGACATATCAATACTATAAACAATATTTTGTCCCTGTCTTTCATCAACAATCAATCCTGCTGCCTTTAAAATTGATAAATGATGAGATATAGATGGTTTCGTCATCTGAAAACAATCAGCTATCTCTCCAGCATTTAAAGGCTTCTCCTGTAATAATTCAAGAATCTTTCTTCTCGTAGGATCACTTAATGCTTTAAAGGCATCACCCATAAATCTCCCTCCTTTTATTTAGATATTTATCTAAATATCTAATTTTATTGTATCATATGCTTATCTATTGTCAATCAAAACAAAAAGGTTATTAGAAATTCAACTTTTAAAGTTTATTTCCAATAACCTTTCAATGTATTTGATGCTTAACTATTATTCAGCAACTTTTTGTTCTTTAATAACTTTAGCAATTGATGCGATTACATCTTTTTCATCGTCACCTTCAGCTACGATTTCTACAGTAGCTTTAGTAGGAACACCTAAAGACATAACTCCCATAATTGACTTCAAATTAACTTCTTTACCATTGTAACATAATTTAATATTGCTAGTAAATTTGCTAGCTTGGTTGACTAAGATAGTTGCAGGTCTAGCATGTAATCCAACTGGATCTGAAACTACGAAAGATAATTTTTCTGCCATCTTATTGACTCCTCCTTAATAAATTTATAGTATTATTATAACACATTTCAATTACTTTTCCATACATTTTGAAAAGATTTTAATACGCTTTCATAATATTTTTTTGTCAAGTGTTTTGATGATTTTTTACAATTCATTTATAAACATTTTTTAGTAAAAAAAGCATTGATAAAAAGCCAATATTTAGATAAAGATGAAAAAAGAAGAACATTTTGATATATTCTTCTTCTCATTTATTTTTAATATGGTTTTTGAGCAACAACAAGAAATTCATGTGTTGTCATTTCAAAATATTGGTGATCTTTAATATCTTTTAAAGCCTGTAAATAGAAGACCTGAAATTTATTCACATTAGCTAAATCTGGAGAAACTTTTTTTAAGTATTGATGTATAGCTTGAATACTATGAAAACGAATTGTTCCATAATCTTCAAATTTATGAATAATACGCATACCAATACTTTCTAAAGTCTGAGCACAATTTTCAGCATCCCAAGACCCTTTCATACGAAATGGCATATAAAGCTGAATAAATTCCTTTAAGTTGGCTGTTCCATGTTGATCAACAATAAAATAGCCACCTTTTTTCAAAACTCTATTCATTTCATTTTTATCATAGTTACATTTTTCACACATCAAAACATCTATTTTTTCATCTTTAAATGGCATTTTACCTGTAGGTGTAAGAGTTGTCACTTTAACTGGAGAATCAGATGGAAATTTATTTTGAACGAATTGTGAATCGGTATACGGTTCCACCACATACATAGCTTCTGGTACAGGCTGAAATTCACTCGCAAACTCTCCAGCATCTGCACTTAAAATAGCTAAATGATCTTCTGCAGATAAATATTGTCTTAAAACTTCTGTTTCATCAAAGCTTTTTGGTGATAATGTATAATCATTAGCTGCTTCAGAATTTTGTGAGAAATTCTGTAATTCATTTTGTAATAAATGTGCATCTTCAATTTGTCTACGACATCTTTTCTTACTATAGAATAAGATTGCATATTGAACTATAGCATCAGCCACAATCCCCATTGCTAAAAACAAAACAAAGTAAATAAACCAACTCAAACTAAACAAAGGTGCTGGTGATGAAATCAAATAACAAAAGAAACATATAAATACCATATAACCAACACGATTATAGCTAAATGGTTTATCTAAAGATAAAAACCAGTTTATATTATTCATCTTTTCCATTTTATTTCTTGTGATTTCAAAAAAGACAACCTGCATCAAAAATAAAATCGCAATAAATACTAATAATAAAATAATTAAATACTCCATATAGACTCCTTATTCTATGCTTTCTCCTTCAATCGTATAATAATGATATCCATTAGATAAATAACCTTCTTTATGGAATGTTAAGTCTCCTTCAATAGAAAAGACTTCTTTCATATCATTATTGATATCATAAACATAGCTTCTTCCATTTTTATTTAACATTAAATACTGTTCATCACCATATTCAATGATTGGTGTTTCTGGTAAAGATGTGTATTCTACAGGAAAGATTTCTTCTCCTGTACTATCTACAATACCATATAATCCACTTTCATTATAAACTGCATAATATGAACTGCCTATGTACTCCATACGATAATATGTATTTTTTGTTAAAATTTCTCCTTGATTATTAATTAAAGAATATCCTTTATCACTTGCCATCACAATTGCTGTTTCACAGCTATCAAAAGTATTGGCCTCTATATAAGTCTGATCAATAACTTTTTGATTATCAAAATTATAATATACATATCCCTGATCTCGCACATATACAGGGAAAATTTCAAAATATAATTCCTGCACTTGAGGATATAACTGGCATTCCTCAAATGTCCCTATTAACTTTCCACTTTTATAAATATTATGTGGACCATAAATGCTCTGTTCTCTTTCCAGATATGTTTGAGCATCATAATAATAACTATTAATCAATATTGGATCATTTCCAACCGAATAAATGTATGTGACATCATCAGCTGTTAATAAAATATTTTCTTTATCATCAAAGTAAGCATCCTTAATAACAATCTCATGCTGATAGAACTTTTTATTAAGAATATCAACATAAACCATACTCTTTGTTTTCGCATCATTTAACACACATCCATTATTGTTTTGTGCTAAAAACTCATATTGACCTTTGCTAATAGTCAAATGAAAATCTTCTTTGTCTTCATCATCTGCAAAATAATAATATTCATTTTTATCTTTAAAACCAATCAAAGCTGATTGTCCATGACTGTATTCATCTGCATATGAAACTTCATCTTGTCCATTATAAAGTTCCTCACCATTTTTATACAGAACTATATAATTTTGATCCTGTTTGATAACTGGCAAACCACTTTTCATAATTTGAGTTTGGTCCCCAGCCTGATATAAAACATTTCCTTCATCATTGAGTACATATAAGTTTTCAGATGCGAAAACATTCTTCACTTCTTCTTCCTTAACTTCTTCGTCATCTTTTTTCTCTTCTTCTATCTTTTGAGTCGCATAAAACATTTGACCAACGCTTTCTAATGTTTCATACTCACCCATTTTGATAATTTCTTCTCCTTCTAAAGAAATCAATCCAACTTGTTTATCCTTGTTTGTAACAATATAACCAATACCATCTATTTTCTGATATGATTCATACAAATAATCAGTCAGTTTTTCACCTTCCGAATTGTACAGAGCACTTAATTTCTGATCATTTTCCAGCATAAAAACTGTTGTCTGTTGGTTTTGGGAACATCCCACCAACAAAAAGAGTGCTATTAATCCAAAGAATAATTTCTTCACATTCATTCCTCCTTAATTGTTCCTAGTATATCACAAATTCATCTTTTTATCATTGTTTTTTCAAACAATCAGATTATAATATAAATAAAGAGGTGAAAAAAAATGAACGAAACTTTACAAACGATTGCTCAAAGAAAAAGTTGTCGTAGTTATCAATCAGAGATGATTAAAGATGAAGAACTTCAAGCTATTTTACAGGCTGCAATTCAGGCCCCTAGTGCTATGAATAGACAGCTATGTGAAGTCTTTGCGATAACCAACCCTGAATATATCGATAAACTGACAGATGCTATTAAGACTGTTTACGAGGAAAGAGGAGAAAAGAAACCTGATACTTATCATTTTTCTTACCATGCTCCTGTTCTTCTCATTGTAAGTGGTCCTGAATACGACTCTAGACGCGTAGAAGATGGAAGTTGTATGCTAGAAAATATATTCTTAGCTGCCACAAGCTTAAATATTGGTTCATGCTGGATTAACCAGTTACGTGACACACAAGATGTAGATGAGGTCAGAGAAGTCCTCAGCCAGCTTGGTATCCCTCATAACCATCAGGTTGTCGGATGTGCTGCTATTGGATATATGAATCAGGACGCACCTGCCAAAGATAAAAAACAAGAAAGAATTCATATTGTCAAATAAAAAGAGATTTCAATTTAGAAATCTCTTTTTATTTTGGGTATATGTAGTAATATTAAGATTAACCGATGTATAGTGGTTGATCATTTCCAACGACTTCACCAGTTTTTGTTGTTGCAACATAATATATTGAAGTATCTTCTGGTTTATAGTAAACCTCTAATGTATCAATAGTTGTCATCTTCACACCTTTTGATTTTACATCCTCTTTTACTAACTTCTCAATAGATGTTGTTTCAACGTTTTTATTATGAAATTGTACTTGTAATTTAATTTTCACTGCGTCCCCTCCTTAATATTTATTATAAATGAAAGCGTTTTACAATGCAATAGATTGCTTCATTTACCTTCATCAATATACCACTTTTTTTAGAAATACTCAAATT
Source organism: uncultured Massilimicrobiota sp. (assembly GCA_944325245.1). GTDB lineage: Bacteria > Bacillota_I > Bacilli_A > Erysipelotrichales > Coprobacillaceae > Allocoprobacillus. The sequence continues at coordinate 11,938 of CALUZM010000004.1, read as the reverse complement.
TTTATTGGATTTTTTGTGAATTTCTTGTATTTATTTGTAAATTCACTGAAAAATAATATCATAATTTTGATATATAAAACACTTTTTATCAATTTAACTTATTACCGAAAAACCTATTTAACATATTTTCATATTCTTTTCGTACTAGCATCATAGGATTATCAAATCAGACCTTTGTATAATTTTATTAAAAATGAAGTATAGAAAAAATCACTCATTGAGTGATTTTATCCATTCATCTTTTTTGTATATGCTTTTCTTCTTTCGTTTTCAGTTAATAAACGTTTTCTTAAACGAATGTTCTTTGGTGTCACTTCAACAAGTTCATCATCATTAATATAATCCAAGCATGCTTCAAGGTTGAAAACTCTTGGTTTCTTTAAAACAACTGTTGAGTCTTTTGTTGAAGAACGTGTGTTTGTTAATTGTTTTCCTTTTGTGACATTGACAACCAAATCATTGTCACGACTATGTTCACCAACAATCATACCTTCATAAACTTCTACACCTGGTCCAACAAACATAACACCACGATCTTCTACACCACCTAAGGCATAAGCTGTTGTTTGCCCAGTATCAATAGAAATAAGAACACCTAACTGTCTTTCTCCAACAGTGGCACCTTCCATTGGACGATAATCCAAGAAAGAGTGATTAATAATTCCATATCCTTTTGTCATAGTTAAGAAGTTTGTCATAAAACCAATCAAGCCACGTGATGGAATAATATATTGAACTTTTGTCATTCCATTATCAGATTCCATATTTTCTAATGTTCCACGTCTAAATCCTAATGACTCAATAATACTTCCAATACATTCATCTGGAGCTTCAATAAAGACTTCTTCATATGGTTCACATTTCACCCCATCTATTTCTTTAATAATAACTTTTGGTTTTGAAACCTGTAATTCAAATCCTTCACGACGCATATTTTCAATTAAGATAGATAAATGTAATTCTCCACGTCCTGAAACAATCCATTCTTCTGCATTAGGCACTCTTTCAATCTTTAAAGATACATCTTTATTTGTTTCTCTAAATAATCTTTCTTCAATTTTACTTGCTGTAACAAATTTACCTTCTTTTCCTGCAAATGGCGACGTATTTGTTCCAAAAACCATTTGAATCGTTGGTTCATCAATACGTAATAATGGTAATGGATCTTCATGTCCGATTGAGCATACTGTTTCCCCAACACCAATATCAGCAAGTCCTGCAATCGCAACAATATCCCCAGCACTCGCTTCTTCAATCTCAATTCTGTGTAATCCTAAGAAACCAAAAAGCTTTTGAATTCTAAATTGTGTTTTTGTCCCATCAGCACGTAAACAAACAACTGTTTCATTGACTTTGACTTTTCCTCTTTGAATACGTCCAATTCCAATACGTCCTACATATTCATTATAATCAAGTAAAGCAGGCTGGAATTGTAATCCACCTTCTTCATCAACCAATGGTGCTGGAATTTCATTGATAATCATATCAAATAAACAATCCATATTAGGAACTTGAGTAGAAATATCAGGATCCAAACTAGATGTTCCCATTAATGCTGAAACAAAGACAGTTGGAAAATCTAACTGATTATCATCAGCTCCTAATTCCATGAATAATTCTAAAACTTCATCCATAACTTCATGAATACGAACAACAGGACGATCCACCTTATTAATAACAACAATAGGTTTTACCTTTGCTTCTAATGCTTTCTTTAAAACAAAACGTGTCTGTGGCATTGTTCCTTCATAAGCATCAACAACCAATAAAACACCATCTACCATATTCATGATACGTTCAACTTCTCCACCAAAGTCAGCATGCCCTGGTGTATCCATAATATTAATACGATAATTTTTATAATGAATAGCTGTATTTTTAGCTAAAATAGTAATACCACGTTCTCTTTCAATGGCATTTGAGTCCATTGCTCTTTCTGCAATTTGTTCATTATCTTTTAATGTTCCAGATAGTTTTAATAACTGATCCACTAAAGTTGTTTTACCATGATCGACGTGAGCAATAATAGCTATATTTCTAATGTTTTCCATTTATTTCACTCCCTTATTTGCCTTTTTGATTATAACACAATTCATTGAAAAGACAATACAAAAAGCTTTGCTCTTTTGTGTATATAAGCATATTTATTATAAAAAGAAAACAGAGACTATTTTGTCTCTGATGTTTGTTGTGTTAAAAAATTATATGTTAATTGAATAACCTGATTGATATGTTCCAATTTATCATAATTATGAGTAGCTCCTTCAATAGGATAAAAAATTGGATTAACAAATCCTTTTAAATACTTTTCCGATATTTGAAAAGGAACTGTTGTATCTTCTGTTCCATGAATAATCATCAAATCGTTCTGATAAGTGTCCAAATCCTGATACAAATTTCTAGAAGTTATGTCATCAACAAATGCCTGAGAGATTTCAAAACCTCCATGATCATAGAATGGAGCCTCTTCTACATGTCCCTTTAAATATTCAATAGCTTCTGGCAAATTAAAGGCAGGTGCCCATAGACACATTTTAGAAATATCTTGAGGGAATCTCTTTGCTACTTCACTGGCAATAGCTCCACCCATGGAATGACCTAATAAATAAATATCTGTCACACAGTCCATTTTCTTAACTTCTTCTAAAATAAGAAGTGCTGAAGATAACTCATTTTCAAAAGTCATATCTCTAAAATCCAAGTCAGATTGCCCACTTCCTAAAAAATCCATACGAATGGTTCCAATGCCTTGTTTTTCTAATAAACGAGATAATTTTACATAAGAAAACTTTGTCCCTGTATTTTGTCCAGTAAACCCATGAAAAATTAAACAGACAGGAAATTTTTCTTGTTCTGGCACATGAAAAAAGCCACGCATAACCCCTTGAGACGTCTGTATTTCATAATATTTTTGCATACTATTCCCCTTTCAAATGTTTAGAGATGGCTTCTGTCAATAAAGCATAACCATCCTCATTAATATGTAAACCATCGATAAAAACATCTTCTCTAAGTTTTTGATGTTCATCGTAGAGCGCTGAAAAGACATCAATATAATCCACATAATCATAAGGTATAACTCTTTGATATTCAGAAATCAACATGTTTAAAATATCATTACTTCTCAGTCCCTGATGCATAGATGCATAGCCATGAATCTTTTCCACACATGGAATAGGACTGATTAAATGAATCTGACATTTAGGCAAATTATAATGAATGATTTCGACCATTTCTTTCACATTTAAAGCAATGTCTCTTGGACTCGCCATAACAGTATTACCCAAATCATTTGTTCCAATAAATATGTAAACCTGACTTGGATGATATTTGATAACACCTTCATCTAAAAAATGCAACAACATATCTGAAGTGATACCACCAATACCACAATTATAAACATGCCCTAAACTTTTAAAAATATGTTCGACATCATAATACTCAATAATAGAATCTCCATAGAAAACAATATTATTGTCTTCTACATATCTTTGTTGTTGAATAATTTGAATCATTCTTTTTAAAACTGATTCTCTTAATTGATAAATATTTGTATCAAATTTCATATTTTCTCTCATAGATTTCACCTACCTGTTTCCATTATACCATAAGTTATATGAAGATAATTTGAACACATAACATATAAATCAAAGTTCCCCCAATAATAGATAAAAGTGTATTCCTTTTCAATAAATGTAATAAAACAACACTTCCAACACCTATGATTTCACAAATACCATGATTTCCACTCAATAAATCAACACTTCTTAAACAATACACCACAAGCATTACCATAATGGCATAAGGTAAAACATCACCTAAGTATTCTATGATAGGATAAGCTTTATTTTTAAACACTAAAAAAGGTAAAACTCTTGTGATAAATGTAATAATGGCTATCACACAAATCAATAATATTTCATACACGATATTGTCCTCCTTTGTGATAAACATAAATCAAACTGAATACAATTCCAATCATAGATGGAATAATAAAAGCATCACTTCCAAAAATCAATAAAGATACAATACTAATACCAAACCCAATATATGTATAAAGATGTTTTGTTGAATTCAAATACTGATCTACGACAATCACAACAAAGAGTGCTGTCATCGCAAAATCAAGCCCTGTTGTATTGATTGTTAACATTGAACCAATAAGAGCACCTATCACACTTCCTAAAATCCAATAACATTGATCAAATAAAGAGATAAAAAACAAATAATACTTTTCTATACACCCTTCTGGTGCTTTAGCACTGACCAATAGTGAATATGTTTCATCTGTTAATGAAAAAATCATATAGGGTTTGAGTGCTCCCATATTCTCAAACTTCTTAATCATTGATAACCCATAAACCAGATGTCTGGCATTGATTAAAAGCGTCATGATGATTGTATTGATAATAGAAGCCCCGGAAACCAGCAAATTAATGGCAACAAACTGCATACTTCCAGCATAGATAAAAAGACTCATAAAAAGTGCATATAAAAATGAATAGCCATTACTTTCCAATAATATGCCAAATGCCATTCCTAATACAATATATCCCATCATCACTGGTATGGAAGCAACAAAAGCCTCTTTAACCGTTTTCTTCATAACTTCAACCCCCAAATCTGTATGGATAATATTTTATCATTATTCATTTCTTTTGTTAAACATAAATATATCATTTTGTATCGAAAAATATAAAATCTATTTCTATTTTTGGCATTTTCATAAATAATCTATCTATTTATTGTGTAAACATAGATATAGAAAAAGGGCACAATCAATGTGTCCCATTTCATATTTAAGTATATTATGATTTATTTTTTGATTAAAACAAGTGATTCATATGGTTTTAAAGTGATTTCATCTGATAAAGTTTGACGATGAACATTTGATAATAAAATATCATATTGTGAAGCATCTATATGAATAGATGTTGTCTCATCACCATAGAAATGATTATAAACAACAATTTCCTGATCTTGATATTGACGTTTGTATGCATAAATTGTTGGATGATCTAATAATAATGGTTCATAAGTTCCTAAACTAATCACTTGATATTGTTTTCTTAATTGAATCAGTTTTTGATAATAATAGAATACTGAATCTTCATCCTCTAGATTTTTTTCAACATTAATATCTTTATAATTGTAGATAGGTTCTATCCATGGTTCAACATCACTAAATCCAGCATATGCCTGATCATTCCATTGCATTGGTGTACGCGCATTATCTCTTGATTTGCTTAATAAAATCTGATAAATTTCTTCATCTGAGACACCATTATCTTTAAGAATCTGATATGCATTTAAGCTTTCAACATCACGATACTGATGAATATCTGTGAAATAAGCATTTGTCATTCCAATTTCTTCACCTTGATAAATATAAGGTGTTCCTCTTAACATATGGATTGTTGTTGCCAGCATTTTTGCTGATTCCTTTGGATAATTCTTATCGTCTCCAAAACGTGAAAGAACACGTGGTTGATCATGACAGCACCAGAATACAGCATTCCATCCATGTCCTTCTTGCATACCTAATTGCCAATCATTTAATAGCTGTTTTAATTCTTGGAAATCAAATGGCATCAATGTCCATTTTTCTTTATTTTTATAATCAACTTTTAAATGATGGAAACTAAATACCATAGAAAGTTCCTGATTATCAGGATTTGTATATCCTACACAGTTTTCAAGAGAAGTTGCTGACATCTCTCCAACAGTGATAATATCATCATATTTTCCAAAAGAATTTTGAGAAAGTTCATGAAGATAAGTATGAACCAATGGTCGGTCTGTATAAAATCTTTTTCCTACACCTTCAAAGTCATCTTCAAAAGATTCTTTATCAATCAGATTAATAACATCAAATCTAAATCCTTTAACACCTTTTTCAATCCAGAAATTCACAATATTTGCCATTTCTTTTCTGACTTCTGGGTTCTTCCAATTCAAATCAGCCTGTGTTTCATCAAAAAGATGAAGATAGTATTCATCAAATTCTTCTACATATTTCCATGCATTTCCACCAAATTTAGATTCCCAATTCGTTGGTGGATTTCCATCTTTTCCTTTTTTAAAGAAGTAATAATCTTTATATTTAGGATCTCCTGATAAAGCTTTTTGAAACCATTCATGATAAGTTGATGTATGATTAAAAACCATATCAAACATCAAATAAATATTTCTTTTTTTTGCTTCAGCAATTAATAATTCCAAATCTTCCATTGTTCCATAACGAGGATCAACAGCATAATAATCTGCAATATCATATCCATTATCGTTTTGTGGTGATACAAAGATAGGATTCATCCAAATATAATCCACTCCTAGTTTCTGTAAATAATCTAAATGTTGGATAATACCACGAATATCTCCTAATCCATCATGATTGCTGTCTTGAAAAGATTTAGGATAAACCTGATAAACAACTTTATCTTGAAATGTCATCATTCTTCATTTTCCCCTTTCCACTTGAAAATATTTTCCTGATTATATTTGACATCCTGTCCTTGACATTCAATATGTTGACCACTTGTAAAGACAACTGGTGAAACGACTGACTTTCCTTGTGATAAAACATAATCTATATTGACTTTTGCTAAAACTTGTCCTTGAGTGACATGATCTCCCTGTTGAACAAATGATTCAAATCCTTCACCATTTAATTGAACTGTATCCATACCAATATGAATCAGTACTTCTAAACCATCTTCACGTCTTAATCCATAAGCATGTTTTGTAGGGAATGTCATGACAACTTCACCACTAAATGGTGCTAGAACTTCCCCATCTTTTAATTCAACTGCAAAACCATCACCCATTAAACCTTGTGAGAAAACCTGATCTTCTACTTCACTTAATGGCATTAATCGTCCTTGCATTGAAGAGATGAAATCTTTTTCTTCATGCTTTTGAACGGGAACAGCTAATTTCTTTTTACCAACAATCATTGTTAAAGTAAATGGAATCACAATAGCTACAGCCATAGCTAATAAGAAATAAATCCAATATTCTGGTTTAATAGAAATAATTCCAGGTAAACCACCAACACCTATACTAAATGCCTGTACGCCAAATCCAACAGAAATCACTGCTGCTATAGCTGAACCAATCATTCCACAAACAAGTGGGAAACCATATTTCATGTTAACCCCAAACAATGCCGGTTCAGTGACCCCTAAATAACAAGAAATACATGCTGGCACATTGATTTGTTGTGCTCTTTCATCATGTCTTTGTAAAATAGACATAGCTAAAACACTTGAACCTTGAGCAATATTAGATAAAGCAATCATTGGCCATAAGATTGTTCCACCAAACATATTCGCTAATGTTGTATCTATAGCATTTGTCATATGATGTAAACCTGTCATCACAATAGGTGCATAAATCAATCCAAAAACAGCTGCAAATAAAACACCAAAGCTTGAAGTTAAACCTCCATAAACAATATCGGCAATAGCATTTCCAATTGCCCATCCAATAGGACCTACAATCGTATGAGCAATAATGACTGCTGGGACCAATGAACAAAATGGAACAATAATCATACTAATGACACTTGGTGTCACTTTTCTAAAGAATTTTTCCAAATACACTAGAACAAATCCTGCCATCATCGCTGCAATGACCTGTCCCTGATAACCAATCATTTGCACTTGCGCAAATCCAAAATCCCATACTGGAATTTGATTAGCTGGTGTACTGGCAACACTAAATCCATTCAATAATTGTGGAGAAACAAGCGTTAATCCTAATACAATCCCTAAAATTTCTGTCGTACCCATTTTCTTTGTGATAGACCAAACAATACCAACTGGCAATAAATGGAAAACAGCTTCACCAATCAGCCATAAAAAACTATAAGTTCCTGCCCAGAATTGTGAAATATCTGCCAGACTTTGTGTTCCATTATTAAAGAAATTAATTTCTCCAATAATATTTCTAAATCCTAAAATTAAACCTCCACAAATCAATGCTGGGATTAATGGAGCGAAGATTTCTCCTAAAGCTCCCATCATTTTTTGTAGCCATGTCTGATTTGTTTTTGAAGCATCTTTGACTGCATCTTTGCTGACACCTTCAATACCACTCACTTTTACAAAATCATTATAGAATTCAGAAACTTCATTTCCAATAATGACCTGAAATTGTCCTGATTGAGTAAATGTTCCTTTTGCAGAAGGGAGTGATTCAATTTTGTCAACATCTGCTTTTTTAGAATCAACCAAAGCAAAACGCATTCTTGTTACACAATGTGAAACGGCATTGATATTCTCTTTGCCACCTACATATTCCAATAAATCCTTTGCATCTTTTTCAAACTTTCCCATTTTTTCTCTCCTATCTTGTACGTATATGTTTGTCAACAGTAAATATTCATTTCAAACAAAAAAAAATAGACGCATTTCACTGCATCTATACTTTCTTTTTTTATATATTACATATGACTTCTTCTGGCAAATTCAACAAACCTAAATTTATCAGGGCGACGCTTTGATTCGGTATATTGAAACAATGTGGCATCTTCTAAATATGTATAACTTTTCACACAGACAAGCAAATCAAAGTCCTGCATATCGAGTATTTCTTTTTCTTTCTCACTTGCCGAAACAACTGTGATTTCTTTTCTGGCAAAAGACACCTTTAACCCAAGATGATTTTCGATATATTCATATATAGAATCTTGAACAATCTCCTGAGTCAAATCAGGAATAACACTAGCATTGATATAATCAATATCTAAGATAATTTTTTCTCCATCAATATTTCTAATTCTTTCAATATGATAGACATCTCCTTCTTGCATATAGAGTTCCTTTTTAAGATACGCAGAGGCTGGAATTTTTTCAAAACAGTGGACAATTGTTTTGACTGTACCCAGCAATGTATGTGATAACTCCTTAAAGCTTGTTAGGCCTGAAACAGGAAAAGCAATTTTATCATGTTCTAAAACAAAGGACCCTTTTCCTTTATTTGTTTGGATATATCCATTTTGTTGTAATAGGGATAATGATTTACGAATCGTATCACGAGAAGAATGATAGATATTCATGAGTTCATTTTCACTAGGTAATAATGTATTCGCCTGAATCTCATTTCTTTCAATCTTCTGTTTTAAATCTTCATATATTTTCTGATACTTACTTGGCATTTGTCCATTCCTCTATTATCTTTTTTAATTCTTTTAAGTCTTCAACAATATAATCACACTGATACTTTTGAAATTCTTCTAAATCTCCATAACCATATAAGACACCAATGCAAGGTATCTGATTCTGATGGGCACCGATAATATCATGTTGTCGATCTCCAACCATGATACAATCCTGATGATTTAATTGTTCCTGTTGTAAACAACAAGCAATAATATCTCCCTTATTTTTAAGACGACCATCTAAAGTAGCTCCATAAATTCCTGTCAAATATTTTGTTAAGGAAAAATGATCAAGAATCTTTTTAGCAAAGACTTCTGGCTTGCTGGTACATACGAATAATTGAAAACCTTGATTGACCAAATCCTGCAAAAAAGCATCAATTCCATCATATAATTTATTTTCATATAAACCCTTTTGAGAAAAATATTCACGATATTTTTCTACAGCCTGCCAGCTTTGCTTTTCATCCATCCCATAATATTCTCGAAAAGACACATCCAAAGGTGGTCCAATAAATCTTTTCAGCGTTTTTAAATCTTCAACTTCAATACCAAATGATTTTAAACTATACGCCACAGAACGTGTTATACCTAAAAATGGATCTGTTAATGTTCCATCTAAATCAAATAAAATATTTTTCATTTCATCAACCCCTTTCTGTTATTATACATGATTTTTTTCTGATTACAAAAAAAAGAACCCACTCAGTGGTTCTTTCTTAGAATACATATTTTTAAAGGGAGTTTTTATGAATTCTATTATCTTTACACTTATAATATACCTTGTCAATATGAACGAGATATGAACAGACATATTTTTTTCCATTTAATTTTCCTTATAAAGATGTTCTGGTATGTCTATATCACAATAAGTCATTAAAGAAATTTCATAACCATGATGAATCCCTCTATAACAAGCATCTTTCCATAATGGATCTATACTATAACCCCTCTTTTCTATTTCTCTAATAATAAACATATGGAAGGCATATAAATAGAGATATGGATAACAAAACACATAATGATTCCCTTTTTTCCAGCCATCTCCTCTTAAATAGCAAATATGAAAATGCTGTTTAAAAAGATCTTTTGTGGAAAGCTGATCAATATCTTCCTGATGACATAATTCTATATCCTTTTCTTTTCTCATATATAAAGTCTATGCTTTTTTCATGAAAATATGCAAAATGAAAGAGATGCTTTGGGGAAGCATCTCTTTCTTAGGGATATATGATAGATTTGAGGGGAATCAATACTATCGTATTTGTCTTTCGACATTTATAATATATAAGAGAAATGTGTCTTTATTATGAACTTTTAAAATTTATGTGGTTTATTTAAAATTTCATGACAATGTCGACAGCGTGGTTCATATCGTTCATCTGCCCCTACCATGATAACAGGATCCTCAAAAGATGCAGGTTGTCCTCCCACAAGTCTTTGTGTACGTGTTGCAGGAGCTCCACATTTAGCACATACAGCTGTCAGTTTTGTAACAAATTCTGCACGTGTGAGTAGTTCAGGCAAAACACCAAAAGGTTCACCACGAAAGTCTTTATCTAATCCAGCAACCATAACTCTTAATCCTTTATCAGCTAGATACTCACAAACATCTACAATATCATGATCAAAAAATTGAACTTCATCTATCGCAATCACTTCTGTATCTGGTTTCACATATTTTAATATGTCTTTAGACTCTTTCACAACAATACAAGGTACCTTTGTCCCAGCATGAGATACAATTTCTTTTTCAGAATAACGATTGTCTATTTTGGGTTTAAAAACAATAATGTTTTTCTTGGCATAAGATAAAACATTAATACGTCTGATCAGCTCTTCTGTCTTTCCGGCAAACATACAGCCACATATCACTTCGAGCCATCCTTCTCTATATTGATTATACATATTCGTCAACCTCCATGTTTTTCCATTATACTATAAAACATAAAAAATGAATATACTTATCTGGAAAATATCTGAGTACATATTTCATTCATAATTCATCGTTATAATAACTGCGGTGATATAAATGAATTGGTTAAGAAATTTTATGTATGGCAGATATGGTGTCGATCAGTTTGGTAATTTTTTATTTGTAACTTATATTGTTTTACTGATTATTTCTTTATTTATTCCTATCGTTTCAATCTTATGCTATGCTATTATCATTTACACTTTGTTTAGAATGTTTTCTAAACAGGGATATAAACGTCGTATGGAAAATGAATGGTTCCTGGCAAAAACAGCAGGTATCAGAAAGTTCTTTAATAGACAGAAAAACAAATGGAAATATCGTAAAACACATAAATATTTAAAATGTCCTCATTGTCATCAATATTTAAGAGTTCCTAAAGGAAAAGGTAACATTACAATTACCTGTCCAACATGCCATCAACAATTTGATAAACGCACATAAAAATGATATTCATCTCTTGATGTCTATCATTTTTTGTTTATCTTTTCGTTTAAATGGCATATAAATAATCTGTCTGTAAATTTTCAAAAGCATATTTTTGACATCCTAAAGCTGCTTCTATCGCATATCCTTGGTGCTAGAATTCTTCTTTCAACAAATAACCCACTTCCAATATTCTGTATTCTTATAAGGTTGCATTGTCAGACCAGCCTAGCCAATCATTTCATTTGTCTCTTTTAAAATTATTGCCCATAATCCAAAACACAAGCATAATTTAATCTGGTATATTATAATTGACTCATTTATCAGTCCATTAAAATATACCTTCTCCTTTCTATCAACTTTATTAATACGTA
>CALUZM010000003.1 GCA_944325245.1 uncultured Massilimicrobiota sp. | reverse complement strand
GTGGTGAGTGATCAATTGCCCTATCAAATCAATGATCTTGTTGAAGTGGATATTTTAGGGACATCACAAAAAATGAAAGTTGTAGGGATTGTCCATAATTCTCAAGATATTTTCTGTGATATGTATATCATGGTACAAGATGATTTTTATGAATCTTATTTATATTGTGATACTTTTTATTTAACTGATGATGAAGAGGTCACATGGACATCGGATAATACATATGGGTATGATCATGATGAGGTTTGGGTTCAATATATGGTGCGTTCTGAAAATTTTGGAGCTTTTTTACAAGGTGGTATTTTTCTTATCTTGTCTTTGTTCATTTTGACAACAACATTTATACAAAAAAGAGTGAAAGAATTTGCCTTGTTAAGAGGAATAGGAATGACAACGAAACAGCTTTTTCTTATGGAAATGTATGAAATTGCTTTATGTAGTGTTCTTTCCATATTATTAGCAACTCTCCTAGCACCAGTACTTTCCTATTTGATTGTTTACTATATTTCACTATCACAGGAATGCTTCATTTATGTATTTTCATTACCAGCCTATCTTTTTTATACCTTTGTTGCTTTTTTAAGTGTTCTTTGTTTCTTTATTTATCCGGCAAGAAAATCTTCATATCAAGCATTAAGTGGAGCCTTTGATAGTGCACAGTTTAAATATTTTGATGTGAGAATACGTAAATTAAAGTATCTTTATAAATGGCGCATAGCTTGGAGAGAATGGAAAAATCATAAGAGAATGAATCTTTTGTTTATTATATTGATTTGTCTATGTAGTGGAACTTTACTGATGAATCAAATGATTAAAGCTTACAATAATACAACAGCTAGTACTAACAAATATGTCTTTAATTGTCAGGAAACTTATTATCTTGAAGTAGAAGGGGATATTGATCAGTTAAAGCAACTTGAACAGCTTCATTTTCCTAAAACATATACATATTCATATCAAAATACTGCTTATGAATCATCTCAAAGGAGTTCTTCATCATCACCAATTATAGAATTGAATGATGAATTCATGAAAAAGGCACAAATAGAAGGGACTTATCCTCAAAATGAAAATGAAGTTTTAGTGAACGAATATACAAGTATAGCAATAGGAGAGACTATAAAAATAGAAAATCATGATTTTTATGTTACAGGAATTGTAGAATCTTATACAACCAATGAAGATCATTTTGAAAGTTATGAATATTCATTTATAAGTGGTGATATTTTTATGAAAAAAGAAGCTTTTGATAAAATGTTTTCATCATCTCATTCGGTGTTATGTATCTGGTATGATGATTTTGAAAAGCGTGATCAATATTTAAAGATGATTCAAGATAGTCGTCAAAAAAATGGATTATCTATTAATGATCGTGGAGAAATAGAATTTATATCCTATGACAATGTTCATGAAGAAATACCATTACTTGTTGATGATGAGATGATGTTTGTGACTATGATGATGTTCTTTGTATCATGTTATTACTTGAATAAAAATTATCTACTGAATCATCAAAGAGATTATATGATGATGAGAATTGTAGGAATGACAAAAAGAGAAATGTTAATCAAAGAATTAGAAAAAGGTCTCTATTCTTTTATCATTATTAATGTCATCAATATCGCTTTGATTTTATTGGAAAGATCTTATCTTAATATCGCCTATATTCCTATAAGCGAATTTCTTATTATGAATTTCATATGTTTAGGTATATGCATGTTTATTTATATTGTACCATTATATGTGTTATGGAATGATTTAATGAATATTGATAATGGAGGTGGTTTATCATGATTATTTTAGAAGGAAAGAATTTAAGAAAAACTTATGGATATGATGAGAATAAGGTGGATGCAATCAAGAATATCTCGATTGAGATTGAAGAAGGTTCTTTTGTGGCTGTGGTTGGAACCAGTGGCAGTGGGAAGAGTACTTTATTGCATGTGTTAGCTGGATTAGTGAGACCCAATGCTGGTAAAGTCTATTTACAGGGAGAATCACTCTATGATATGAATGATGATCGTTTAACACGTTTAAGAAGACGAAGAATGGGATTTGTCTTTCAATTCTTTAATTTGATTACAACACATAATGTGATTGAAAATATTGTTTTGCCTATTCATTTAGATAATAAACAGGTAGATGAAGAATATGTTGATGAGATTATTGATTTATTGAAACTTAAGGAAAAGCAATATGCTTTTATCCACGAACTTTCAGGTGGACAACAGCAACGTGTCGCAATCGCTAGAGCACTAGCATCCAAACCTGCCATCATCTTTGCGGATGAACCAACTGGAAATCTGGATGCGAAAAGTTCACAGGAAGTGATTAATTTATTAAAAATAGCACAAAGGAAGTATCATGAAACTGTGATTATGGTAACCCATGATGAAATGATAGCCAATGTGGCTGATCGTATTTTACGTATTGAAGATGGACAGATTATTCAAGATACTGCACAAAAAAACGAATGATTTTGATAATCATTCGTTTTTGCCTTATTGGATAGGTTCAAAATCTACAGCACCATGTTTACATAATGGACAGATGAAGTCATCAGGTAAAACATCGCCTTCATAGACATAGCCACAGATTTTACATACGAATCCTTTTTTACCTTCTGTTTGTGGTTTTGGTTTGACATTATTTTGATAGTATGTATAAGTCATTGTTTCTGCATCTGAAATCACACGTGCTTCAGTAACTTTACAGATGAACATTCCATGTGTCTGTAAATCCACATAACTTTCTACTTCAAGTGACATAAAGGCATTGATATAACGTGGTAAGAATGCTAAACCATTATCAGAATGTAATGGTTCAAAACCATCAAATTTATTGACTGTACGACCACTTTGGAAACCAAATCTTTCAAAAATACTAAAAGGTGCATCAACAGATAAGCAGTTAACATTTAATTTTCCAGTTTGTTTAATGACATGGTGTGAATAGTTTTGTTTATTGATATTCACAGCAATACGATTAGGGTTGTCAGTGACCTGAGTGACAGTATTCACAATCAGACCATTGTCCTGTTTACCATCATGACAAGTGACAACGTAAAGCCCATATCCAATTTTAAATAAAGCACTCATATCATGTTTATTGGCTTTATCTTGAGATTGCGCAATATAATCACGGCATAATTCATCTGCCAATTCTTCAAGAGCTTTTTGACTATCAGCATTTAAAGCAGACTTGATTGTGACTTGATGTTCTGCAAAATTAATATTTTTACAGCTTTCTAAAAGTCCTTTCATGACTTTATTTGCCATTGGAGCCCATGATCCATTTTCAATCAATGCAACAGTACGATTTTGGAAATTTCTTTCCAGTAAATGATGAATGAAATCTTTCATAAATGGGAAAATATCTGCATTATATGTTGTTGAAGCCATAATGATTTTACTATAACGGAAAGCATCCGCAACACAAAGTGACATATCATCACGTGCCAAATCATGCACAACAACTTTTGGACAACCATTTTCATTCAGTTTATCTACTAATAAATCAATGGCTTTCTTTGTATGTCCATAAACAGATGTATAAGCAATCATAATTCCTTCTGTTTCTACCTGATATGAAGACCAAGTCTGATAAAGATCAAGATAATGTTGAAGATTTTCCTTTAATACAGGACCATGTAGAGGACAAATAGTTTGAATATCTAAAGTTGCTGCTTTTTTCAATACAGCTTGAACTTGTGCGCCATATTTTCCAACAATTCCAATATAATAGCGACGTGCTTCATCATCCCAATCTTCTTCTGCATCTAATGCTCCGAATTTTCCAAAAGCATCAGCTGAAAATAGAATCTTTTCTTTTTGATCATAAGTCATCATGACTTCAGGCCAGTGTACCATTGGCGCAAACACAAAGGTTAAAGTATGTTGTCCTAATGACAACTCTTCACCATTTTTCACCACTTGTCTTTGAATATTTTCATTGAGATTAAAAAACTGATCAATCATCATAAAAGTTTTTGCATTCGCAACAATGGTTGTTTCTGGATAAACTTTCATAAATTCCGCAATATTAGCAGAATGATCTGGTTCCATATGCTGCACAATTAAATAATCAGGTTTTCGCCCATTTAAGGCATCAGCAACATGATCAAGCCATTCATGGGTAAAATGAATATCAACAGTGTCCATCACAGCAATTTTTTCATCAACAATCACATAAGAATTATAAGCCATACCATGAGGAACATGATATTGTCCTTCAAACAAATCAATGTGATGATCATTGACTCCAACATAATGAATATCATTTGTCATTTTCATTTTCTCAAACTCCTTTTCTTTTTTTCATATCAATTATAGTCAAAATGACACCAAAAATCAATTTTCATGTATGTATAAATGAAAGATAAAAAGATGTTTATTTTGATAAGAAAAAAGTGTAAAATAAAATTGTGAATTTTATGTAAAGAAAGCCTTAATTTTCTGTAAATCAAAAAAATAGACTTGATTATATTGATAAGACATATTATTTTTGAAGTACATAAAAGAAGGAGGAAAATATGAGAGGTTGTAGAGAAAATAGAGAACTATCATGGTTGAAATTTAATGACCGTGTTTTAATGCAGGCGAAAGATAAAAAAGTACCTTTGGGAGAACAATTGAATTTTGTGTCTATCTTTCAGTCTAATATGGATGAATTTTTTATGGTACGTATTGGAACATTATATGACCAAATGTTATTTTACCCAGCTTCAAAGGATAATAAAACACAAATGACAGGAGAAGAACAGCTTAAGGCATGTTTAACACGTGTTGGTTTTTTAAATCGTAAGAAAGATCGTATTTATGCACGTATTATGGATGACTTAAAAGCATATGGTTGGGGAATTGTGAAATATCATGAACTTAAAAATAAAGAGGATCGTAAGTATTTTGAAAAGTATTTTGATTCAGAAATCTTACCTTTAATTTCACCACAGGTTGTATCTAAGAGACAGCCATTTCCTTTTTTGAATAATAAGGAGCTTTATATTATTGTGCAATTGGAATCTAAAAAAGGAAAACGTAAAATGGGAATCGTATCTTGTGGAAATGCGATTGATGAAAGAATGCTGGCTGTGCCAAGTATGCAGGGACAGTTTATTTTGGTTGAAGATATTATCTTACATTTTGTTTCGAAAGTTTTTAGTAAGTATACGATTAAAAATAAGGGATTTATTCGTGTGACAAGAAGTGCTGATATTGATGAGGATGATCATTCTTTAGAAGGACATGATGATTATCGAGAAATGATGGAAACATTGATTAAACAGCGTCGTAAGTTATGTCCAATTCGTTTGGAAATATCTGAAGGATTAGAAGAATTGGAAGTTGTGATGTTGATGAATTTCTTGAACTTGAAGAAGAATCAGGTTTTCTTATCACAAGCACCATTAGATTTAGGTTTTATTGGTCTTTTAAGAGATCATCTGCGATTATTGTATCCACAATTGTTTTATAAAAAATTAGAGCCAAGAAATAGTCCAATGGTTGAAAATGCAATACCAATGATTAAACAGATTGCGAAGAAAGATATTTTATTGGCTTATCCTTTTGAATCAATGTCACCATTTTTAAGATTACTAGATGAGGCAAGTCGTGATCCTCATGTCGCAAGTATTAAAATGACATTATATCGTGTCGCAAAGAATTCGAAGATTGTCAAATCGTTAATTAGAGCTGCTGATAATGGAAAAGAAGTTGTTGTTTTAGTAGAATTAAGAGCACGTTTTGATGAGGAAAACAATATTGACTGGTCAAAACGTTTAGAGGCTGCAGGATGTCGTGTTATTTATGGTTTAGATGGATATAAGGTTCATTCAAAGCTTTGTCTGATTACTTATAAGAATAGTCAAGGTGTGCAATATATTTCTCAGATTGGAACAGGAAATTATAATGAAAATACTGCAAAACTTTATACAGATTTATCATTAATGACACACAATCGTGAACTTGGTGAAGAAATTAATGATGTCTTTAATCATTTAAGTTTAGGAGAAACGATGTCAGAGACACATCATTTGATGGTGGCTCCACATTGTATGATTTCTAAAATTTGTGAATATATTGATGAACAGATTGAACTGGCAAAACAGGGAAAAGAAGCTTATGTCGGATTTAAGTGTAATTCTGTGACATCAAAAACAATGATTAATAAGTTAATTGAGGCTAGTCAGGCTGGTGTTAAAATCGATATGATTGTGAGAGGAATCTGTTGTATTATTCCTCATGTGGAAGGATATACTGATAATATTAGAGTTATTTCTATTGTTGGACGTTATCTTGAACATTCTCGTATCTATATTTTTGGTGCCGGAGAAGATAAGAAAGTTTATATTTCTTCAGCTGATTTAATGACAAGAAACTTAGAAAGACGTGTAGAAGTTGCAACACCAATTTTTGATAAGAAAATTCAAAAAATCATTTGTTCAATGTTTAACACTATGTTAAATGATAATGTGAAGGCTTGTGAATTATTGGGAGATGGAACTTATAAACGTATTAAAAATAAAAAAGAGCCATTAAACAGTCAGGAATACTTTTTTAAAAAAGGAATTGGTGTAAAGGAGTGATATTGTGAGAGTTGGTATACTAACAAGTGGTGGTGATTGTCAAGCTTTGAATGCGACAATGCGTGCCCTTGCAAAAACACTTTATCAACAAAGAAATGATGTAGAGATTATTGGTTTTTTAGATGGTTATAAAGGGTTGATGCATGAAAATTATGTCAATATGAAACCTGAGGATTTTGAGCACATTCTCAATTTAGGAGGAACCATTTTAGGGACATCGCGATGTCCTTTTAAAAAGATGCGCGTCATTGAAAATGGTTTTGATAAAGTCGCGGCCATGAAAAAGACTTATCAAAAACTTAAACTAGATTGTCTTGCGGTATTAGGAGGCAATGGATCTTTAAAAACAGCGAATCTTTTATCTCAGGAAGGTTTGAATGTCATTGGTTTACCAAAAACAATTGATAATGATACTTGGGGAACAGACTATACTTTTGGATTTCAGTCTGCAGTGAATATTGCGACAAGATATTTAGATGAAATTCAGACAACTGCTGATAGTCATAGCCGTATTTTTGTAGTGGAAATTATGGGGCATAAAGTTGGACATATCTGTTTGTCAGCAGGCATTGCTTCAGGAGCAGATATCATTCTTTTGCCAGAAATTCCTTATGATATAGAAATTTTAGCACAAGTGATTCAAAATAAAACAAATGCTGGAAAGAAATCTATCGTGATTGCATGTGCTGAAGGAGCAATTTCAAAGGAAGAGGCTATGTTGTCAAAGAAACAATACAAATTAAAAGTAGCCAGTCGAGAAGGACATTCTGTTGTTTATGAAATTGCTAATAAATTAGCACATTACACTCAAAAGGAAATTCGTGTATCTTGTGCTGGACATGCGCAACGTGGAGGACAGCCATGCCCTTATGATCGTGAAATTTCAACATTATTTGGTGTTGAAGGTGCCCGTTTAATTATGAATAAAGATTATGGAAAATTGGTTGTTTTCACTGATCATCATTTGAATGCTATTCCTTTAGAAGAAACAGCAGGAAAATTAAAATATGTAGATGTACAGGGTGATGTGATAAGAAATGCGAAACTGATGGGTATTTCCTTTGGTGATGAACTTGTCTAAAAATGCATAGTGTTAAAATCAGGCTTGTTGAAAAAGTCTGATTTTTTTTATAAATGATTTTTGGAATCTTTCTATGAATAAAAAATTGCTTTATAATAAGAAACAAAGAACAATAAAGAGAGGGGATTTGTGTAATGTTTAGAAAAATGAGAAGAGTAAAAAATGAAATTTCTATAGAAGAAGCAAAAGAATTATTAAAAAAGAATCGAAGAGCAGCTTTTTCAGTTCATGGTGATGATGGATACCCATTTACGATACCTATTAATTTTTACTATGATGAAGAAGAAAACAGGATTTATTTCCATAGTGCAAAATCAGGACATAAAATTGATGCGATAAAAGCCAATGATAAAGTGTGTCTGACAACATGGGATGATGGATATCTGGTGGATGGAGACTGGGCTTATTATGTATCAAGCTGTGTTGTCTTTGGACGTGCCAGACTTATTGAAGATCGTCAAGTGACTGAAGATAAAGTACGGACATTTGCACTTAAATATTTTCCAACGGCTGAAGAAGTTGAATCAGTTATGAAAAAGAGTCTTGATCGCGTCCAATTGGTAGCTATTGATATTGAACATATTTCTGGTAAAAAAGTTCATGAGAAATAAAAATATGGTACAGATAGGGTGATAAAAAAATATATAGTCATTGAAGATTATATGAGCTTGGGATAAAAAATCATCAAAAATAAGTTATATTTAGAAAATATTAAGAATTTATACATCATTTTATTATATTTTCATGGTTATACTATTATTGAGGTGAAAAGTATGGCATTAAAATCAACAAAATGGCTAACAGTGATTGGGACTATTGCCCTATGTGTATTGATAGTTTATTTGGGTCAATCTCATTATTTATCCAATCCAGAAAGTCTTCAATTATATTTAAGGGAGTTAGGAGCGATAGCACCTCTTGTGTTTATTCTTATCCAAATCATTCAGGTTGTGATTCCTATTATTCCTGGTGGTGTCAGTAGTGGAATTGGTGTTATTGTTTTTGGACCGGTAGAAGGTTTTATATATAATTATATTGGCTTATTAATAGGTTCTTATATTATTTTTAAGTTGGTTAAAAAATATGGTCAGAATTTTATATTGAAAGTCACTGATCAAAAAACATATGATAAATATATTGGCTGGCTGGATAAAGGTCAAAAATTTGAAATGTTCTTTGCCTTAGCTATTCTTCTTCCTGGTTTTCCCGATGATTTATTGTGTATGATTGCAGGACTGACCAGTATGTCAACAAAGAAATATATGTTGATCAATATGCTCTGTAAACCAGCAGGATTATTTCTCTATTCTTATGGAATTAAAGAATTATTAATCTTTCTTGGACAGTTCTTTTAAATGATGCTGTCTCTTAGTCAATACATAAAACCATATAATATGGACAAAATAATGAATGAAGAATGGAGATGATTTGATGTTAACAAAACCAGAATATGGTTGGACTGAGTTTCAGCTTGATGGTACTTTCTCATTTCGTTTGAGTTATTTGGATGATATTGCTTTGCAGTGGTTGGATCAGGCTATCCATGGATTAGAAACAAGGTTACCTTTTTGTGTGAAAGGTTTTATGGAGCCAGGGCGTTTATTATGTGTGGTCAGTTATTATAACTGTCATATCATATTAGAAAGAGATGGACGAGAGCTATTGTCTGAAGAGTATATTGGTCATCAATATTCGCATACCAGTATGTTACAATTTTGTCAAAATTTATATCAGGATGTTTTCAATCATCTTGAAGAATGGATAATGTTTGAAAATGATAATTTTGAAAAAGATGAACTAGAAAAGAGAAGAACACTTTTTATTAATCAGCTTGCCAGATTAAAGGAACTGATTTTAGAGAGAGAAATTGATTTTAGTGAGTTGAATGATTTTTTCTAAACTGAAAATATAAAAATCATGTTGTGAGTGAGAAAGTTTTTAGTTTTCAACTCATGATTTTGATGAGATATCAAGAGGAAGTCAATCTTATGATTTGACTTCTTTTTTTATTTGAAAATGAAATCTGACAAGATACACAGAAAGTACACAAGATTTCCATAGTAAATTCATAACAATTTTATAAGATGAATTGTGTAAAAAAGATTAATAAGGAATGATTTTATGGCTTTTAATACATTAGTTTTTTTATTGTTTTTTCTATTTGTTTTAGTGGGAAGTTTTCTTATTCCAGCTAAATGGAAATGGATTTTCTTGTTAATAGCAAGTTACTTTTTCTATTGTTATGCAAGTGTGAAGTTTCTGATATTTATTTTATTAACCACACTCAGCTCCTATATTGCAACGCTATATATGGGTAAGCAATATCAAATGGAAAAGAGTCACACATCCACAAAGGAAAATAAAAAGAAATATCAGCTGAAAAGGAAAAGAGTGCTGATTCTCACATTGGTATTAAATTTTGGAATATTATTATTTTTAAAATACTTTCATTTCTTTGCAGAAAATATCAACCACCTATTAGAAACGTTGTCATTGGGAAGTCAGATTCCAACACTTCATCTGATATTGCCATTAGGTATTTCTTTCTATACATTTCAAACAATGTCATATGTGATTGATGTTTATTGGGGAAAAGTGGAGCCAGAACGTAATCTAGCAAAAGTTGCTTTATTTGTGTCTTTTTTTCCACAAATTCTTCAGGGACCTATCGGTCGATTTAAAGATCTGGCACCCCAACTTTATGCACCCAAAAAAGCGAGTTATCATGATTTGAAATTTGGTTTACAGCTTATGTTATGGGGCTATTTTAAAAAGATGATTATTGCAGATAGAGCAGCTGTTATAGCTAATTTTGTCTTTGAAAATTATTTGAATGTTTCAGGCATGGGTGTGGCTTTAGGCGTCTTTATGTATGCAATTCAGGATTATACAGATTTTTCTGGTTGTATAGATATTGCGCGTGGATGTGCACAAGCAATGGGCATCACCATGGCAGAAAATTTTCGTCGTCCTTATTTCTCTAAGAGCGTTTCTGAGTTTTGGAGAAGATGGCATATGTCACTAGGAAGCTGGATGAAAGATTATGTTTTTTATCCATTTTCTTTAACTCAAGGTGTTCGAAAAATAGGAAAGTTTGCCAAGAAACATTTTGGTAAACATATGGGTCGAACTTTACCAATCGCTTTAGGAAACTTACTTGTCTTTTTCTTGGTAGGTGTATGGCATGGAGCTCAATGGAATTATATTGTCTGGGGAATTTTTTATGGCTTGTTAATTGGCATCAGTGGATTAATGAAACCAGTTTGGAGCTATTTGAATCAAAAATTGCATATACCCGTTCAATCCCATGGTTTTCAGCTTTTTCAGATTTTACGTACTTTCTGGATCACTTGTGTAGGATGCATTATTTTTAGAGCGGCTACATTTGCTGATGGGTGGCACATTTTTCTTAAATGTTTTCACTTTTATGAGTTTCCAATAGGAATCAAAAAGGAACTTGTTTCATTTGGATTGAATGGTAAAAATTATGTTGTATTATTGGTAGGTTTTATTGTTTTATTGATTGTAGATATTCTTCAGGAGAAAAAGAGTGTACGTGAATGTATTGAAAAAAGATCTGTCTGGGTACGTTGGGGTGTTTATATTGTTGCATTTCTGATTGTTTTATTGTTTGGTATGTATGGTCCTGGTTATGACCAAACACAATTTGTATATATGCAGTTTTAAGGAGGCAATTTATGACAAAATCGCAAAAATGCAAAATCTTGATGATGACAGTCATTATGATAGGACTGGTATGTGGGATGAATTTTATCATGTGTCGTCAGGCATACAGTTCAGATGCTGTCCGTGTCAAAAATTTTTATAAATTAGAAAAAAATAGTCTTGATATGGTCATGATAGGAGCCAGTACAGCATTTACCGATTATTCTGCGCCTTTAGCGTTTCAAGAATTTGGATATACAAGTTATTCTCTTGGAACAAATGCCGCTCCTATGGGAATTGCGAAATCTATGTTAATTGAAGTCTTAAAGACACAAAACCCCAAAGTCATTCTGATTGATATCAATGGTATATTGTATAATGATGATTTTGAAACTAGAGAAGGGCCTTTGAGATCATGGATTGATAATATGCCCTATTCTGAAAATAAAGTTCAGACTATTCAGGAGCTGGTTCCTGAAGATGAAAGATTATCATATTATATTCCATTTTTAAAATACCATTCTAATTGGGCAAAATTTAAAGACAATGTGGAAGAAAGTATTGATGAGTTCATCCATCAGGACAATATTCATTTATTATCAGCGGGTATTCAGGGGACAGCACAAATCATACCTCAAAAATCTTCAATTCCTATTAGGGCACATACACAAGAAAGACCAATGTATCATTTATCAGGACAACACTTAAAAGAGTTATTGGAGTATTGTCAAAAACAAGGTTTAACGAATATTGTTTTTACAAATATGCCTCGTTACTATTCAGAGAAAATGATACCAGAACGCGAACGTAATAATGCTGCAAAAGCTTTGATACACCAATATGGTTATGAGTGTATAGATATGGATGATTATGTTGATGAGATGGGTCTGAATCCTCAAACAGATTTTTATAATCAGAATCATTTAAATATTTATGGTCAAAAGAAATTGACAATGTATTTGGGAAAACGATTAGACGAAAAATATCATCTATCAGATACTCCTCATGATGAAAAAATCATTCAACGATACCAACAGGAGGTGGTAGCCTATGAAAAAATATACAAATGGGCTGATGAGCAGATTCGTTTGGGAAAGAAAAAAAGATATAACTATAAAGAAGTCAGAGAAATTATAGAGAAATAGGAGATATAAAATGTACAATGTTTTAGATTATTTAAAAGAGAGTGCCAGAAAATATCCTGATAAGGTTGCTTTTGCAGATATTGATCAATCTATAACGTATGAAGGGTTATATAGAAAAGCGCAGGAGATTGGCAGTGCCTTAGCTTCAAAGATTTCTATTGGACAACCAGTTCCTATTTTTATGGAAAAGAGTGTCGATACGATTTGTCTGTTTTTTGGAGTGGTCTATGCTGGTGGATTTTATGTTTTGTTGGATATGAAACAGCCTCAAACAAGATTAAATCATATTATGAAAACACTGGAATCAAAAATGATTGTGACATCTCAAAAATATCTGAATTTACTTCAAAAGAAAAAAATGGAAAGTGAGATTATCTTATTAGAAGATTTATATGGACAAATTAATCAAGAAAAATTAGATATAATTGCCAGTCAACATATTGATACAATGCCGTTATACACTATTTTTACTTCTGGTTCTACAGGTATTCCTAAAGGTGTTTGTGTATCTCATCGCAGTGTCATCGATTTTATTGAAACATTTACAAAAACATTTGATATTCATGAAAATGATGTCATTGGTAATCAGGCTCCTTGGGATTTTGATGTTTCTGTTAAAGATATTTATTCAACAATTAAAACTGGCGCAACTATGCAAATCATCCCAAGACAATATTTTTCAATACCTGTCAAATTATTGGATTTCTTATGTGAAAGAGAAGTCACAACAATTATTTGGGCAGTATCTGCTGTTTGTATTATTTCAACTTTGAAAGGATTTGAATATAAGATTCCCCATAAGATAACTAAAGTCATGTTTAGTGGTGAAGTCATGCCTATGAAACAGTTACGTATTTGGCAGTCTTATTTACCAGATGCGATGTATGTCAATTTATACGGACCAACAGAAATTACGTGTAATTGTGCTTATCATATCATAAGTGAAATGGATCAGGATGATGTGATTCCCATTGGAAAAGCATTTCATAATGAAAAGGTCTTTCTGTTAGATAAAGACAATCAGGAAGTGACTAGGCCAGATGTTTTAGGTGAAATCTGTGTCAGTGGAACAGCTGTCAGCTTAGGATATTATAACAATCCTCAACAGACAAAGCAGGCTTTTTGTCAAAATCCATTGAATTCTCGTTATCGAGAGATCATTTATCGTACAGGTGATTTAGGTTACTATAATCAACAAGGTGAATTGTGTTTTGCATCACGCAAAGATTTTCAAATTAAACATATGGGTCATAGAATTGAGTTAGGCGAAATTGAAAAGGCTATGCAAAATGTAGACGCTGTTCAAAGAGCGTGCTGTCTTTTTGAAAATCATAAAATCATAGCTTTCTATGATGGTGATATTGAACGCCGTGAACTGACACGTGCTTTAAAAAGGGAGCTCCCTGTCTTTATGATTCCCAATGCCTTTTGTCAGGTTCATGGTTTCCCACTCACAAAAAATGGAAAGATTGACAGAGAGAAATTAAAGTCAATGATAAAGGAGGATTACAATGTTTGAACCACAGTATCGCGATGTTATCACAAATCTAGCAACACCGGCATATGTCTTTGATATAGATGTATTACAAGAGCGAATAAAGTTTATCCAAGACATGTTAGGAGACAATATACAGTTATGTTATGCTATGAAAGCCAATCCTTTTGTCATTCAAAGCATTGAAGGTATCATAAATCGTTATGAAGTTTGTTCTCATGGAGAATTTGCGATTTGTGAAAGAGCTAATATTCCTATGGAGAAAGTTGTCTTATCAGGTGTGTATAAAAATGCAGATGAACTTTTAAGAGTTATGGCGACATATCGTGATTGTCTTGTTTATACAAGTGAATCTGTACACCAGTTTGAAATGATTCATGAAATAGCCAAACAACTGGATTGTCAGGTATCAACATTGTTAAGAATAACAACCGGAAATCAGTTTGGTATGTCTGAAGAAGAGTTATGTCATCTTATTGCTTCTCGCAAGCAATATCCCTATGTTGACATTGTTGGAATTCAACATTTTTCTGGGACTCAAAGAAAAAAATTAAATCTGTATGAACAGGAACTCAAATATGTCGATACACTTTTACAGAGATTGGAAAAAGAATATGGATATGTTGCTAAGGAATTAGAGTTCGGACCAGGTTTTTATGTAGAATATTTTCATGGGAGTAAAGCCTATGATGAAGTCGAACTTCTTAAAGGTTTTAAAGAGCTCTTAGGGAGTCTCCATTTTCAAGGACAGATTATTTTGGAATTAGGTAGATTTATTGCTGCAAATTGCGGTCGTTATTATACAGAAATTGTGGATTATAAAATCAATCAGGTCCCTTATTGTATTGTTGATGGTGGGATGCATCAAATGACTTATTATGGTCAAATGATGGCTATGAAAATTCCTTATTATCGCCAATTAAAAAAAGAGCAGGGAAATGGTCAAATTGTACACTGCCATGTGTCCGGTTCTTTATGTACAATGAATGATAATCTTGTTAAGTCACTGCCTTTAGAGAATCCGCAAATTGGAGATGTTTTAGAATTTCAACGTGTAGGTGCCTATGCCATGTGTGAAGGTATTTCACTCTTTTTAAGTCGTGATTTACCAAGTATTTATCTTTATTCAAAACAAGATGGATTATGTTTACAGCGTAGTCGTTTTGAAACAAATATATTTAATTATAAAGGAGAGTAAGAGAATGGAAAAATTATTAGAATTATTAGAAGACATTGATAGTGATATTGATTTTAGAGGATGTCAGACACTGATTGATGATGGAGAATTAGATTCGTTTGCAATCTTAGAAATTGTTGCTGAAATCAATGATACATTTGATGTTCAAATTGGGGCTTCAGATATCGTTCCAGAAAATTTTAATTCAGCTAAAGCAATGTGGGCAATGATTCAAAGATTACAAGATGAATAGACATATACATATTCATAAAGAAACATTCAAAATAGCAGTTATCATATTGCTTATTTCAGGAATTTTATATGGCATGTATATGTCAAGAATGACTTATCAGCTCAATTTCCCACAGCCACAAAAAATCAAAAGAATTGTCTTCGTCCAAAAAAAGGCAAGTAAGAAAATGGCGGATCAAGACATGATAGCGGATATTGTGCGTGTTTTACAAGGGAAAACAACCCAACAGGAGAGTCTCAATGGCGTGCCTTTTAATGTCAGTCAAAAGGTAAGACTTGAATTTCATTTGAAATTTGATAGAAGATCTCTCTACCTTTATAGGAAAGATCATCAATATTATATAGAAGAACCCTATAATGGTATTTATCGACTGAGTGGTGATGAGTATAACAGTATTGTTCGTTATCTTAAATAAGCGATTTGAAGATATCAGAGGCAGGAATGCCTCTTTTTGTATAGAGTGATTTATTTTATGTAAAGAGAAATATTAGTTTTCAGCTTTGTTTTGTTGTATAATGGAGAAAAGGGGTGACATCATGGATTTATTAATATCCCGTATTTTAAAATATTTAAATGGTTGTCTCAATAATGATTATATGTATCGTATAGGAAGTTTTGTAGTGAAGCATTATCAAGATATCTGTCAATATGATTTACAGCAGTTTGTTAATATGTCAAAGTGCTCTCAAGAAGAAGTTCAGGACTTTTTTTATCATCTTGGATTTCATTCCTATGATGAGTTTCATCAACAATTAATGATTGATAAACAAATTCGTTTGGATCAGATTAATGCCAGAATGTTACATACTTCAGTTGATAAGTTTTTGTCACATCTCAATATTAAATTTTCTAAAGAAGAATTCTTAAAGACGATTGATCAGATTTGTGATTTAATATTTGAAAAAAAGAGAGTTGTGATTGTAGGTGCTTTATATCCAAGCAGTATTGCAGTCGATTTTCAGACCGATTTGATTACTTTTGGTAAGGAAGTCATTGAATATCATCATTTTGATAAAGGATTTGAGTTTTCTGATGATGACGTTGTCATTTTTATCACAGCAACAGGACGTACCATGGAACAAAATGCGAAAAAAATGGTCAAACAGCATTTGTGTGATGCCTATGTTGTTTTGGTGACTCAAAATATGAAATATGTTCAATTTGAAAATGTTTGTTCAGATTACGTTGTACATGTTTTAGGAACATTTGATGGTCTGGAATTTGGTTATCAGACGATGATGATTTTAGATTTGATACGTATTCGTTATTATCAGAAATTTTATTCAGAAGAATAATAGAATTATGGGGAAGGTTAAAATGAAGAAAATATTACAGGCGATATTATCAATGGTGATGGTTTTAACATTGATGGCATGCCAAAATCAAAAGGAAACGGTTGAGAAAACACCAGAAGAAACTGTTGAAACAAAGGAACCTGAAGTGAAGAAAACGACAATTACTTTATCTTTTGTAGGTGATATCACATTAGGAAATTATGCTGGTCAGGGCTATAGTGGTTCTTTTGATCAGGAATATGAAAATCAGGGACAAGATAGTACTTATTTTTTGAAAAATGTGCGATCTGTTTTTGAAAAAGATGATTTAACGATTGCCAATTTGGAAGGACCTTTAACAACCTCCAGAGATCATGCTGAAAAGACATTTGCCTTTCAGGGAAAACCTGAATATGTGAATATATTAAAGGAAGGGAATATTGAAGCTGTCACTTTAGCGAATAATCATTCCCGTGATCATTTTGAACAGGGAATGCAGGATACAAAAGATATATTAGATGAAAATCAGATTGAGCATTTTGGCTATGATGAGAGTTGTATCATGGATGTTCAGGGAGTGAAAATTGGTTTTTTAGGCTATTCTTTTCCAGATAGTTTGACATCTGAAATGAGTCAAGCCATTATGGATTTAAAGAAACAAAGTGATTTGGTTATTGTTTATTATCACTGGGGTATTGAACGTGATCAATCTCCAATGGAATCACAACGTTCCATTGCAAAAAAGACAATTGATACAGGTGCTGATTTGGTCATAGGTTCTCATCCTCATGTTTTACAGGGAATAGAAACTTATAAGGGCAAACAAATTGTTTATAGTTTAGGAAATTTCTGTTTTGGTGGAAATAAGAATCCAAGTGATAAGGATACAATGATTTATCAGCATACTTTTTCTTTTGAAGATGATCAGCTGGTTAAAGAAGATCACGAAATCATTCCATGTATGATTTCATCAACTTCATCACGCAATAATTATCAGCCAACAATTGTTGATGGTGATGATGCTGAGCGTGTTTTAAGTAAAGTTCATAATATTGAATAGCACTCATGTGCTATTTTTCTTTATATGGTTTTGTTTGGGGTTTCATGATAAAATAGAATTAAGATATAGAAAAGAGGATAATTTTATGGATCAAGAAAGAAAGGTATTGGATTTTGATTTTCCTGCATGGATTCAGTCACATCATAGTGATGATTATCAGATTGTTGCAGAGGATGAACATCTGATTAAATTATTAACTGATTATGGGGAAGCTTCTATTACATTTACACAGATTGAAGAAAGTACGATTGTTGAATTTTCTATTGTTTCGAAAAAAGATGATTCAGTTAAGTTTTATTTGCATTTTGAACTGAATGATGAAGATCATGCCAAACAATTGTATGATGAGATGGTAGAAACATTGGTTGGATTAAAAGCTGAGAAAACATTACAGGTTCTTTTGTCATGTTCAGCAGGACTAACAACATCAATGTTTGCGGAAAACTTAAATAGTGTGTCAGGTATGCTGGGCTTGGATTATCATTTTGATGCTGTCTCATATTTAAGTATTTATGAAGAAGTTGAAAAATATGATGTTGTTTTGATTGCACCACAGATTGGCTATATGTTGAATCGTTTGAAAGACAGTTTGACGGATAAACTGGTTTTACAGATTCCAACAGCTGTTTTTGCATCCTATGATGCTTTAGGTGCTTTAAAATTCTTACAAAATGAATTAGAACAATATAATGCCAATAAAACACAGGAAATCAAAAAAGAACATACACATTGTGTTGAGTATGATAATCGTATTTTATCTATTGTCATTTCACATAATAAAGCTCAGACACGTATCTATTATCGTTTAAGTGATCACTGTGAAATCATTGATAGCAATATGATTATTAAACCAACAATGAATATTTATGATTTATATGATATTATTGATACTGTTTTATTAAAACATTCTCATATTGATGTGATTGGTATTGCAACGCCTGGAATCGTTAAAGATGATAAACAGTTAAGAAATACTGTCGATGAAAGAAATATTGATATTAAGGAAGATTTTGAAAAGAAATATGGTATACAGGTCGTGATTTATAATAATGCTAATGCAGCTGTTGTTGGTTTTGCGTTGGAACATCCTGAATATCAGAATATTATTTATCATTCGCAGCCTTTTGGTTTTGGTGTTGATGGACAGGGTGTTATTTCTCAAGGAAAGATTGTTATAGGGAAAAATGGTTTGGCTGGAGAGATTAAGTATTTTATTCGACGTATGCAGTTATCTGATGAATGTGGAAAACTAGCCTGGACACACGAAGGTGTTTTGGAACTTGTCACAAAATCATTATTACCTTCTATCTGTGTGTTGGGACCAGAAGCTGTTGTCATCTGTTCACCAATGACCAGTGATATGAATGAAGTCAAAAATAAATTAATGTCATTTATCCCTGAGGAATTTATGCCAGAATTTTATAGTATGAAAGAATCAAGTCCTTATATGCTTGATGGATTGACAGCACTATGCGTGAAATATCTAGAAGAAAAAAATTGAAAATGATTGTATAAAATTAAAAAATATCATAATATTATAAATTGATGAAAGTGAGTGATGACATGAAAGAAAGAATTGTATTTATGGGAACAGCATCTTTTTCATTAGCTGTTTTGAAAATGTTGATTGAAGAAAACTATCATATTGTCGGTGTTGTCACACAGCCTGATCGATATGTAGGAAGAAAAAAAGTTTTAACAATGCCTGATGTCAAAATAGAAGCTTTGAAACATGATATACCTGTGATTCAACCAGCACGTATTAAAGAAGATTATCAGGCGGTTGTGGATTTAAAACCGGATTTGATTATTACAGCAGCATATGGTCAAATTGTCCCACAGGCAGTTTTGGATATCCCTCGTTTAGGTTGTATTAATGTCCATGCATCATTGTTACCATTATATCGTGGAGGAGCGCCAGTTCATCAGGCCATTATTGATGGACAAGATAAAACAGGTGTGACAATTATGTATATGGTCAAGAAAATGGATGCAGGTGATATGATTGCCCAAAGAGAGACACCTATTTTAGAAGATGATACAGTGGGTGTTTTATATGATCGTTTAAGTGATTTAGGTGCCAAGCTGCTTAAAGAGACTTTGCCTGATATTCTTGCAGGTCAAAATCAGCGCATCCCACAGGATGAAAGTCTGGTCACATATGCCCCTACACTAACAAGAGAAGATGAACGTCTTGATTGGAATATGTCTGCCAGACAAGTTTATAACAAGGTTCGTGGAACCAATCCATGGCCTGGAAGCTATACAACTTATCAGGGAAAGACAGTTAAAATCTGGGCTGGACATGTTCATCAATGTGAAAATGCAGTGAAACATCATGCCCATCAGGATAATGGCACAATCGTCAAAATCTTTAAAGATGCGATTGGTGTTAAAGTCAATGATGGTGTTTATTTGATAACAGAATTACAATTAGAAGGTAAAAAGAGAATGTCTGTCAAAGATTATTTGAATGGACATTGTATCTTTGAAGTCAATACAAAGTTTGAATAAAACTTTGTATTTTTTCGTCATTTTGTAAGTGAATGTTTTGTGAGAAAGGAATCAAGTTTATGTATTTCATCATAAAACAAAGACTCAGTCAAAAGTTGTTTAACAAATTGAAGTGAACAGACATCATCTATAAAACTAGATTCAAGGAATGCATCTTTTTTATGGCTATTAAAAAGATGAAGAATAAAAGAAAATAGCTGTTGAAAAAGAGTTTCTACAGATGTTCAAAAATACTTATCTTATTTATTGGAAGCAATGCATAATGTTTATTGAGAGGCATTTGTCCTTGATTATGCAATAAAAGATTTTATATACCAAAAAATGATTCCATTTAAGTAATCGTTTAAAAGCAGAGCAAATGACGATTGTGATAGCGCGTGTTATAATAGTATAAAATCATATTTAAGGAGGATGTTATGAAGACAATAAGATTACTATATCCTGATTATATGAGTGGTGGATTAGAACAATATTTTTTTTGGAGCTCATTTAATGTCACATATTTTGTCTCAAAATAACAATCAACCAGTTGTAAACGTGGAAATTTCACCACCGGATGGAAAAGAAAAAAGAGTCATAGATGGTATTTATGGAAAAAATGAAGTTATATCAGGAATAAAAAATGCAATAGAAAAAATAGAAAAAGAAAATCCAGATAAAATAATTACAATTGGTGGAAATTGTATTGTTTCGTTAGCACCATTTGATTATTTACATGGAAAATATGATAATGTAGGTATCATTTGGATAGATGCTCACCCTGATGTTTCTACAGTAAAAAATGGTTATCCAAATGCTCATGCTATGGTATTAGGTTCTTTGATGGGTTATGGAGACAAAAGCTTATCCGATTTGATGAAAAATAAATATTTTCAATCTGATGAAATATTATATGTGGGGCTTCAAGATTTACATGATTATCAAAGACAATTTTTAGATGAAGCAGGAGTCAATTATAAAATACAAACAAATGAATTTGTATCTGATCAAGATATTTTGTCTTTTATAAAGAAACATGAAAATATACTTGTTCATTTTGATGTTGATGTTCTTGATGAAAAACTTTTTCATTCTACTTATTTTGCAAATGATGAATTAACAGGCGATGGTTCAGGTGGAGGAAAAATGACATTTGATCAATTAGAAAGAACTCTTCACTGTATTACAGAAAATGCCAATGTTGTAGGATTTACGATTGCCGAATATCTGCCTTTTGATGAATATAAGCTCTATAAAATGTTTTCACAAATGAATATGTTTACTGAATAATTTATTATATGAAAGATTGTCAAAGATTATAAAAAGGAATTATCATTGATTAAAAAATATTTGTAGGAGTAGTTTGTTTTGATAATGAACTGCTTTTTCTCTGCCCATTTTTGAATTCTGCTTTTATGTGGTGAGCTCTAGGAGTATATTACATATAATGAATATAGGAGAAATCATTGTGAATCAAAAAAATGGTATTATGGAAAACTGGGGAAATCATTTTGTTGTTATGTGAAATCATATTGATTTTTGGATAAATCGTGCATTCACAATCTGGGAAGTGTATAATGGAGATATAAGATTTCGTAATCTTTTAAAAAAGAAAAGTGAGGAAGAAAACAATGCGAATGGTTGATTTAATTGAAAAGAAAAAAGATGGATTCAAACATACTCCAGAAGAGATTCACTTTATTGTAGCAGGTTATACCAAAGGAGATATTCCTGATTATCAGATGAGTGCATGGCTCATGGCAGTCTGTTTTCAAGGCTTAGATAAGGAAGAAACAGCTATTTTAACTAAAGAAATGATGCATAGTGGTGATGTTATTGATTTAAGTGGTATTCAAGGCATCAAAGTTGATAAACATAGCACGGGAGGTGTTGGCGATAAAACATCTTTAGTTTTAGGACCGATTGTGGCAGCTTGTGGAGTACCAGTAGCAAAAATGAGCGGAAGAGGACTAGGACATACTGGTGGGACATTGGATAAATTAGAATCTATACCGGGACTTCATATTATGATTGATGAAGAAGATTTTGTGAAGCAGGTTAATGATTGTGGCTTGGCGATTATTGGACAGAGTGGTCATTTAGATCCAGCTGATAAAAAAATGTATGCCTTGCGTGATGTCACCGCCACTGTTTCCTGTATTCCATTAATTGCCTCTTCTATCATGTCAAAAAAACTGGCAGCAGGCAGTGATGCGATATTGTTAGATGTGAAATATGGTGATGGAGCCTTTATGAATACAATTGAAGATGCCAAAGAATTGGCACGTACAATGATTGACATTGGTGATTCGCTTGGTAAAGATACCAGAGCAACCATTTCTAATATGAGTCAGCCATTAGGTTATGCTATTGGAAATAGTCTGGAAGTGAAAGAAGCTATTGATACTTTAAATGGACATGGACCAGAAGATTTATTAGAACTTTGTTTACAGGCAGGAAGTCATATGTTAATTCAGGCTCAAAAAACAGATTCTCTAATTACCGCAAGAAAAATGCTTGAAGAGACTATTGAAAGTAAAAAAGCGCTTCGTACATTATGTGCTATGGTCAAAGCTCAAGGTGGTGATGATGCTTATATCAGACATCCAGAAATGTTTCCTAAGGCTAAAGACGTAATTCCTGTTTATAGTCAAAAAACAGGATATGTCAAAGATTTAAAAGCAAAGCCTTTAGGTATAGTCAGTATGAAGCTGGGTGGAGGACGTGAAAAAACAGATGATGAGATTGATTATAGTGTTGGTTTAGTTCTTCATAAAAAAATAGGGGATTTTGTGAAAAAGGGTGAAGTATTAGTTGAAGTTCATACAAATACGGGTTTAAGTCAGGAACTTGAAACTGAAATTTTCAATGCTTATGATTTTTCAGATGAATTTGTTGGAAAGCCACAACTCATTGATGAAGTTTTGTCATAATTATTTTCAAAAAGTGATATTTTTATACGTGATGTCGAAAAATGATGTATAATAATATGCGGTGGTGAAAATAATGGGAAAATTTTTATTTTTTGATATTGATGGGACATTGGTTGGCAAATCTAAAATGGTGACTGAAAAAACAAAACAAGCTATTCAAAATGCCAGACAAAATGGACATCGTGCTTTTCTTTGTACAGGGCGTGCTCCAACGTCTATTGTAGGAGATATTCAAAATATTGAGTTTGATGGAGCAATCTGTAGTGCAGGTGGTTTTGTCATTGTGAATGGTGAATATATTTTTGAAAATTTTATGAATCAATATATTTTGTCGGAAGTGATGACTCTATTCATTAACAATCATATCTTATTTACATTGGAAACTAAAAATGCTTTATATCAAACTCCAGGTGTAAATGAATTCTTTGATCAGAAACATCAAAAAGATTGTGAAAACAATTTAGAATTAATGCGATTTTTTCAGTTGAGACGTATGGGAGAAAATCGTTTACCAATTAAAGATTTTAATATTTTAACAACAGGTGTTACCAAAGTATGTTTTATAGCACCTCATAAACAAAGTTTTTTAGATTGTGTACCTTTCTTAGAAGAATTCTTTAATATTGTGACTTTTTCTAAAGAGGAAGATGATTTTATAAACGGAGAAATTATTTTAAAACATTGTACAAAAGCTGATGGTATTTTAAAGGTTGTGAATCATTTCCATGGACAAATGAAAGATACAATTGGATTTGGAGATAGTATGAATGATTATCAGATGCTTCAAGAAGTTAATGTAGGTGTTGTCTATGAAGGAGCAACAGACAATTTAAAAGCATTAGGAAAATATTTCTTTACTGATCCTGATGATGATGGTATTTATAAAGTGATGAAAGAAATGAAATTGATTGATAGTGATATATAATATTGAAAATATTTGACTTTATATGAATGCCATGATAAGATGGTTGAGCAAAATTAAAGAATGCACATGAATATTTGTCATCGGATGAATATATCTTGAGGTGCTTGAACGTATTCCGTAGATCTGAGAAGGAATGCGTTCAGGCACCTTTTTATTTTGGCAAAGGAGGATTATGAATGAAACATTTAAAAAAAGAATTTTGGAGATATATGATGTTTGCTATCTTGGGGATGATTGGTTCATCAGGAGCAATTTTAGCAGATACGTTTTTTGTTTCGCATAGATTAGGTTCAGAAGGTTTGGCTGCTTTAAATATAGCGATTGCGATATTTGGACTTCTCAATGGATTAGGGATGATGATTGGGATTGGTGGTGCCACTCGCTATAGTATCTATAAGGCTCAACAACGTCATGGTGAGGCGAATCAAACCTTTACTTTATCTTTTCAAATGACGGTAGGCTTAGGATGCTTATTCTTTTTCATGGGGTTGTATGGTGCCTCAGGACTTGCAAAATGTTTAGGTGCTAATCAGGGCTATATTGCCTTTATGTACAACTTATTTAAGAACGATTCTTATGTTTGCACCAAGTTTTTTATTGAATCATCTTTTCATGTCATTTGTTCGTCATGATGGAAGTCCTCAACTGGCAATGCTGCTGATGATATCTGGCAGTTTAACAAACATTGTTTTAGATTATCTTTTCATGTATCCCTTACATATGGGAATATTGGGAGCGGCTTTAGCGACTGGTTTGGCGCCAACCATCAGTGTTTTCATTGCATGTCTTTATATTTTCCTTCAAAGACATGGCTTTCACTTGACAAGAACTTCATTTCAAATTTCTCAACTTCTTACCATTTTAAAGCCAGGACTATCAAGCTTTATTAATGAGTTTTCTTCAAGTCTTGTGCTTGTTGTATTTAATTTACTGATTTTAAATTTGGAAGGTCATATTGGTGTAGCCGCCTATGGGATTGTCGCAAATTTGGCTTTGATTGTTTTGGCTATTTTTACAGGTGTTGCGCAAGGACTTCAGCCATTATTAAGCAGAGCCTATGGTCAAGGGCAGAGTCAGGAAATTCAATACTTATATAAAAAGGGATGTTATGTGGTTTTGAGTATAGGAATCTGTGTGTTATGTATGGCTTATCTGTTATCATCTCATTTGGTTGCTTTATTTAATCATGAAAATCATCAAACTTTACAGTTACTCGCTGATGAAGGGATGAGATATTATTTTATTGGATTTCTATTTATCGGTTATAATTATTTAACGATTTCCTTATTAAGTACAACCAATCAGGTTTTTTCAGCATTCAGATTATCTTTGTTAAGGGGATGTATAGGTATTATTATGGGTGCTTGTCTGTTTGCGATTTTATGGGGTATGACAGGGATTTGGTTAGCATTTCCATGTGTTGAATTCATCACAATGCTAATAGGAAAATTCAAGTTTTCTTTCCGACATTTTTTAGAAATTTCAAAGTAGTGAAAAAATTTTTTCAAATTTTTTCCTTTTTTTTCGTTTTTTATAAAAATATATGTCTAAAGTGGCTGGACATCTGTTTTTATTCTTTATCTTTGATAAAATAGACTTGTCTCTTATCTGTTTGAGAAAAAATAATCTTTTCATTCAAAAATGGATTATAATCAAGATATGTAAAGGAGGAGCATTTATGGATATTGTTTTATCAAGAATTTTAAAATATTTAAATGGTTGTCTTGATGATGATCATATGTATCGTATTGGTTTGTTTGTTGTCCATCATTATGTGGAAATGGAAGATTATTCATTGCAGAGAGTTATAGATGAAGGGCATTTTCGTGAAGATGAGATTTTAGATTTCTGTAGACATTTAGGCTTTGAAACTTATGAAGATTTTCAAAATGAACTTATTGCAGATTATATGCTGCGTGTCTCTCAGATTCGTGCACGTATGTTAGGTGTTTCGGCTGCAGGCTTAATTGAACAGTTGGATCCATCATATGATAAGGAAAGTCTTGTGAAGGAATTAGAATTAATTTGTGAACTCATATTTAAAAATAAACGTGTTATTTTAATAGGGGCTTTGTATCCAACAAGCATTGCGGTAGAATTTCAGACTGATTTTATTACTTTTGGTAAAGAAGTCATTCAATATCATCATTTTGTTAAAGATTTTCAATTCCAAAAAGATGATGTCGTTATTTTTATGAGTGCTACTGGAAGAACTTTACATGATTATTTAAAAGAAAGTGCTCATCAAAATATCCAAGATGCTCAAATTGTATTGTTAACGCAAAATGTTAAATATAAAAATAAAAATGATTTGGGAGCACAATATGTGATTCAAGTGCCAGGACGTTTTGATGGTATTCAATTCAATTATCAGATGATGATGATTTTTGATGTTTTACGTATTTATTATTATACAAAATATTATATTTAGGAGGTTTCATTTATGGATGTCAAAGCGATTATGTGTGATGTTGATGGAACATTATTAAACAGTCAAGGGATTGTTTCTCCAATGACAGTTGATATGATAAAAAAAGCGAGAGAAAAGGGCATTTTATTTGGCTTATCAACAGGTAGAGATGTGCATAGCGTCAAAACACTTTTAAAGATTTGGGGTATTGAAGGTTTGGTAGATGCTATTGTGGGAACTGGTGGCGCTGAAATTTATGATTATACACTTCAAGTTGATAAATCAAGCTACCCATTAGATGGAGAATTAATTAAAGATATTATTCGTCATTATGAGGATATGGACGTGAATTTTGCTATTCCTTATCAAGGTATATTGTATGCACCCAAAGATGATGAATATATTCAAATGTTATCAAGAGATGATCGTGTGCCTTATCAGGTCATAGATTTTGATGAATTCTTAAAAGAACCTCGTCCTAAACTGATTATTATTTGTCAACCTGAATATATGGATCAAGTTGTGGAAAGAAGTCAGACATTTTCTAATGACAAGTATAAATCATCTTCATTGAAAACAGCCAGTGTTTTATATGAATATATGGATCCAAGAGTTACAAAAACACATGGTTTACAGGAAGTGATGGCAATGCATGATATTTCAATGGAACAATTATGTACATTTGGAGATGCCGATAATGATTACGATATGACACTTCATGCTGGTGTAGGTGTCGTCATGGCCAATGGTAGTGACAAGACAAAGAGTGTTGC
Source organism: uncultured Massilimicrobiota sp. (assembly GCA_944325245.1). Taxonomy (GTDB): domain Bacteria; phylum Bacillota_I; class Bacilli_A; order Erysipelotrichales; family Coprobacillaceae; genus Allocoprobacillus. Next base: position 53,151 of record CALUZM010000003.1, on the reverse strand, counting down.
TGATTATATCACAGATGATAATGATCATGATGGTATTGGAAAATTTATTGAAAAACATATTTTGTAAGCTTTCATTTTGATGAGAGCTTTTTTTCATGTATAATAAAAATAAGAGGTGGTTTATATGAATATAGCATTAATAGCACATGATTCTAAAAAACAGGAAATGATTGAATTTGTCAAAAAACATGAATCTTTTTTTAAGCAACATACATTATTTGCGACAGGGACAACAGGATTGAAAATTATGGAAAATACGGATTTGAAGATTCATCGTTGTTTATCTGGACCTTATGGTGGAGATCAGCAGATTGGTGGTTATGTGGGTGAAGGAAAAATGGATTTTGTGATTTTCTTTAGAGATCCTCTGACAGCTCAACCCCATGAGCCTGATATTAATGCTTTGATGCGTGTTTGTGATGTCCATCAAGTTCCTCTAGCATCACACCAAAAAACAGCAGAGCTGATTATTAAAACTTTAGAAAGTGAGGGAAAATAAAATGAGGTATGAAATTCAAGGAACACCTTTTCCAGTTGTCATTTGTGAATTGGAGAAAGGTGAAAAAATGGTGAGTGATAGTGGCGCAATGGCTTGGATGGATCCATGTATGACGATGGAAACAACAAGTGGTGGTATTGGTAAAGCCTTTGGAAGAATGTTTTCAGGAGAAACAATGTTTTTAAATGTCTATCAGGCAAAAGAAGCTGGTAAAATTGCTTTTGGTTCTTCATTTCCTGGTGAAATCAAAAAATATGATATAGCACCTGGTAAGGAAATTGTTGTTCAAAAATCATCTGTTTTAGCCTGTGAAGAAACAGTAGAAAGAAGTGTTTTCTTTAATAAGAAAGTATCAACAGGACTTTTTGGTGGTGAAGGTTTTGTGATGAGTCGTTTATCTGGACATGGTGTTGCCTTTATTGAAATTGATGGCGCAACTGTAGAATATCAGCTAGAAGCCGGGCAAAAGCTCATTGTTGATTCTGGTAATCTGGCTTTAATGGATGCAACTTGTCAATTGACAACACAAACTGTACCGGGTATGAAGAATAAATTATTAGGTGGCGAAGGTTTATTTCATACAGTCATTACAGGACCAGGTCGTGTTGTTTTACAAACGATGCCGATTTCAACAATTGCTCAAAGTATTATTCCTTTTATTCCAACAGGAAAATAAATTATGATTTTTAATATTAGTGGTCGCAGCGATATTGTTGCTTTTTACAGTGACTGGTTTTTTCATCGTTTAAAAGAAGGGTATGTCTATGTCAGAAATCCTTATTATCCTACACAGATTACTAAATATTTGATCAATGAAGATGTTGTAGATTGTTTTGTCTTCTGTACAAAAAATCCACATCCTATATTATCACGTTTAGATGAACTCAAACCTTATCCTTCTTTTTTCTATGTTACCATTACACCCTATGGAAAACAGATTGAACCCTATGTTCCTCATTATCAGGATGTGATTTCTGATATTCAAAAGCTTTCATTACAGCTTGGACCACAATCAGTAGGTATTCGTTATGATCCTATCTTTATCAATCAGGAATATACATTTGAAAAACATTTGTTCTATTTTGAAGATATTCTCTCAAAACTTCAAGGATATACACATCTTTGTGTTATCAGTTTTATTGATCTTTACCAAAAAACAAAAAGAAACTTTCCTGGAATTCAGGAAGTTTCTTATTTGAAACAACAGGCCCTTGTTGAAGCTTTTGTAAAGATTGCCAGGAAATATCAATTTCAAATCCAAATGTGTGCAGAACCTTATGATTTTTCATATTTAGGTGTATCTTCACAAAGCTGCATAAACGAAGCAATTCTAAAAAATATAACAGGTTATGATTTTATTTCTGTTTCCAATCAACCCTTAAGACAACATTGTCATTGTTATCCAAGTCGTGATATTGGAGAATATAATACGTGCCCACATGGTTGTTTATATTGTTATGCGAATGAAAATAAACAAAAGGTGATAGAAAACTATAAACGACATGATCCACGCTCTCCTTTATTAATTGGACATGTTCATAAAGATGATATAATTAAACAGGCAAAACAAAAAAGTTACAAGCAAAGACAATTATCATTGGACTTATAAATAGAAAGATGCAAGGTGTTAATCTTGCATCTTTCATCAAAAAGTGAATGTATTTTTATTAAATAGGGATAAGCAATCTTTTTAAAAAAGGACTGATTTTCTCTTTTTTTCATATAATAAATTGAGGTGTTTTCATGATAAAAAAATACTTGATTTGTTTATGTGTATTCATATTATGTATGCAGATTGTCCCTGTGCATGCAGAAGATTTGAAATTGACACCCAATGCAGCATCATCATTATTGATGGAAGCTTCATCTAGGCAGGTTCTTTATGCCAATAATGAAAAAGAAAAACTTTTTCCAGCTTCTACCACAAAGATTATGACGATGATTTTGATGTTTGAAGCGATTAATAAAGGAACGCTGAAATGGGATGAAGAATTGAGTTGTAGTGCTTATGCTGCCAGTATGGGAGGGAGTCAGATTTATCTTGAAGAGGGTGAAAAGATGAATGTGACAGATTTGTTTAAAGCCATCAGCATTGCTTCAGCAAATGATGCCTGTGTTATGATTGGGGAACGTATTGCTGGAACGAATGATAATTTTGTAAAAATGATGAATGAAAAAGCCAAAGAGCTTAATCTTGTCAATACACATTTTGCAAATCCAACAGGATTACATGATGATAATCATTATACTTGTGCAATTGATTTAGGCATCATGGCAGCTTACTTAATTGAAATAGGAGGAGAACGTTTGTTTCAGACAACATCACTCTATGATAGTTATATCCGTGAAGATACAGCACATAAATTCTGGCTGGTTAATACCAACAAGCTTTTAAAATCATATGAGGGAGCAGATGGACTCAAGACAGGCTATACCAAAGAAGCCGGTTATTGTATTGTCACAACAGCCAAAAGAAGTGGACTCAGATTAATTGGTATTGTCTTAAAGGAAAGTGATCCTAAAATAAGAAATCAGGAAGTTTCTCAATTGTTGGATTATGGATTTTCTTTATATGAAAATGTCACTTTGTTTCAAAAAGGTGATGTAATAGAAAAAGTAAGTATTGATAATGCGAAAGTTCGACAAATAGAAGCCATTGCTAAGGAAGATATTCAATATGTTCAAGATAAAAGTGATTCTACTGAAGTGACGTATCAGATGAACTATACAAATTTGGTTCCACCATTAAAAAAAGGTGAAACAATTGGTCATTTGCTTTTAATGCGTCAAGATGAAAATATTGCATCTTTTGAAATCATTGTCAATCAAGATGTTGAGGCTTTGTCATTTGTTGAAAAAGTGGTAAATCAATTGAAAATTCTGGTTTAAAAATCTATCTTGTGATGGATTTTTATTTTGCATAAATGTTCTAGTTTTGTTGAATCAATTCTACTTTTGGCGAAACGATTTTTTTTCATTTTGAATTGGTATATGATACTTAGGAAGGAGGAATAGAAATGGAAAATCATATAGAAATTGAAAAAAGTCATCACCTGATTATTGTCCATTTTTATGGTGAAATTGATAGTGTTATGGCACCTGTTTATCGTGGACAATTGAGTGATTTGATAGATGAAACACAGGAAGATCTTGTTTTTGATTTTCAAAATACATCTTTTATAGATAGTTCTGGTATAGGACTGGTATTAGGGCGTTATAATCAATTGAAATTTGAACATCGTACGCTTATTTTAACGGGTTTAAATCAAGTGGCATATCGTCTTTTTGAATTAACGGGGTTATTTCAAATTATGCCTTATTATGAATCCATAGAAAGTTTAAAGGAGGGAACGCTATGAATCAGATGGAAGTGAGCTTTAGTGCAATATTAGACAATGAAAATTTTGCAAGAACAACAGTAGCGGCCTTTTTAACACCTTTAAATCCAACAATTGATGAAGTTATAGAATTCAAAACAATTGTTTCAGAAGCTGTCAGCAATGCTATTATTCATGGTTATAACCAAAATTCTGAATGTTTTGTGGTTATTAAGATGAAAATAGATGGGCGCGCTGTTCAGTTGACAGTTCAGGATTATGGTAAGGGCATAGAAAATTTAGAGGAGGTCAAAGCACCTTTTTACACAACTGCAAAAGATCTGGAACATGCAGGCATGGGATTAACAATCATCGAAACACTGGCAGATCGTTTAGAAATTGAGAGTGTTATCAATATAGGAACAAAACTGATTATCACAAAAAGCTTAAAAAATCATGACACAGTCTAAAACATTGGACCTCTTAGAAAAAGTACGTTTAGGGGATGAACAGGCTAAAGAAGAGGTTGTGAAAGATAATTTAGGTTTGGTATGGTCAATTGTCCATCGATTTAAGAATAGTTATTATGATAAAGAAGACTTGTTTCAAATTGGGTGTATTGGGTTGATGAAGGCTATTAATCATTTTGATACATCTTATCATGTGCAATTTTCTACTTATGCTGTTCCTATTATTATGGGAGAAATTAAACGTTATTTTCGTGATGATGGGACAATTAAGGTTTCACGTTCTTTAAAAGAATTAAATATCAAGGTCACAAAAGCGAAAGAAATCTTACAAAATCAAAATAATAAGGAACCAACTATTGAAGAAGTCGCTGCATATTTAGGTGTTGAACCACAGGATGTTGTAGAGGCTATTGATTCATCTTATTATCCAACATCATTAAATGAACCTATTTATGAAAAAGATGGTTCAACAATTAGTGTTGAAGATCGTTTAATTGATAAGAGTGATACGATGTGGTTTGAAAAAATTGCTTTAGAAATGGAAATGGAGAAACTGGATGATAAGGAAAAGATGATTATTTATATGCGCTATCAGCTAGATTATAATCAGGAAACGATTGCGAAGCGTTTAGGGATTTCACAGGTTCAGGTTTCTCGTTTGGAAAAGAAAATTGTCACAAAATTAAGATCGCGCTTAAAAGATGGAAAATAGTATGCTATAATACACCAGAGGCGATAAAAAATGGAAAAAAACGATTTTAAGAAATCTTTATTAGAATATATAAAAGTCATTATTATTACAGTTGCTTTAACGCTTGGTGTTTTGTATTTTGTTCAAATATCTAGAGTTGTTGGGTCATCTATGGAACCTACTTATCATAATGGAAATATTATTCTGGTTGATAAATTCTTTTATAAAAGAGGAGAACCCTCATATAATGATATTGTTGTGGTAAAGTATCATGTGGCAGAAGGGGAAGATCAGATTATTAAGAGAGTGGTTGGTTTGCCAGGTGATCATCTGGAAATGAAAGATAATCAACTTTATCGCAATGGAGAATTGCTGAATGAGGATTATATTAATGAAACAATGCAAGGGAATGAAGATTTTTCGTATGATATTCCTGAAGGCAAGATTTTTGTGATGGGTGATAATCGTAATCATAGTGTTGATTCTAGAGAAATTGGATATATTGATTTTGATGATCAGGTTGTTGGTCGTGTCTTTTTTAAGGTCTTTTGATAAGACCTTTTTATTTTGGGAGGATTATCATGAAACTCAGATATAAACGTGTAGTTTTGGTTGTAATGATAGGTTGTTTGTTGATAGGAATTGTGAGTTATTTGTTTTTGAATCGGTGTCATTATTATGAGTATGATGGGACAATTGATACCTATATAGGAAGTTATCAAAAAGATCAGAAGATTTATACTTTTGATTTGAAAGGATTTGAAGTAGGGGAAAAAGTCTATTTGTCTCTAAATGATTTATATAATTGGGTTGTGATTGAGGATGAAGATGCTCAAGTTTATGTGGACTATCAAAAACATACTATGGTCTATCAGTTAAGTGATACAACATATTATATTGATTTTGGTAGAGATGAGATTAAATACAATGATGATTGTATAAATGTTGAAAAAAACAATGAACATATTTATATTTCTCATAAAAATATATATCTTTCTGTCTATTTTATAGAAAAAATATTGTTAAAAAACGAAAAAAATATAAAAATTGAAAATAAAAACGCTATCATTTCATAAATTTTATGATTTTTGTAGTCAAGAAGGCATTTTTTTGATAGAATTGAGTCATATTTGAAAGATGGAGTGAATCTCTCGAAAGAAAGGATGAAAATATGGCATATAAATTTAATATTACACGTGGTAATGCAATCTTGAATTTTTCTGAAGAATTTTGTCAAAGTCGTTGTCAATTAATTGAAAGTGAGTCTTTCGCAAAAGTTTTAGAAAAGTATATTAAACATATTAAAAGAACTGATACAACAGTTTATGAATATTTACATGGCATCCAAGAAGATGATGTTGATTTATTAAAAGATTTAAGAGATATCTTTAAATTATTATTAGTTATGTCTGTTGAAGAAGTTTGTGCAATGCGTTCTCAATGCAAAGCTTATTTTAAAGATAGAGATATGTTTATTGCTTTGGTAGAAGATATTTATTTATTCTGGAGACGTCTTCAAAGATATGCAATTGTTTTCAATGAAACAAAAAGAGCTGGATATCAGAATGTACAGTTTGCTGATGCACAAAGTGAATTTGAAGAACTTGTTTTAGAAGTTTATCGCTCTATTCAATCAGCTGTTGGTAAAAAAGATAAAGTTTTACGTCAAATTACAGCTGGGGTTAATGCGGGATTGGCTGTAACACATATGCGTCCATTTTTGCCATATGAATACCGCAATCTTGATGAAATTCCTTTTATTGAATCTGTTGTTATTCATCCACCATTTATTGCGTATTCAAAACGTAATAAACGTGATGGTGTATTTCCAGAAATTAAAACAAATCCAATTGAAGATAAGAAATTCGATTCTGAATCATGGTTATGTTATCCTGCAAAAGTTGGAGATTTGTTATGCTTTGTTTACTTTAATGTCAAGTTCATGGCTCAAGGTGTGACTTTATGTAACTTGTTTGATTTAGCTGATGAATCTGAGTATCGTAATCGTAAACCAGATTTAATTTATGTTTATGGATATGAAGATGGTGAAATGAATCAGGCTTTCTATCAGGATGAATCTAATGATATGATTGTAGCATTATTGTCAGCTAGTGATGACTTTGATTATTTTGGATATATGAAAAAAATGTGTTTAACATTGCATAATGTACAAAAGATTAATCATCGTGAATTGCCAGTTCATGGAGCAATGGTCAAAATGACACTTCACAATGGTGAAACAAAAAATATTGTTGTTATGGGAGATAGTGGAGCTGGTAAGAGTGAAACTATTGAACAGATCAAGGTTATTGGTGCCGCATACATTACAGATTTAAAAACAATCTATGATGATATGGGTGTCTTATCATTAGGAGAAAAAGGTAAAGTTAAAACATCTGGAACAGAAATTGGTGCCTTTGTCAGACTAGATGACTTGGATGCAGGGTATAGCTTTAAAGAGTTGGATAGATCTGTATTCATGAACCCAGATAAAGTGAATGCTCGTATTGTCATTCCAATTACTGATTATAAAGATGTTGTCACAAAACATGATGTAGATATGTTCTTATATGCTAATAACTATGACGAAGATGGTGAAGCATTAAGCTTCTTTGATACACCTGAGGAAGCACTTGAAGTCTTTAGAGCAGGAAATCGTATGGCCAAAGGAACAACAACAGAATATGGTCTTGTTGGAAGTTATTTTGCAAATCCTTTTGGACCAGTACAAAGAAGAGAACAAACTGAACCTATTTTACAGGATTACTTTAAAAGAATGTTTAAACAAGGTATTAAAGTAGGACAGTTGCGTACACGTTTAGGTATTAAAGGTAATGAGCATCAAGGACCAAAAGATGCCGCTATTGCAATTTTAAAATATGTAACAGGTGAAGATGAATTAAAAGAATTGCCAGTTGAAGAATAAGGAAACGGAGAGTTTCCTTATTCTTTTCAATCAATAGGAGAAAGATTATGTGGATTATTTTAGGATTATTCGTTGTGGTTTTTACAATGATAAATATATATTGTTATTATTTTAAAAAAGATTTTCATATTTTTATGATATTAGCTTTATTTTTTACAGCATTAACACTATGCACTCAATATCAAATGATAGCGTCATGGAGTTTAGCTGGTGATTGGAGTGCTATAGAGGATGTTGTTCCAACAATGGCCATGATTTTATGGATTTTTGTTATTGTTTCATTTATTATCAATGTGATGCCTTTGTTATTGAGTTATCGAAAAAAATAGAGTGCAATGAATTTTATTGGTTTATGATAGAAAGGATTTGAAAATATGAAATGTCCATATTGTCAACAGGATATGCAGGAAGGCTATATTGGAATTGGTAAACAAGATATATGTTGGACACCAAAAGGAAAGAAACAAAGCTGGATTGTCAATAGAGCAAAACCTTATCAAAAGATGTTGGCTAAGATGAGTTGGATTCATGGCTCTAGTATTAAAGTGTATAGATGTCCTGACTGTTGTATTGAAGTGATTAATGAGAATGATTTATGAAAAGGCTGATAAATACTTAATGAAAAAAGGTTGTTAGATTTTATAATCCAACAACCATTATTTTTTATTAATAGATTCCCTGAGAAATCATGGCAGCTACAACTTTTTCAAATCCAGCAATATTAGCTCCTTTGATTAAATCATAACCTAAACCATATTTTTCAGCAGCTTTGACTGAAGATTCATGAATATTAACCATGATATCATGTAACTTCTGATCAACTTCTTCAGCAGTCCAGCTATAACGCATAGAGTTTTGAGCCATTTCTAATGCAGATACGGCAACTCCACCAGCATTAGCAGCTTTGGCTGGTCCTAAAGTTCCACCATTTTCTAAGAAATAAGCAATAGCTTCTGGAGTTGTAGGCATATTGGCACCTTCAATAATATATTTGACACCATTAGCGACTAATTGTTTGGCTTCTTCTAATCCAATTTCATTTTGTGTTGCACATGGGAAAGCCATATCAACTTTTAATCCCCATGGTTTTTCACCTGGGTGGAATTCACAACCAAATTTTTCAGCATAGTCTTTTAATTTGACATCATTAGATTCTCTGATTTTTAATAAGAAATCAATTTTTTCATCTGTTGTAATACCTTCTGGATCATAGACATATCCATCTCTACCAGAAATAGAAACAACTTTAGCTCCATACTCTCTGGCTTTTAAACATACACCCCAGGCAACATTTCCATAACCTGAACATGCAATTGTTTTTCCTTCATAAGAATCATTAAAATGTTTTAAAACTTCTTTACCATAATAAACAGCTCCATAACCAGTTGCTTCTGGTCTAATTAAAGAACCACCATATGGTAATGGTTTACCAGTTAAGACACCATTTTCATAGGCACCTCTGATTCTTTTATATTGTCCATACATATATCCAATTTCTCTGGCACCTGTTCCAATATCCCCAGCAGGAACGTCAACGTCTGGTCCAATATGACGATATAATTCAGTCATAAATGATTGGCAGAAACGCATAACTTCAGCGTCAGATTTTCCTTGTGGATCAAAGTCAGAACCACCTTTACCACCACCGATTGGTAAAGTTGTTAGTGAATTTTTAAAGATTTGTTCAAATCCAAGGAATTTAATAATTCCTAAATTGACAGATGGATGTAATCTTAAACCACCTTTATATGGTCCAATTGCACTTGAGAATTGAACACGATATCCTCTATTGACATGAACCTTACCTTGATCATCTTGCCAAGGAACTTTAAACATAATTGTTCTTTCTGGTTCAACAAGTCTTTCCAAAATAGCCATATCTTCATATTCTGGATGAGCAGCAATTACTGGTTCCAAGCTTTCTAAAACTTCTTCTACAGCTTGAATGAACTCAGGCTGATCAGCATTTTTTGTTTTCACATCTTCTAATACTTTTTCAATATATTTCATAGTTTGAATCCTCCTTGAATTTATTATATACAATGATAAATAAAAAACAAGCATTTTAATAAAAAATTATTACATTTTTTGAAATTTAGATAAAAAATGTGATACTTTTTCGTTTAAATAGAATTAAAGGCAGTATTTCTTTTTGAAAATAATAAATTTTTATAATGTTTTGATTAAAGTTTTCATTCTTTATAAAATATGATAAACTACAAGAGGTGGTAAAAATGATAAAAAAATTTAAAGAATATAGAACGTTTTTATTTTGTCTTTGTTTATTTATTATATTCATATTATTGGGTATTTATGCTTTTATTCAAAAAGCATTACCTCAAAGTATAGGATGTTTTTTGCTTTCATTGATTGCATTGTTGTTAATGTGTGCAAGGTATAAGATTATTTTATTTGATAATGAAATGATGATTTATGAATGGAAAGTCGCAGCTATGTTACCAACACTTATTCCTTATCAAAATATTCAATCTATTCAAAAGAAATCAAAACATCATATTATTGTGGAACATCAAAAAACAAGCCATATATATGTTTTTAACAGTGATGCTTTTTTAAAGGCTTATCAGGAGATGAATCAATAATTATGAATCTTGTTGTGATGATGTTGTTGGATTATATTGCTGATCCTCAAATTTCTCCAGTTGATTATATGATTGCAACTTATATATTAAAACACGATACAGAAATAGCAGATATGACTATTTCTGTTTTCGCAGATTTACTTCATGTATCTTGCTCACAGATCAGTCGTTTTGTTCGTCATATAGGATTTTCTTCGTTTTCTGATTTTAAAGAATCATTATTATATCATGGTAATCCAAAACGCCATTCATTAGTTCAAAGAGGTATGGATTGTTCAGATTTTCAACAGCATCTTCATGAAGATATTGATTATTTCTATGAGCATTTTGATTACACACAATGTGTTGCTTTTGTAGATATGCTTTTATCTGTAGAGGATATTGCTTTATTTGGATTATTAAATAGTGAAAATAATGTGAGATAACTTCAATATAATTTAGCTTTGCACCATCAAATATGTCTCACTTTTTTTCATATTCAAGACCAATTAGAGCATATACGTCACAGTCATGGTGTGATTGTTATTTATTCTATGTCAGGTGAATATGTTTTTGATAATGGTTATTCACGTTATTATGGTATTGTAGAATCATTGAAAAAAAGTCAGGCAAAGATTTGGGTTGTTACAGGAAATCCAAAAGTTCAATCATTGGATTATGTTGATCGGGTTATTTTGATACCTCATATTCATGGGAATCTATCTTATTTGATACATTGTTTTAATGATTTGATTCTTTCATGTTACTTAAAAACAAGAAAATCATTTCCTTAAAATGGAAATATCTCTATAGTTGATGAAGCTATGATATAATCCGTTGTAGAGGTGAAAACAATGAAAATGAATAAACGATGTTTACAATGTCTGATGCATCAGCATGTGAAGATGGCAGAGATGACAGGGAGTCTCAATCAAGATGGATTATTTCATCAAGTTTTTAGATATATGAGTCATGTAGACTTTACAAAAACGAATCCTGAAATTATTGGTGAGGTCTTTGCTTTAGTGAAAGAGTATATCCATGATCAAGATCCATACCGTCATATCAGAAATGATTATAATGAAATGTTTTTAAAACAACTTGATCAATTAGATCAACGTATTCAAACTTTTGATTATGCCGTGAAATATGCCATTGTAGGAAATATTATTGATTTTAGTCCTATGCATCAAAATGTAGAACATGATGTCATGACTTATTTTCAAAATATCGATGATTTGTCTTTAACAATCAATCATATTGAAAACTTAAAAACAGATATCTCGCAGGCTACATCTTTACTATATATCGGAGATAATTGTGGAGAAATCTGCTTGGATAAATTGTTACTCAAAAGAATTAAAGCACTCAATCCCAATATATCTTTATATTTTGCGACAAGAGGCGAGCCGGTTGTTAATGATTCCATTGAAGAGGATGCCTATAAGGTTGGTATTGATGAGTATGCAACGATTATATCAAATGGAGATTATTCTTTAGGAACAGTTCTTTCACGCGTCAGCCAAGAGTTTTTAGATGTTTATCAGAAAGCTGATGTGGTGATAGCGAAAGGACAAGCTAATTTTGAGTGCTTAAGTGAAGAAAAGAAAAATATTTATTTCTTATTGATGGTCAAATGTGCTGTAATTAGTCATTATATAGGAATACCAGAAAAATCACTCGTTTGCATGTCTCAAAGCTTGTTATAATCTAAACTTGGAGGGGGGATCAAAATGGAACTACATATTCAAAAAATGTTGGATAATGTATCTTTTCGAAGGAAAAATATCATATCTCTCATTATGATATTGATAATGTGTTTAGGGTGCTGTTTAGCTATAACATGCTTGGTTTTTAAAGTGCCTTCTATTAGCATCGTTTTGGCAATTCTTGTTCTTTGTCTGGAAATGATTGTTATGAGACAAAGACGAAAAGAACAGGGATTGACACAAACTATCAGTAGTGATCTTGTCATTACAGATGAAAATCATCGTTTTTTTTATCAAAATCGTATTTTTGATTTGAAATCATTAATAAGAGTTCAATATAATCAACATGTTATCATTGCTGTTTTTGAAGATTATGTCTTGTTTTTGGAATGTGATGAAGATGCTCTCAATTATTTTCGAACATTATGTTCACAAGTTGTTGATATTTCTTTAACTCCAAAACGAAGAATCACTTTGAGTTTGCTTATGATTTTGGTGATTATTGCTTGTACTATTATTTTTAAACTGATTGCGGGAATTCTTTATTGTCTGTTTGCCTCTACATATCTGATTGATGGGAATGGTTTATGGATAGAATTTGGTATTTTATTCATTGTGATGATAAGTATTGGACTTGTTTATATGATTAAAAAATATGATTTCATTATTTATATGATAGCTTGCGTCATTGTGGCAATTTTGATGATTTTACCATTAGGTAGATTAGATCATTTGACATATCAGGGGCATGAACTGGCTTATCGTATTGAAGATGATCGTGTCTCTCTTTATCAAAATGTTCGTTACCTGTTTGGTCAGCAGATTGCTCAAATTGAAACAGATAACGTGCAAAGAGTGGGTGTGTTTGAGAATGTATTTTATGTTGCTCATGACCAGACTTATGATTTTTATGCTATTGATAAGATAACACAGGATATCAATACATTGTTGAATAATCAAGAGCATCATGCATATGGTAGTCTATGGATGAATGTTGTGATTGATCAACATAAAGTGTTCATGAATCAGGAAGCATGTGAAGTCTCTTTGGTTGGGAATCATGTTTTGTATATTCAAACTGAATTTCATGATTATTTAATCAGTTTGGATTATAACGAGTGTGAAGTCTATCAGTTAGATATGTCATATCAGAGAACCTTAAATCTAAATCAGAATCTTTTCGAAGATGAACAAGATGATGAGGAAGTAGAAACGGAATCTCAACAACAGGAAACAACCGAATCTTCGCAGGAAGAACTTTTGTCGGAATCTCTTCAATATGATGAAGAAGAGAAAGATCAGCAACGTTATCAAGCTTATAATGATATGCTTGAACTTGATGATTTATCAAGTGTTAAGTCAAATGAAAATTTGGTGAAAGTTCATGATAATCAGGATGATATTTACCAGATTATTAAAGCCATTGATCAGGAAATAACACGTATTGATAATAGTGAAGGTGTTATTTTAGATGTACAGATTTTGAGTATGACTATCTCTTCTCAAAATGATAATCAGTATGGAATTTACATCACAAAGCGTATTGATTCTTCAGTGGCAGAATCACAGACTGTAGAAGATGTTATTTTAATGAGAAAACAAAATCAGGATTATGTTGGAACCAGATTTTATAGTGTACGTTTTATGCCTGCAACAGGAAGGACAGATAATGAACCCTATGAAACACGTCAAACAACGGAATATCTTTATCGTATTGAAGGGCATCAGGTTGTGGAAAATGCATGGTAAAAAAGAATTTTTAAAAAATTCTTTTTTTATTATACAAAGTATGTTAAAATGGTAAAAAATGAGGTGATATTTATGAAAAAGACAATTTTAAACGTACAATTTCATCGCCATCATCATTGGAACACTTAAGGGTTATATCTGTGTAAAGATACAGCCCATTTTGCATATATTTTATCAATGGGTGTATCTAATGACTTATAGATAGTGACGAGTCATTAAGACTCGTCTTTTTTTGTTAAAGGGGGAATTTGATGGAAGAATTTAAATATCTGATACCAGAAGAAAGTATTGACGCTATTATGAGTAATGTTTCTAAGCTTAGAGAAATAGAAAATGATTTGAGAAGAATTTTTGTGGAACATCAGTATTTGGAAGTGTTGATGCCATCTTTTGAATATGTAGATTTGTATAACGATATGGATATAGGTATTGATGAGGAAAAGATGTTTCAATATATGAATTATGAAGGCAAGAGAGTGGCTTTAAGAGTAGACTTTACTGTTCCTCTCGCAAGGCTTTACTGCTCACAAAAAGAAGAGGGAGAGAAGAGATATTGTTATTTTGGAAAGGTTTATCGTAAGGAAAAAAGACATAAAGGGCGTAGCAGTGAATTTTTTCAGGCAGGTGTAGAACTGCTGGGAAAAGCGGGTGTTGCAGGAGATTTAGAATGTCTTCAGCTAATCAAAGAAACAATGTCATGTTTAAAATTAAAAACGATTCGTATAGAAATGGGATCTGCTAAGTTCTATCATCGTTTATGTGAAATTGTTGATGATGAACGCTTTGTGGATATCTTAAAAAGACGTGATTTAACAGCTATGAAAGATTTCGTTCAAGAGCATTCTTTTGATACGTCAATGCAAAATTTATTGATGCATTTGCCACAGACTTTTGGAGGGGTTGAGGTTTTATATCAGATACAGAATCTGATTCATGATGATATCTTAAATGAATCGATTGCAGAATTGATTCATTTATATGAAGCATCCTGTATGAAAGATTGTCTGACATTTGATTTGGCTATGACACCGATGATGAAATATTATACAGGTATTATGTTAAAAGGGTATTCTCCTTATAGTGCAGAACCGATTATGAATGGTGGACGATATGATCAACTGATGAATCATTTCCATAGACAGGTTTCTGCTATTGGATTTAGTTATGATTTAAGTCATATCTTAAAGGCATTAGAAAAGGAGGAAGAGGTATGATTAAAATTGCTATTACCAAAGGTCGTATTGAAAAACAGGTGTGTCAGCTGCTTTCTCAAAAAGGATATGATATGGAGCCTGTTTTGCATAAAGATCGTGAATTACTGATTGAGACAGCTGATGGTTTATCGATGGTTTTTGCGAAAGCCAATGATGTTTTGACTTTTTTGGAACATGGTATTGTTGATGTGGGATTTGTTGGCAAAGATACATTAGAAGATAGTGATTTTCATGATTATTATGAAATGCTCGATTTGAATATTGGGAAATGTTATTTTGCGGTTGCGGCATATCCTGAATATCGTGAGAAAGTTTTCCATCGTCGTCAGCGTATTGCTTCTAAATATACCAAAGTCGCAAAAGATTATTTCACCAGAAAACAGGAAGATGTTGAAATCATTAAATTGGAAGGTTCTGTGGAATTAGGCCCTGTTGTTGGTTTGAGTGATGCCATTGTGGATATTGTGGAAACAGGTTCAACATTAAAAGCGAATGGATTGGAAGTTATTGAGAAAATCAGTGATGTTTCAACTAAAATGATAGTGAATAAAGTGAGTTTAAAATTTAAAAAAGACGAGATATTTCATTTAATAGAGATGTTAAAGGAGGAAGAAACATGTTAAAAACGTATGATTTACAGGGACAATTCAAGGATGTTGTCAAGAAATTTTCATCACGAAAGACAGAAATTTCCAAGCAGGTTAATGATGCAGTTTTAGATATTATTGATAATGTCGCGAAAAATGGGGATCAGGCCTTAATGAAATATTGTCAACAATTTGATGGATTTATGATTGATGATCCTCGTCAGTTCATTGTTTCTAAACAGGAAATATTAGATGGTGTGACAAGTGTAGGAAAAGATTTTATAAGAATTCTCGAACGTACCAAGGAACAGCTGATTGATTTTCATCAACATCAAGTCAGTCAATCATGGTCGATATATAAAGACAATGGAGTCATCATGGGACAAATTGCCCGTGGTTTAAAAAATGTTGCATTATATGTTCCAGGAGGAACAGCCACTTATCCATCAACGGTCATGATGAATGCCATTCCTGCCCAATTAGCAGGTGTTCAAAATTTGATGATTATTACACCAGTGAAAGCTGATGGGAAAGTCAATCCAGCGATTTTAGCTGCAGCTTATGTTTGTGGTATTGATAAAATTTATAAGGTTGGAGGTGCACAGGGTGTTGCCGCAGTGGCTTTAGGAACGCATACCGTTCCTAAAGTGGATAAGATTGTAGGTCCAGGAAATATTTATGTTGCGACAGCTAAAAAATGCTGTTATGGGCAAGTGGATATTGATATGATTGCAGGGCCAAGTGAAGTGTTAATTATTGCTGATGAAAAGGCGAATCCAGCATATATTGCAGCTGACTTAATGAGTCAGGCTGAACATGATCGTTTAGCCAGTGCTTTGTTGGTTACAACATCAAAATCACTGGTAGAAGCAGTTAATTTGGAGCTGGAAAAACAGATTCAATATTTATCTCGTGCGGATATTATTCAAGATTCTTTAGAAAACTATGGTGGAGCATTTATTGTTGATTCCATTGAAGAAGCTTTTCAGGTTTCTAACGAATTTGCGCCAGAGCATTTAGAGGTGCTGGTTGATAATCCGATGAACACTTTACCTCTTATTCATAATGCAGGATCTATCTTTTTAGGAGAATATACACCTGAGCCTTTAGGTGATTATATGTCTGGCACAAATCATGTTTTACCAACTGGAGGCACAGCTAAATTTTATAGTGCCTTAGGTGTTTATGATTTTGTGAAATATTCATCTTACAGTTATTATCCTCAAAATGTTTTGGCAACTTTTAAGGATGATGTGATGACATTTGCCAAAAAAGAAGGATTAGATGCTCATGCCAATAGTATTGCAGTGAGATTTAAGGAGGAAACTTATGAGAAAGAGTGAAATCAAACGTCAAACGAATGAAACAGATATAAAAATGTCTTTAAATCTTGATGGTCAAGGACAGGCACACATTGAAACAGGGATTGGTTTTATGGACCATATGTTGGAACTGTTAGCTTTTCATGGAGGCTTTGATTTGTCTGTTCAATGTCAAGGTGATTTAAAAGTTGATAGTCATCATACTGTTGAGGATTTAGGTATTGTTTTTGGTGAATGTTTAAAAGAAGCGTTAGGAGATAAAAAAGGGATTTATCGCTATGGTCAAATGGCCATTCCTATGGATGAAGCTTTAGTCACAACAACATTAGATTTAAGTGGTCGCCCTTATCTGGTTTATCAGGCGCAGTTGCATTGTGAACGACTAGGCAATTATGAGACAGAAATGACAAAGGAATTTTTTAAGGCAGTGAGCGATCATGCTTTGATGACTTTGCATATTATCGAAAATTATGGTGAAAATACACATCATATCATTGAGGCTATGTTTAAAAGTTTTGCTAGAGCATTAAAACAGGCAGTCATGATTGATGAAAATCATCAAGATCAGATTGTGTCTTCTAAAGGTTTATTGTAGGAGGGATGAGTATGATTGTGATTGTAGATTATAATGTCGGGAATTTAATGAGTGTGCAAAATGCCTTTTTAAGAATTGGCGTAGAAGCTGTTGTCAGTCGTGATATTGAGGTGATTCGTCAGGCAAAAGGTATTGTTTTACCGGGTGTAGGCACTTTTCCAGTAGCGATGGAAAATCTGATAAAGTATCAGTTGATTGATGTTCTTCAGGAAAGAAAAGAAGCGGGTATTCCTATTTTAGGTATATGTTTAGGAATGCAGATTCTTTTTGAAAAAGGCTATGAAGTTCAAGAAACACAGGGACTGAGATTTTTAAAAGGTGAAGTCAAACTCATGAATGTATCAGAAAAAATTCCTCATATGGGGTGGAATGAATTAATGTTTGTTAAAAAACATCCATTAATTCAAAATATAAAAGAGGGAGACTATGTATATTTTGTTCATTCTTACATGGCTTTTCCTTCTGATGATGAGTTAGTCGCTTATTGTGAGTATGGTGATCAAAAGATTACAGCGATTGTGGCTAAAGATCATGTCATGGGATGTCAATTTCATCCTGAAAAAAGTGGTGCCATTGGGCAGAAAATTTTATTAGCGTTTAAGGAGATGGTTCAATGATTGTCATACCAGCAATTGATTTAAAAGATGGACAGGCAGTGCGCCTGTATAAAGGAGATTATCAACAAAAAACAGTTTATTCTTCTCATCCTGAAAACTTAGCTTTAGAGTTTGAAAAGATGGGTGCTCAATATCTTCATGTTGTGGATTTAGATGGAGCCAAACAAGGACAGACAGGTAATCTAACAACAATCAAAAAAATTCGTGAGACGATTAGTATTCCTATAGAAGTTGGTGGTGGAATTCGTGATATGGAGACTGTTGAACTTTATTTGGATAGAATAGGTATTGACCGTGTGATTTTAGGAACAGCAGCGATTGAGAATCCAGAATTTTTAAAAAATGCTCTTGAACGTTATGGTGAAAAGCGTATTGTTGTCGGTATGGATATCAAAGATGGTTATGTCTCTACGGGGGGCTGGCTGGTCAATACTCAGACCTATTATTTGGACTTTATTAAGGAATTAGAAAAGATGGGTATTGTCTATATTGTTTGTACCGATATTTCCAAAGATGGCACATTACAGGGACCTTCATTTGATATTTATCAGAAAATTCAGCAGGAGAGTTCTTTGCGCTGCATTGTTTCAGGTGGTGTCAAAGATGCCGAGGATATTTATGAAGCAGCACGTCAAGGATATGAGGGTTGTATTGTGGGAAAAGCGTACTATGAAGGCAAAATCAATTTAAAAGAGGTGATATCATGCTTGCCAAAAGAATCATCCCCTGTTTAGATATTAAAGATGGTAAAGTTGTCAAAGGGGTCAATTTTGAAGGCTTAAAAGATGTAGGGGATCCTATTGAAATAGCCAAAAGATATGATCAGCAATGTGCTGATGAAGTGGTTTTTTTAGATATTACAGCGACTTATGAAAATCGTGATATTATCAAAGATTTGATTCAAAGAGCTGCCAGTGAATTATCGATTCCATTAACTGTTGGTGGTGGTATTCGCAGTTTGGATGATTTTCGTATGATATTATCCAGTGGAGCAGATAAAGTTTCTATTAATTCAGCAGCGATACAGCATCCTGGTTTGATTAAACAGGCTGCTGATGAATTTGGTGTGCAGTGTGTTGTTGTCGCTGTAGATGCGAAAAAAAGAAAAGATGATGATGGATATGATGTTTATATTGCCGGTGGTCGTAAGAACACAGGTATTGATTTATTAAAGTGGGTTCAACAATGTGAGCAGTTAGGTGCTGGGGAAATCTTATTAACTTCCATGGATAAAGATGGCACACGTGATGGTTTTGATATTGAGATGCTTAATGCTGTCTTGGATGTTGTTTCGATTCCTGTGATTGCCAGTGGAGGCTGTGGTGATAAAGAAGATATTGTTGAAGTCTTTGAAAAAACAAATTGTGATGGAGCGTTAGCTGCTTCTTTGTTTCATTATCAGGAAGCAACGATTGATGATGTTAAGGCATTATGTGCCCAACATCATATTCCAGTAAGGAGGAATTTATGAGACCAGATTTTGAAAAGGGTAATGGATTGGTTCCTGCCATTGTGCAGGATTTTCAGACCAAAGATGTTTTAATGCTGGCTTATGTCAATGAGGAAGCTTATGAAAAAATGTTGGAGAGTGGAGAAACATATTTTTATTCTCGTTCACGTAAGCAGTTATGGCATAAAGGGGAAACTTCAGGACATTTCCAATATATTCAAGGGATGTATTTAGACTGTGATGAAGATACATTGCTGATTATCGTAGAACAAGTAGGAGCAGCTTGCCATACAGGGGCTTATTCATGTTTCTTTAATGAAGTCATACCTTATGATTTTTCAAAGACTATTTTTCATGAAGTTTATGATGTCATTGCCGATCGCAAGCTGCACCCTGTAGAAAAGTCTTATACCAATTATTTATTGGATCAGGGTGTTGATAAGATATGTAAAAAAGTTGGAGAAGAAGCGAGTGAAACAATTATCGCTGCCAAAAATAATAATAAGGAAGAATTGATTGGTGAAATTAGTGATTTGTTTTATCATGTACTGGTTTTAATGTATCAACAAGGTGTCCAGGTTGAGGATATTGAAAGAAAATTGGAAGAAAGACATCAAATCAGTGGCAATAAAAAAACTTTTCATCAACGAGGAGACTATTAGAAATGAAATCTAATGGTCTTTTTTTAACACATATTATCAAACAATGATGTGAAAATAATGATGTTGAACTCTATCACAAAATAAAATTTCAAGCGCTTTCAAAATATGTTATAATAAGCATATATAAGAGAAAGGAGTATGTGTATGGGAGGTTTAAAACAAGAGTATTTAGACAAGATTGATGCCATTGTTGATAAACATAAGGATCAAAAAGGGCCTATGAAACTCATGCTTCATGATATTCAGGATGAACTTGGATATATTCCTTTTGAAGCCATGGAAAAGATTGCTGAAACTTTGGATGTTCCTGTTTCTAAAGTCTATGGTGTTGTGACTTTTTATTCACAGTTTACAACAGAACCAAAAGGAAAGCACGTGATTTCCGTATGTCTAGGAACAGCATGTTATGTCAATGGGGCACAGACAATTTTAGACTTGCTTTGTGAAATGACAGAGTGTGAAGTCAATTCAACAAGTGAAAATGGATTATTTTCTATTGATGCTACACGTTGTGTAGGTGCCTGTGGACTTGCGCCAGTTGTCAGTGTGGATGGAACAGTTTTTGGATGTGCGAAACAACTTGAAGATTTAAAAATGCTGATTCTTGATTACTTAAAGGAAGAAGCACCATGTTAGTGAAAGACATCAAGGATCTATTGAAGGCAAGAGAAATTTATATAGCTGATGAAAATATCTATGAAAAAAATTATGAGCATGGATTTGCGACAGATTTGATGTCGGATGCTTTGGCCCTGTTAAAGGATGAAACAGAAGATGTTTTATTGATTAGTGGGCTTTCTAATGTTCAATCATTAAGAACAGCAGAGGTTTTGGATTTAGAGACTGTTTTACTGGTTCGAGGTAAACCTATAGATACACATATGGCTGAGATGGCAAAAGATTTACACATTAATCTTTTTCAAACAGATTTAACAATGTTTCAAGTCTGCGGTCTTCTTTATGAGAAAGGTATGCGTTGATGAAGAAAGTTTATCAGGTTGAAAAGGATAATTATGAAGATGCAGGAAAAGCCTCTACTGATATTAAGAGAACTTTAAAAACTTTAGGTATTGAGCGAAAAGTTCTCAAGGCAGTAGCAATTGCCTGTTATGAAGCTGAAATTAATATTGTCATTCATTCTGATGGAGGAACAGTGACATTTGAAATTGATGATGATGATGGATTGATTCGTTTGTCATTTGATGATATTGGTCCTGGTATTGAAGATTTAGAACTTGCACAAACACCGGGCTATTCAACAGCTTCCCCAAAAGCCAGATCATTAGGCTTTGGAGCAGGAATGGGTCTCGTCAATATGAAAAGTGTTGCATCTTCTTTTGATATTCGTTCTTCAAAAGAAGGAACGCATATATATATGACATTTCAATGAAACCCGTTATTCATTTTTTAGGTGAAAACTGCAAAAGTTGTATTAAATGTGTGAAATCTTGTCCAACAGAAGCTATTTCTATTATCAATGGAAAAGTGATTATTGATGATACTCAATGTATCAACTGTCATGTTTGTGTTCAAGTATGTGATCAAAAACAGTTAAAAATAAGAGAAGTGAATTTAGATGAAGCTTTCAAGCAACATGCTTATAATATTGCCTTAATACCAACATCCATCTTGTCTGATTTTCAGGAATTTGATGAATTAAAAGAACTTGTTCATGCGATTAAAGCATTTCATTTTGATGAAGTCGTTCAATACAGTGATATTGAAGGAATGCTTTATCAACAGGCATTAAAAGATAGTCGTCAGTCAGACCATGTCATGTTGACATCTTTTTGTCCTACAATCAATCGATTAATTAAGCAGGAATATCCAACACTGATTGATCATCTTTTACCATATGATTATCCTGTAGAAATTGCAGCTCGACGTTTAAGAGAAAAATACAAAGGACAGGATATTGGTATCTTCTCTTTATGTGAGTGTGTTGGGAAACTGACCTTAGCGAAAGAACCATTGGGAAAAATGGATTCGCAAATTGATTATGCTTTAAGCATTTCTAGAATGTTTCCTCATTTTAATAAAAGAAAAGGACATGGAAAAGAAAATATTGCCATCAATAGAGATGGAGTGAAAAGCAATGTCGGTGATTTATTTGGTAATCATCAGTTATCAATTATGAGTGTAGAGGGATTGCCTCAGATTCGTACAGTATTGGATCTGATTGAATTTGATCAGTTGAAACATATTCGTTTATTAGCATTGTATCATTGTTATCAGGGGTGCATTGGAGGTTATTATTTATGGAACAACCCTTTTGAAGGACATTTCCGCATTGAAAGTATGCTTGACCAATGTCAGGCTCCCATCGCTCAACTTCAATACAGTGAATATTATAAAAAACGTCATGTGAATGAACAGAAACAAACATTTAAGGATCGTATGGCATGGTTTAATAAAGTCAATGCCATCTTAGAAACATTACCGCAATTTGATTGTGGCAGTTGTGGTTTTGCGAATTGTCGAGGACTAGCGACACGTATTGCCAGTGGTGAAGTTGATGATTCATTATGCCGTGTGAAGAGAAGGTGAATATATGGATATTCAAAATATATTGAGATTACCTTTGCAATTGATTAATGAAGTGCCTTTAAATGGACAGGTCGAGGATATTTATATTGGTGATTTATTGAGTGTTGTGATGGCTAGTGGAAAAGAGGGTATGTTATGGCTGACAGTGCAAAAGCATTTGAATGTCATTGCCATTGCCCAATTGCATGATTTTGCTGGGATTGTTTTTGTTCAGGATAGCTATCCTGATGAAGATACCATTCAAAAGGCAACAGAATTGCAGATTCCTTTGTTTTTAAGTCATAAAGATGCTTTTGGGACTGCAAAAGATCTGATAGGTTTAGGATTCTAGTATGTATTATGATTTACACATTCACTCAGCCTTATCACCATGTAGTGATGATACGATGACAATTCATAATATTTTTAATATGGCGTATATCAAGGGTTTACAGCTGATTGCTATTACAGATCATAATTCTTTAAAGCAACAGACTTATTTGGAGCAGATTGTTCAAAATAAAATTCTTAAAGGACATATTGATTTTCTTCATGGCGTCGAATTACAAAGTCAAGAAGAGATACATGTCTTGGCTTATTTTCAAAGAGGAACACCTTTAAAACCTATTCAACAGTGGATAGATCAGCATCTGATTCAAGTTCCTCATCAGCCTGATTATTATGGCAATCAATATATTTTTAATGCAATGGATGAAATCATAGCTGAGGAAAATCATTTGTTGTTAAGTTCTTTGGATTTAAATATATATCAAGTTATTGAAGCTATTCATCAGTTTCAAGGTGTTGCGGTTTTGGCGCATGTTTTGGCTAAGCGATATGGCATATATGAAATTTATCATGATATTCCTTCTGATTTAAGTTATGACGCTTTAGAAGTGACTTGTCCAAAAGAATATCGTGATTTAAAAAAGAAATGTCCACATATTGATGATGAGTTTATCTTTATCAATAGTGATGCGCATCAGCTAGAAGATATAAGTGAACCGTTTTATGAAATTGATGAAGAACAGCTTCAAAGATTATGGAGGAAAGCATTATGCAGGAAATCGCCATGACGATATTGGATATTGCCCAAAACTCCATTCGTGCTTGTGCAAAACTTATTCAAATTGTGATTCGTGATAGTCACAAAGATAATATCATTCATATTGAATGTCTGGATGATGGATGTGGAATGGATGACAAGACTTTACAGAAAGTTACTGATCCTTTTTATACAACCAGAACAACACGTCAGATTGGTTTGGGTATTCCAATGTTTAAAGAAAGTGTCGAAGCAACAGGTGGCTGGTTTTCCATTGAATCACAAAAAGGTGTGGGTACTAAAATCATTGGTGAATATGTCAAGAATCATTTGGATACACCACCGATGGGCAATATCGCAGAAACTCTTATTACATTGATTCAATATGATGATCATATTGATTATGTTTTTCAATATATATGTGATGATTTTGAGTGGGTTTTGAATACCAAAGAAATCAAAGACATTCTTGATGGAGTCCCTATCAATCAACCAGATATCATACTTTGGTTAAAAGATTATATAAAGGAGGGTATGCAGAAATGAAATCGTTAGAAGAATTAAAGAGGATTAGAGATCAGGCTAAAGAACGAATGACGATGCGTGAAAATGGTGATCATGATTATCGTGTTGTTGTGGGAATGGCCACTTGTGGGATTGCGGCAGGAGCTAGACCGGTCTTGAATACTTTAGTCGAAGAAGTCGCAAGAGAACATTTACCAGTCACTGTGATGCAAACAGGATGCATTGGGATGTGTGCTTTAGAACCTATTGTTGAAGTTTTTGATAAGGATAATCATAAGACAACATATGTTCTGGTAGATACAAAAAAAGCGAAAGATATCGTTTTACGTCATTTGATGCATGGAGAAGTCATTGAGGAATATACAGTAGGACATTATTCAAAATAGGAGGGTAGAGAATGCCGTATAAAAGAACACAGGTTTTAGTTTGTGCAGGAACGGGTTGTACCATTGGAAATTCTGGCGAACTAATCAAAGAATTCGAAAAAGAAATCAAGTCTATGGGACTTGATAAAGAAATAGATGTTTTAAGAACGGGATGTTTGGGATTATGTGGTGCTGGACCTAATATTTCCATCTATCCAGATAATATTATTTATAAAGGTGTGAAAGTTGAAGATGTTCAGGAAATTGTATTGGAACATCTCTATAAAGGAAGACCAGTTCAACGTTTAATGTTGAATGAGTCTGATCAGGAAACAAATGAAATCCATGATATTAATCATACCAAGTTTTATGCCAAGCAAAAACGTGTCGCTTTGCATAATTGTGGTGTTATTGATCCAGAAAATATTGAAGAATATATTGCTGAAGATGGATATTTTGCATTAGGAAAAGTGTTATTGGAAATGACACCCCAGCAAGTTGTAGATGAAATCAAAAAGAGTGGTTTAAGAGGTCGTGGTGGTGGAGGATTCCCAACCGGTTTAAAATGGCAGTTTGCTTTGGATGAACCAGGTGAAGAAAAATATGTCATCTGTAATGCCGATGAAGGGGATCCAGGAGCTTTTATGGATCGTTCGATTCTCGAAGGAAATCCACACAGTGTGATTGAAGCTATGATTATTGCAGGATATGCTATTGGAGCCCATTATGGATATATTTATATTCGTGCTGAATATCCAATCGCTGTTGAACGTCTTAAGACAGCCATTAGCCAAGCTAAAGAATTAGGATTATTAGGAAAAAATATTTTTGGTTCAGGATTTGATTTTGATTTGGAAATTCGTTTAGGGGCAGGAGCCTTTGTCTGTGGTGAGGAAACAGCACTGATTCAATCTATTCAAGGTGAACGTGGTATGCCAGTGTCAAAACCTCCATTTCCTGCGCATAAAGGTGTCTGGGGGAAACCGACGATTATTAATAATGTAGAAACATATGCTAATATTGCTCAAATTATATTGCATGGTGCTGACTGGTTCCGTTCTATTGGGACAGAATCTTCACCGGGAACCAAAGTGTTTGCATTGGGTGGTAAAATTACTAATACTGGATTGGTTGAAGTTCCGATGGGAACAACTTTACGTGAAGTGATTTATGAAATTGGAGGAGGTTGTCCAAATCATAAAGCATTCAAAGCAGTACAGACAGGTGGACCATCAGGAGGATGTTTAACAGAAGAACAATTAGATACACCTATTGGTTTTGATGAACTTGTTAAATTAGGTTCAATGATGGGATCTGGGGGAATGATTGTTCTTGATGAAGATAACTGTATGGTTGATGTGGCTAGATTCTATATGGATTTTATTGTTGATGAATCATGTGGAAAGTGTACACCATGTCGTGTTGGAACAAAACGTATGCTGGAATTGTTGCAGCAGATTTGTGATGGTCAGGGAACCATGGAAACATTGGATGAATTGGAAACATTAGCACAGACGATTAAGGATACAGCGCTTTGTGGATTAGGACAATCAGCTCCCAATCCAGTCCTTTCAACAATTCATCAGTTTAGAGATGAATATCTTGCTCATATTGTTGATAAACGTTGTCCTGCTGGTGTTTGTAAAAAGTTATTGCGTTATGAAATCGATAAAGAAAGCTGTCGTAAATGTGGACTTTGTGCGAGACAGTGTCCTGTTGGTGCCATCAGTGGTAAGATTGGAAAAGAAGCTTTTGAAATTGATCCCGATAAATGTATTCGCTGTGGCTTATGTATGAAAGCCTGTCACTTTAAAGTTATAGAAAGAAAGTAGGTGTTGATATGTCGAAAATAAAAATAACTATTAATAATCGAGAAGTAGAAGCTTATGAGGGACAAACTGTTCTTGAAGCCGCTAAAAATAATGGCATTCATATTCCTACTTTATGTTATCTTAAAGATGTTACAGGAACAGGAGCGTGTCGTGTCTGTCAGGTGGAAGTAGAAGGCGCAAAGACATTATGTGCTGCATGTGTTTATCCTGTCAGAGAAGGAATGGTTATTAAAACAAATTCTGCTCGTGCTCTTGATGCGAGAAGAAGAGTTGTAGAATTGATTGTTTCTAATCATTCTAAAGACTGTCTATCATGTATTCGTAATACCAACTGTGAATTACAGCGTTTATGTCAGGAGTTGGGGGTTAGAGAAGATGCTTTTGCCGGTGAAAAAAGCGAACCCACTTTTGATACTGTTTCACCAGGAATTGTGAGAAATACGTCAAAATGTGTACTATGTGGTCGTTGTGTAGAAACATGTATGAAAACACAGGGATTAGGTATTTTAGGGTATATGAATCGTGGTTTCAAAACAAAAGTGGGACCTATCTATGATAAAAGCTTTGATGATGTGAACTGCATGCAATGTGGACAATGTATTAATGTCTGTCCTGTTGGTGCATTACATGAAAAAGAAGAAATTCATGATGTGATTGAGGCTTTAAATGATCCCCAAAAATATGTCGTTGTGCAAACAGCTCCTGCAATTAGAGCAGCTTTAGGTGAAGAATTTGGAATGCCAATAGGAACACGTGTCACTGGAAAAATGGTTCATGCTTTGAAATTGGTTGGCTTTGATAAGGTTTATGATACAAACTTTGGAGCTGATTTAACAATTATGGAAGAAGGTTATGAATTTATTGGGCGTCTTAAAAATCAAGGTGTTTTACCAATGTTGACATCGTGTAGTCCAGGATGGATCAATTATATTGAACATGAATATCCGGATTTATTAGACCATCTTTCTAGCTGTAAATCACCACATATGATGTTAGGAGCAATGATTAAATCATTCTATGCCCAAACGCATGATATGGATCCGCAAAATATTTATGTTGTGTCTATCATGCCATGTGTGGCGAAAAAAGGAGAAAAAGAACGACCTGAAAATCTAACACAGCCCTATCCAGATGTTGATGCTGTTTTGACAACACGTGAATTGGCAAAACTTATTAAGATGTTTGGAATTAATTTCCCTGAATTAAAAGATGATGATTTTGATCAGGATCTCTTTGGTGAATATAGTGGTGCTGGTGTTATTTTTGGAGCCAGTGGTGGCGTTATGGAAGCCGCTTTAAGAACGGTCGCAGATGTTTTGGCCAAAGAAGACTTAACGATGATAGATTATCATGCGGTGAGAGGTGTTGAAGGAGTCAAAGAATCAACGATTAAGATTGGAGATCAGACATTAAAGGTGGCAGTGGCTCAAAGCATGAGTCTAGCTAAACCATTGTTAGAAGATATCAGAAAGGGTGTTTCTCCATATCACTTTATTGAAATTATGGGCTGCCCAGGTGGATGTATTAATGGTGGTGGACAACCTTATGTCAATGCAACATTACGAAATAGTGGATTTAATTATAAACAGGCACGTGCCAAAGCTTTGTATGATGAAGATGTTTCATTGCCAGTGCGTAAATCTCATAAGAACTCACAGATTCAAAATCTCTATAAAAACTTTTTAGGAGAACCCAATAGCGAAAAGGCTCATCACCTCTTGCATACACATTATACAAAGAAAGCAAGATTTAAATAAATCTGGAGGTTTTTATGAAAAAAATAATTCAAATAGTTTTATCTTTATTCATTGGTGTGTTGATGACGGCTTGTCAACAACAAGAAAAAGCTGTTCATATTCTATGTCCAACGGGTGCACCATCTTTAGCGCTCGTTGGTGAATATGAGCAAATCTGTGAAGATGGTAGTATTGATTTTGTAGATGGAACCGATCAGCTGATTGCTGAATTATCTAAAGCAGATAGTGAGTATGATATCATTGTTGCTCCAATTAATTTAGGAGCACAGCTTATTGCTCAAGAACAGACGGATTATCGTCTGCAAAGTGTTTTAACATGGGGTAATCTTTATTATGTTGGGACTTCAGCTGAAGCACTTGATGAAACAGGGGAACTGGCTTTATTTGGTGAAGGAGCTGTACCACAGAAAATTGTCGAAACAGTCGATGTGGAAACAAATCTTCAGCCCCATTACTATTCATCCGCAACTCTTGTCCAACAAAGATTAATTTCAGGTCAGGCAAAAGTAGGATTATTGGCAGAACCACTCGCAAGTGCGACAATTGCGAAAGCGAAACAATCTGGTATTGATTTATCTGTCATTGTTGATTTACAGGAAGCCTATGGAGGAAGTGGATATCCTCAGGCTGCGATGTTTGTCAAAGATGGATATCAGAATGATGAATTGTTTCAGTCTATTGAAGAATTTTGTGAAAATGGTTATCCTGAATTGAAAGAAAAATTAGAAAATATTGGAATAGAACAATTAGGACTTCCAAGTGTTGATATCACAGTTTCCTCAATTGAACGTCAAAACGTACATTATGTACCTGCTGATCAATGTGAAAATGAAATAAGTCAGTTTTTACAGCTTTTCAATATCACATATAATTCTAATATGTTGGCTTCATGAAAAGAAAAATTATCACAGTTATTATAATGATGCTTTTATGGCAAATGGCTTCATTGATGATTCAAAAAGAAGTCATTTTGCCATTTCCTGGCGATGTTTTGTTTAGAATGCTGACTTATGTATCTGAAAAACAATTTTATGTTGCTGTTGGGTTGACTCTGATACGTGTATTAAGTAGTTTTTTCTTAGCGATGATCATCGGTATTTTTTTAGGCATAGTGAGTGGTCTTTCTATACCATTTCGACAATGTTTACAACCTGTTATGACTTTTTTACAGACAATTCCACAAATTGGGTATATTCTCATACTGCTCGTCTGGTTTCATAGTGATACAGCTTTGTTGTTGATTGTCTTTTTTATGCTTGTTCCTGTTTTTTATTTCAATGCTATGCAGGGCATTTGTCATATTGACAGTGACTTACAAGATATCATTTTGCTCTATCATCATTCTTTTTTCTATAATCTGAAATATGCCTATTTACCATTGATAAAAGGCTATATTATTTCCGCTATTGAATCATGTTTGCCCTTAAGCTTAAAAGTTGGTGTAATGGCAGAAATTTTTGTTTCATCTCAATATGGAATAGGTAAGCAATTATACTTTGCACGTGTTCAAATTGATATGACAGGCATTTTTGCATGGATATTATGGTTGATTGCTATTATTATGATTTTACAGATGATTATGCATATTCTTTTAAAGAAATGGAGTCGTGATGAATGATTTTATGACAGAATGGTTATACTGTTTTTGAGGTGAAAGAATATGGATTTTCGAAATAGTCAAACAAAAGATAATTTAATGCGTGCTTTTGCGGGTGAATCACAGGCCAGAAATCGTTATACTTTTGCAGGTGGTTTGGCCGCTAAAAAAGGTTATCACATGTTAGCTGATGTCTTTTATTTTACAGCGAATCAGGAAAAGGAACATGCTGAAATCTTTTATAATCATTTAAAAGAATTGACAGGAGAAACGATTAGCGTTGATGGCGGCTATCCAGTGGATACCTATGATGATGTTTTGTCACTTTTAAAGAGTGCCAGACATAATGAATATGAAGAATATGAAGATGTTTATCAGAATTTTGGAACAGTTGCTAAAGAAGAAGGTTTCCATAAAATTGCCCAAGATTTCTTTAATATTGCTGAGATAGAAAAAACGCACGGTGATCGTTTTGAAAAGTTTGCAACCCTTTTAGAAAATGGGCAACTTTATGCATCGGATACACCATGTTATTGGATGTGTTTAAACTGTGGATTCATTTTTGAAGGAACGAGAGCACCGCAGCTTTGTCCAGTTTGCAGCCATGATCAAGGATACTTTATCAGATTAAAAGATGCGCCATTTACATGTGATCAATCACAATGATGATTTGATTGATAGAAACAGTACTTTCTTGAAAGGAGAGTATTGTTTTTTTATGGAATAGACCTATACTCTTATGGATATTTGTTATATAATGTTGTCACATGTCAAAAGGAGGTCAATATGAAACTTATATTACATTATCTCAAAAAATATAAAAAACTTTTTGTTTTAAATGTGATATCCGTCTTTGGTTTTGCTTTGGTAGAACTAGGTTTACCAACAATAATTGCTGATATGATTGATAATGGGGTGACAACCCAAAATGAAGGGTATTTATACTCTATGTGGTTCTTGGCAATAGGTATTTCTATCATTGGTGTGGCTGGGACGATAATATTAGGATTCTGCTGTGCAAAAATCTCTACTTCTATTACGAGAGATATGCGTAATGATATTTTTACTCATATTCAAAGTTTTTCTCCACACGAATTTAATCGTTTTGGCATTTCGTCATTAATAACACGTACTAATAATGATGCTTTCCAGATTCAATTATTTGTCAATGTTTTATTAAGAACTGCTTTAATGACACCTGTTATGGTCGTTATCAGTGTGTTCATGACTTTGAAGACATTACTAGAATTATCTGCCATTATTGCAGCAACATTGCCAGTTATTGTGATTGGTGTCGTTGTTGTGGCAAGAATATCAGAACCATTGTCTCAAAAACAGCAGCGCTCTTTAGATCACATGAATCGTATTACCAGAGAAAATCTTTCCGGTTTAAGAGTTATTCGAGCTTTTGGTAATGATGATTATGAACAATCTCGTTTTAATCAGACAAATAGTGAATTTACAGGTTATACCAAAAGAATCTTTAAGCTTATGCTTTTGACTCAGCCAATTTTTTATTTCCTGATGAATTTAGCAACCCTGCTTATTTTCTATGTAGCCAGCTTTATGGTGGATGCTGGTACTCTACAGGTAGGAAAATTAATCGCTTTTCAGGATTATCTTTTTCACGCTATGTTTTCAATGATGCTGTTTTGTAATGTATTTGTGATGTATCCACGTGCCGCAGTCTCTGCTAGACGTATTCAGGATGTATTAAATACACAAAGTGGTATTCAAGATACTGTGACTCAGACAAAGCCATCACGTACTGCTCAACATCAGGTGATTTTCAAAGATGTGACTTTTGTTTATCCAGATGGAGAGGAACCAGTATTAAAAAATATTTCATTTGAAGCACATGAAGGAGAAACTGTTGCTTTTATTGGAAGTACGGGATCTGGAAAGAGTACATTGATTAATTTGATTCCTCGTTTCTATGATATCAGTAGTGGAAGTATTCAAATTGATGGTGTGGATATCAAAGATTATCGTATTGATGATTTAAGAAATAAGATTGGGTTTATTCCTCAAAAAGCTATGCTTTTTACTGGAACAATAGCGGAAAATTTAAAATATGGAAAAGCAGATGCATCATTAGAAGAATTAGAACATGCTGCAAAGGTCTCACAGAGTTATGATTTTATTATGCAAAAACCGTTAGGTTTTGATGAAATGATTACAGAAAGTGCAACGAATGTTTCAGGTGGACAAAGACAGCGTTTAAGCATTGCGAGAGCTTTGATTAGAAAACCAGAAATTTATATTTTTGATGATTCTTTTTCTGCTTTAGACTATAAAACTGATGCTGTTTTAAGGCATGCTTTAAAAGATGAAACCAAGCATTCCATTGTTTTTATTGTGGCACAGAGAATTTCTACGATTAAAGATGCCGATCAGATTATTGTTTTGGATGAAGGTCAGATTGTAGGACATGGCAAACATCATGATTTATTAAAGACTTGTCCTATTTATCATGAAATTGCTTCATCACAGTTAAGTGAGGAGGAATTGGCTTATGAATAAAAAATGGCAGACATTCAAAAGATCCATTCATCAAATTTCTCCATTCCTTTCACCTTATAAATGGGGCTTCTTTATAGCGATTGCTATGATTGTTGTGACATGCTTTGCTTTATCGATTTCACCAATGATTGAAGGAATGCTAACATCATTATTGATGGAAAATGCAATGGATATTATGCAAAATGTAGAAGGTGCAGGAGTCGATTTTCAGCGTGTGATTGAAATTATGATGATGTTACTGGGATTTTACTGTTTAAAAACAGTTTCTCAATCGATAACAATCGTGACTCTGACCAATTCTATTCAAAAGACAATGCATGATTTAAGAAATGCCCTTCAGGATAAAATCAGAAAACTTCCTGTCAGCTATTTTGACAACCATAAGTATGGAGATGTATTAAGCCGTATCACAAATGATGTCGATACCTTGTCTAATGCTCTCCAGCAAACTTTGACGGAAATCATTAGAGGTGTTCTGATGCTAATTTTAGCCATCGTCATGATGATTCGTATTCATATTCTGATGACATGTATTGTCTTGTTGATTATTCCAGCAGCGACGATTATCACTAAAGTTATTGTCAAGCGTTCTCAAAAGAAATTCCAGGCGCAACAGGATGCTGTGGGAAATCTGAATGGGGCGATTACTGAGATGTATGGTGGATATCGTGAAATCTTATTGTTTAATAAACAAAAAGATGTGATTGAAAAATTTAAAGATATTAATCAGAATTTATATCACAATGCTTTTCAGGCACAATTCATGTCATCCATCATTTCACCATGTATTTCACTGGTAACCTATATGATTATTGGAACGATTGGTTTTTTAGGAAGTTTATTTGTTTTACAGGGAACATTATTGGTAGGAGAGTTACAGGCTTTTGTGCGCTATATCTGGCAGGTCAATGATCCTATTTCTCAGGTAAGCAATCTGTCATCTCAGATTCAATCAGCCTTTGCGGCTCTACATAGAATTTCTGAAATATTAAATGAAACGGAAGAACAGCCAGTTGAACATCCACAAACTATTCAAAATGTCAAAGGACATGTTGAATTTGATCAATTATGTTTTGGGTATCATGATAAAGAAGTCTTACATCATTTGAATATTGATATTCAAAGTGGACAGATGGTAGCCATTGTCGGTCCAACGGGTTCAGGAAAAACAACATTGATTAGTCTTTTATTACGTTTCTATGATGCGACATCTGGATGTATTCGCATTGATGGTGTAGATATTAGAGATATTCCAAGAGAGGAACTGCGTTCTATGTTTGGAATGGTATTACAGGATACATGGCTTTTTCATGGGACAATCTATGAAAATATTCACTATGGACGTTTGAGTGCAAGAAAAGATGAAGTCATTGAAGCAGCTAGACAGGCGAATGTGGATCATTTTATTAGAACTTTACCAGATGGTTATGATTCAATTGTCAATGAAGAGGCAAATAATATTTCTCAAGGAGAAAAGCAGTTGTTAACAATTGCGCGTGCTTTATTAAAAGATCCGCAAATCATGATTTTAGATGAAGCCACTTCATCAGTTGATACCCGTTTAGAGAAACGATTACAGGATGCAATGCAAAATGTGATGAAAGGACGCACAAGTTTTGTGATTGCCCATCGTTTATCAACAATTAAAAATGCTGATTTGATTCTTGTGATTAAGGATGGTTATCTTGTTGAACAGGGAAAACATGAAGAATTGTTGGCTCAAGGTGGCTTCTACAGTCAATTGTATAATGCTCAATTTCAAGAAGGGTAGGAGGAGTTAAATTTTGTTTAACTTCTCTTTTTTGATAGACAAATCAATATCATATTCTTATGTCTATCTTTTCATTTTCTACATAATCAAGTATAATATTGAAGGAATGGGGAGGAAAATATCATGTATACCTATGAACGATTATTGAAGTTATGCGGACAAGAAAGTAATTATAGTGATATTGCACGTTATTTGTTGATGCATATGAATTCATTAAATCATTTGAAAGTGAAAAAAGTAGTTGAAGAGCTTGGAATTTCTAAGGCTTCTTTACATCGTTTCTATCATCAAGGTGGTTATTCAAGCTTCAAGGATTTGTTATTAAGTCTGGATGAGGAAATCAAAATCAAGCTTATTTCTTCGCAGGATATGTCTTATTCAGTAGAACCACTTCATGATATCATTGATTGTCAAAATATAGATGATTTTATAAAACAAATTAAACATGCATCGCAAATTGCGTTTTATGGAAATGAAAGAGAAATTATATCTTTTTCTAAGATGATTTTTTATTTGTTTTCGGTACATTGTGATGTTATGATGTTGAATCGTTGGGACTTATCTAAATGTTATGATATTCTTGAACGTTTTCATCCCAATGATCTATTCATTATGGTGGAAAGTTCATGGCGAATACAAGGTATTTATGAAAAGAGTTTAAACACATCCCACATGCTTAATCTTGAAAAAATCAATGAATTTCCTTTCATTAAGTTTTATATTGGAGAAGCAGATACTGATCAATGGCAGGAATTTCATAATATTAAAGTTCCTTATGGATATTATCATTCAACTCCTCTTTATTTAGAACATTTAGATGATTATATTTATCAACATATGATAAAGGAGATGAATTCATGAATACAGTTTTATCATTGATAGTTTTAATACAACAGAATAATTTAAAAGATGATAATTATTATTTAATTGCAAGATATATTTTAAATCATTTATCAGTGATTGAAACAATAAGTATTCAAAAAATGGCTGATGATTGTCATATGTCTACAAATACGATTTTAAGATTCTGTCATTTATTAGGTTTTCAATCATTTAGAAATTTTAAAAGTCAACTCTTATCCACTATGAAAACAAGGACATTGCAATTAAAAGAAAAGAATGCTCATTTTGATTTTCAAAACTGTATGAATGCTATGAAAATGATGACTGCTGAATTTCAAGAAGAAACTTTTACACATCAGCTTCAAGAAGTTGTTGATTTAATTCAAACATATAAAAAAATATATATTTATGGAGCAACTTATCCTTTAGCGCTGTGTCAGTCATTTATTGAAGATATGGCTATTTTAGGTATTCCTGTCAAAGTTATTCAATTTAGCTATCATCCTTCCAAGATAGATGTACCTGAAGGTGTCCATATCATTATCAGTTATTCTGGTCGTTTTCTTGAAAGCAATAGAGATACTTATCAACAAATACTAAACCATTCTCAATCGACAGTCCTGATTTCTCATAAAAACGACTATCATCATACAACACAGTATGATATAAAACTTCCTTCAACAAAGAGTAGTTATTATGATGATTTTATTCTTATGTATATCATGGATTATCTTACAGTTCAATGTTCTCAACACTTTTTATAAGCTCGATACGTCTCAAAAAATGAGACGTTTTTTTTATTATAATAAGTGTCTCAAATATAGAAACAAACATTTTTTTAAAAAATATAAAAGCGCTTACTTATTTGGTACAATGATATCAGAAAAGAGGAAAGGAAGGGCAAAAATGAAAAAATCACTAAAAAAGTTTGTTGCATTATCGTTAACATTTTCTATGTTAGCACCAGCATTGTTTAACAATG
This sequence comes from uncultured Massilimicrobiota sp., assembly GCA_944325245.1. Classification (GTDB taxonomy): domain Bacteria; phylum Bacillota_I; class Bacilli_A; order Erysipelotrichales; family Coprobacillaceae; genus Allocoprobacillus. Next base: position 16,995 of record CALUZM010000003.1, on the reverse strand, counting down.
TTTATGCAACAGAACAAGTACAAACTGTTCAAGAAGGTTCAGAGATTTCCTTAGAGGAAGGTAACAAAGCCGATAGCTTAACAGCATTAGTAGATGCAAACTTGGAAGATTGGTATGAAGTTGGTGGATTAAGAGCTACAAAAGTTCAAGAAGGTGTTTTACACATTGATGAAGCGACTGCTGTAAATCCAGCTGGTTTCAATAATCAAGGAATGAATAATTGTTCATCAATGTATTTAATTATTGATGGAAATGAAGTTGTATTGATAGATGGTGGTAATGGTGCAGCATCAGCAAATACAACATTTAATCAAGATCTTAAAAGTATTTTAGATGAATTAGTATTTAATGTTGACAAAGATTTACAAGTAATTATTGCTCATAATCATGGAGATCATACAGGTGCATTTGTGACTACGGAAGTTATCCCTGTAGGTACACCTATGTATATCCATGAAAAGGATTATGCTGGTATTCCAGAAGTGACTGCAAATTACGAGGTTCAAACATTTAAACAAGATGATGTTTTGGGAACAACACATTTCAAAATGAAAGTTGTAGATGTTCCTGGTCAAACTGAAGGATCATGTGCATTAATTAATTATGAAAGAGAAATTATCTTTTCAGATGATTCAGTGGGATCAAGTACTGTTTATTTAGGTAATCTTAAAACATTAGAAGAATTTGAATATGGTGTTAATAATTTATGGAACGCTATTAAAGATATGGATAATCCAATTCTTTATAGTGGACATCGTTGGCAACAATATGGTACAAATCCATATGTCGCAGCTACAGCTAATACAGAAGATCAATGTCTTCTTGGAGAAATAGGTAAACAATACGTCAAAGAGTTTGTTCAATTGATGAAAGATGTAAGAAATAATGAATATATTACTAATAAAGCTTATGGTAATGGAATTAGTTTTTATTCAGAAGCAAGCGACTTAAATCACGATGGGAAAAGACCTGGATTTACAGCTCAAGAAGATGCAGTACTAGAATTTGCTAGTCAAAAAACTAATACAGCAACAGATACTGCTTCTTATGATAAAGCCATTAGTTCAGTTATCATTCCTAGATATGAAGCTGATGGAAGCAAGACAGAACAAAAAGTTTCTGAATATTTAAAAGCACATCTTGATACAACTGATTTAACAGCAACTGTAGATGAATCAAATAAAACTTTAACAGTTGACGTTCAATTGAAAGATGTTTATTTGGCTTCTGATTATCTCAATGGTAAATCAGCTGCCGGAGAAAGCTATTACAATATGATGAACTACTATACTGATGTTTTACAGATTCAACAATTGTTGGATACATATCCTCAATATACTGTTGTTGACAATAAGGGAAATGAAGTCAACAGTGCTTATATTGATGAACTTGCTGGATTATTGAAACAAATCAATGATTTTGATCCAACAACGAATTTAAAATATGATTATACGAAGAGTAATGGTTCTGATGTCATTGCAACAAGTAAAGAAGGAAATGTGACATTGACATTCCATATTGATTCTCATGGATGGTGGGGATATGATTTAGGAGCTCATGATTCAATCACAGGACTTGTGATGGGATTAAGCGATGAAGAAGCTCAGGAAATGCAACATGAATATACTTTAAAATATGGTCATTTCTTTGTGATTCAAATGGATAATCAAGGTCCTGGTCAATTGTATATGTTACGTGGTACAGATCTTGAAAATCCTATGATTTATGTCAGTGAAGATGGTAAAGAAGCTTTCATGATTGATGTTGATATGTATGGTTCTTATGCGCTTAACAATGTCATTAAGAGTGTCATTGGCGATAAATGTGAATCATTGAAGATCTTCTTAACTCATAATCATGGTGACCATGTCAATAACTTGGCCATGATTGCACAGGATGAAAGATTAAAAGAAATCACAACACTTATCTGGCCCGAAAATGAACCACATACTGTTTTAACTGAAAAAGATACAGTTGCAGACAATATGATTGGCCAAGATCTTGTTGAATTGTTTGATGTTCAAACAATCAGTGATATGGAAAAGATTAGTGTTGCTGGAAACGAATTCCAGTTCATTGAAATTCCAGATGAACATACACCAGGTGGTGGACAGTTAGCAGATTTAACAAACAACATCTTATATAGTGGTGATACTTTAGGAGCACAAGTTCATTTAGGGGGAACGACTGTTAGTTTATCATCACTTCAAAGTTGGATTGATGGTGTTCAAAAATCAGTGAACTATATTGAAGAACATGGAATTACAGGTATTATTGGTGGACATACTCCTTATCTGAATACTTCGGATTTTGCATCATGGGTATTAACAGCTCTGGAATATGCACAAGATCAAGTAGCCCAGGATAAAAAATGGGCTGGTGGACTTGTCATTGTGGAAAATGGAAAAGTTGTTACAAGTGAGAGAATGAGCGAAATGTTCGCTAATGGATTAACAGATGCTGAGGAATTAAAAGTGGCTTCAGTTAACTTTAGAAATGATTTAGAAACTGAAGAAACACAAAATTCACAGAATCCTCAAGATTCAACAACTCCAAAACCTAATGAACAGACAACAACTTCTCCAACAAGTACTACAAGTACACAAACAACAGCTCAAACTCCTCAAACTGGAGATCAGAGTGTTATTGGTCTTTATGTTGTAACTGGTATGATTGCATTAGGTGCTGGTGCATACTTTATCAAAAAGAGATTGAATTAATCTTTAATGAAGCGATAATGAAAACTTGATGTTATAATCAAGAATCATTATAGCTTCTTTTTATTATTGCAAGATAATTGTAGTCATCTAAAGAGATTGTTTTCAGTTTTACAAATTTTAAGAACTTGTGTATAATATCTTCAATAACGAAAAAGGGGGGAAGTTATGAATATTCAATGGATTGGACAAAAAGCAGATCAGATTTATAGAAAATATAAAACAAGCATTATTCCAGAGTTTTTCTATGTTGGTTATGTAGCTATTTTGGCTCAATATTTAAGAAGTGGACTTTTCTCCTTTTTTGTATCTTTGTTTTTATCACCTATTGGTTATGGGTATGTCAAATGTGCAATGAAACTGGTTGATGAAGAAAAACCAGTTTTGGATTATCATGATTCATTGAATGGCGTTTTCTGTTTCCCAAGAGTAGCTCCAGCATATCTGATGCGTAAAGCGATTATCTTATTGAGTGTTTTGATATGTTTTCTTCCATCATTATTAACAATAAGGAATCTGATTCCTGAACTTCCTGTACAATGGATTGCTTCTTTAGGAAATGCGTTTATTCAAACGGAATATTTTATACCACAGTTTGAATATGTTCAGCCCATTTTACAAAATGCTTTCCTGTTTATGAATTTGATTGTATGTATTATTATTTATCTCTTTTTAACAACATTGTTTATGCCAGTTCCTTATGTAATGGAACTTGAAGAATTTTCATGGAGTGAATGTATTCATTATTCTATTCGTTTAATGAAATATCATATTATAGATTATATCCGTCTTTATCTTTTATATATTTTAAGACATGCTTTTTATTGGATGATCACGGGTTGTATTGTTTTATGGATTGGACATTTGAATGATATTTTGATGCTGTTTTGTATTGTGACATCTTTATTTTTATATATTGGTATTTTTAAAGGAAGATTTGAAATTGCGAAATATTTATTTTATAAGGAAATAAGAAAGGATTATCATGAGGAATATTAAAAATATTAAAAGAATCATTATTAAAATTGGATCATCTTCATTATGTCAGGAAACCGGGTATATTGATAAACAGAAGATTTTATATCTGGTTATGCAAATAGCTAAACTGATTGAAAATGGGTACTCGGTTGTTGTGGTGTCTTCTGGAGCGATTAGTGCGGGAATGGGATTTATGGAATTACCACGAAAGCCTGAGACACTTCCACAAAAGCAGGCTTTGGCAGCAATTGGACAGGCGAAACTGATGCAGATTTATGAAGAGCTTTTTCAGTTGTTTCACTTAAAATGTGCGCAGGTTTTATTAAATCATGGAGATTTTGATGATCGTCAGAGACTCTTAAATCTTTCTCATACAATGAATGCTTTAATGAAATATGGTGTCATTCCTATTGTCAATGAAAATGATGCTTTGGCAGTTGAAGAAATTAAAGTTGGTGATAATGATACATTAGCTGCTTTACTGGTTCCTGTGATTGATGCAGATTTGTTGATTCTCGTCAGTGATATTGATGGTTTATATACTGCTAATCCACATGTACATCCTGAAGCAAAGCTTTTAAAATATGTTGATCGCGTGGATGAAAATATTGAAAAGATGGCATCTGGTTCAACTTCACAGCTTGGAACGGGAGGAATGGCTACAAAAATTAAAGCGGCCAAGATTGTCAATGATTATGGAAAACATATGGTTATTGTGAATGGACAAAAGGAAAATAGTTTATTGCATATTTTTGATGAAAATGAAGAAGGAACATGGTTCAATGGCGCAAGTGGTAGACATATGAAAGCAAGAGCACATTGGATTGCCTATCGTACACAATCGAAAGGAAGTTTGATTATTGATGATGGCGCATGTCGGGCAATCAAGCAGCATAAAAGCTTATTGTCTTCTGGTATTTTAGATGTTCAGGGACAGTTTTTTGCTGGGCAGGTTGTAGACGTTCTCAACAAACAGGGAGAAAAGATTGCTAAAGGGATTGTGCAATATACAAGTTTTGAAATTTCTTTAATTAAGGGTCATAATAGTCAGGAAATGAAAAACATACTTAAGAGTCATGACTATGATGAAGTGATTCATGTGAATAATATGGTATTGTTAGGAGATGAAAACCATGAATGATAAACTTTTAAAACAACTGCATCTGGCAAAGGATGCCAGTCGTCAGATGATGAGAATAGATACCCAAACAAAAAATCAGGCTTTAATGCAGATTTCAAGAACGCTTCTTGATCAGATGCAAAATATTATTCAAGAAAATCAAAAGGATATTGAAAATGCGAAGCAACAAGGTATGTCCTCAGCGATGATTGATCGTTTAAAACTGGATGAAAAAAGAATTCAGGCTATGGCGCAAGATGTTTTGCAGTTAGTTGAATTAGAGGATCCAATAGGAGAAATCATCAGAGAAATCAAAAGGCCTAATGGCTTATTGATACAACAGGTGCGAGTCCCTATGGGGATATTTGGTATCATTTATGAATCAAGACCTAATGTCACAGTGGATATTGCCTGCCTATGTATCAAGTCTTCTAATGTCTGTATATTAAAAGGTGGCAAAGAAGCAATGTATTCTAATCGTATTTTAACAAAGCTGATGCAGGAGGCTATCAAAAATATATTACCTGTTGAATGTGTTCAGCTTATTGATTATGGTGGAAGAGAAATGGTTGATGAATTGATTCATGCTTATGGCTATGTAGATGTTGTCGTACCACGAGGTGGAGCTGGATTGATTTCACATGTGGTTCAAAATGCTACTGTACCAGTTATTGAAACAGGGGCAGGAAACTGTCATTTATATATTGATAAAGATGCGGATATGAAAAAGGCGATAGATATCAGTGTAAATGCGAAAATACAAAGACCATCAGTTTGTAATGCGATTGAAACCATCTTGGTACACCAGGATGTTGCAGATGTATATTTGCCTTTGATGTATAAGGCTTTTGAAAATCAAGTGGAGATCCGTGGTGATGAAAAAGTTCAAAAAATCATTCCTTGTATTCCGGCCACTTCTTTAGATTATGCGACAGAATATGATGACTATATTGTGGCTGTGAGAGTTGTTTCCAGCATTGATGAAGCCATTGAACATATTTATCAATATTCTACCAAACATTCTGAAGCTATTATTACAGAAAACAAAGAGAGAGCAGATTTCTTTATGAGCAGTATTGATTCTGCCTGTGTCTATCATAATGCTTCTACTCGCTTTAGTGATGGTGGACAGTTTGGCTTTGGGGCAGAACTAGGAATCAGTACACAAAAATTGCATGCGAGAGGACCACTAGGATTAAGAGAAATGACATCTTATCAATATAAAATCTATGGTCATGGAGAAGTAAGAGAATAACAGTTATGGAAATAACTGTTTTTTTCTTGACATTACTTAGTGCACTAACTATAATGGGAGTTACATTTATTCGAAGGAGGTATGCTATGGAATATGAATACTTTAGAAAGATGATGGAAGAAGTGGGCGAAGTTCATAAATTGGTTCAAAAACTGACCATGCAAAGTTGTCATCATTTGACGATAGAACAAATGCGTCTGATTTCTTTTATTTCTCAAAATCAAGTGAATCAAAAACAGATTGCTAAAGAACTTCGTATTACTGAAGCAACTCTTTCAGTTCGAATAAGACGTCTGGTTGACATGGGAATTGTTGAAAAGAAAATGAATCCAGACGATAAAAGAAATTATCAGATTGTTTTATCTGATTTTGGAAAAACAATCATGAATGAGTTGAAACAGGACTTTGATCATATTCATCATGTTATCTGTCAAAATATGACGATTGATGATTATGATGCTGTTTTAAATGTGATCAGAAAAATCAAAAAGAATTTAAAGGAGGAAATCAAGTGATTAAGTTACGCAAGTTTGCTTATAAATTCTGGTTGCCAATACTTTTGTGTATTGCTTGTGTTTTTATTCAATCACAATCTGAATTGGCCTTGCCAGACTATATGAGTGATATAGTGACAAATGGGATCCAAGCTGGGGGATTTGATACGTCAATTGCTGAAGTATATAGTCAGGAAACTTTTGAACATTTATTAATTTTTGCAGATGAACAGCAAAAAGATACTATTGAATCAAGTTATACTTATACCCCATATGAAGATTTATCAGATAACATAAAAAAAGACTTTCCAAAATTGAAAGATGCTTATATTCTTAATGATCTTTCACAACAACAGACAAAAGAGTTGGAAAGTGCATTGATTAAGCCTATGCTGATGGTTTCATCTATTGATAGTATGGATGAAAATTCTGCTGAATATCAGCAATTATTCCAAAATTTACCTGAGGGAATGGATGTCTATCAGGCTTTTGCGATGATGGATGAAGAGACAAGAAACCAGATGACACAACAGATTGACAGTCAGATTGAGACAATGGGGGAGTCAACAATGCTGGTAGCAGCTGGAAATGGTGTCAAAACTGAATATGAAGCTTTAGGAGCAGATGTTGATCAGATGCAGACGGCTTATATATTCCAATCTGGATTAAAGATGCTGGGCATTGCTTTGATAGGATCACTTGCTGCAATGGCATCTGCCTTTTTATCATCACGTGTTGGCTCTGGTTTTGCGAGAGATTTAAGAAAAGCAGTGTTTGAAAAAGTTGAGAGTTTTTCTAACAGTGAATTTAATAAATTTTCAACAGCTTCATTAATTACCAGAACAACGAATGATATTACACAAGTGCAAATGTTAATGATTATGCTGCTGAGAATTGTTTTGTTTGCACCTATGATGGGAATTGGAGCTTTAATTAAAGCTTTTACACATTCATCATCAATGACTTGGATTATTTTAATGATATTAATTGTCATTACTGCTGTCATCATTGTTTTGATGAAAGTTGTTTTACCTAAGTTTAAAATCATTCAATCTTTAATTGATAAATTAAATTTAACAATGCGTGAAAATTTAACAGGAGTTTTAGTCATTAGAGCATTTGGTAATGAAAAACATAGTGAAGAACGTTTTGATAAAGCCAATAATGATTTAACAACGGTTAACTTATTTGTCAATCGTGCTATGGCGACATTAATGCCAATTATGATGTTTATCATGAACTTTGCGACTGTTTTAGTTGTTTGGGTGGGTTCTCAACAACTAGATTTAGGAAATATTGCGATTGGAGAAATGATGGCTTTTATTCAATATGCAATGCAAATTATTATGTCATTCTTGTTTATTGCCATGATCTTCATTATGATTCCACGTGCCAGTGTTGCTGCTGATCGTGTTTATGAAGTTTTATCAACAGATTTAACAATTCAAGATCCTAAACAGCCTGAAGCATTCCACGAACAAGAAAAAGGAATGGTAGAGTTTAAAGATGTATCCTTCCAATATCCTGGAGCACAGGAAGCCGTATTAAGTCATATCAGCTTTGTCGCAAAACCGGGACAAACGACAGCCTTTATTGGTTCAACAGGATCAGGAAAGAGTACATTAATTCATTTGATTCCACGTTTCTATGATGTCAGTGAAGGTGAAGTGCTTGTCGATGGTGTCAATGTTAAAGAGGTTTATCAGCATGATTTAAGAGAACGTATTGGTCTAGTTCCTCAAAAAGGTGTCTTATTCTCTGGAACAATTCGTTCTAACTTAAAATATGGAGCTCCTGATGCCAGTGATGAAGATTTAAATGAAGTCATTCGAGTTGCTCAGGCAAAAGAATTTGTGGATGCGAAACCACATGGTTTAGATGAAGCTATTTCCCAAGGTGGAACTAATGTTTCTGGTGGGCAAAAACAAAGACTGGCGATTGCACGAGCTTTAGCCAAGGATCCTGAAATTCTTATCTTTGATGATAGTTTTTCAGCACTTGACTTTAAGACAGATGCGACATTAAGAAAAGAATTAAGTCAGTTAATGGAAAAAACAAAAAAGACCGTCTTGATTGTTGGACAAAGAATTGCTTCTATTATGGATGCAGATCAGATTATCGTATTAGATAATGGAAAAATTGTTGGAAAAGGTACTCATGATGAATTGATGAAAAACTGTCAGGTTTATCAGGAGATTGCTTATTCACAACTTTCAAAGGAGGAATTGGCCAATGCCTAGAGGACATATGGGTGGTAGAGGAATGTCTACCGAAAAAGCTAAGGACTTTAAAGGAACAATCAAGAAATTATTTGCACATCTTCAACCTTATTATATTAAATTTATTTTCATTTTTATCTTTGCTGGTGGGTCTACAGTCTTCTCTATTTTTGGACCTAAAGTGTTAGCCCAGGCAACAGATAAGTTAAGTGAAGGAATTATGGCTAAGGTCACACATACTGGTGGTATTGATTTTGAGGCTATTTTTCAAATTCTCATTTTCTTAGTTTGTATTTATTTATTAAGTGCTTTATTGAACTATGTACAGGGATTTTTAACTTCAGGTATTTCACAAAAAGTTGCTTATGATTTTAGAAAAGAGATTTCTGAAAAGATGGATCGTTTACCATTAAGTTATTTTGATACACATTCTAGTGGTGATACTTTATCACGTGTCACAAATGACGTGGATTTGATTGCTCAGTCATTGAATCAGAGTTTAACACAGATTGTTACTTCAACTGTCACTGTCATTGGTATTTTTATCATGATGTTAACCATTAGCGTTCCTATGACTATATTGGCATTATGTGTTTTGCCAGTCTCTATGTTTTTGATGTCTAAAATCATGAAAAGAAGTCAGAAATATTTCATTTCTCAACAAACAAGTTTAGGAAATGTCAATGGACATATTGAAGAAATGTATGGGGCACATCAGGTTGTCAAAGCATTTAATGGAGAAGAAAGTTCAGTTCGACAGTTTGAAAAATATAATGATGATTTATATGAATCAGCCTGGAAATCACAATTTTTCTCTGGATTGATGCAGCCACTAACAAACTTTGTTGGAAATATTGGATATGTTGGTGTCTGTCTTTTAGGTGGTTTTTTAGCGACATCTCAAATGATTACAATTGGAGATATTCAAGCTTTTATTCAATATGTACGTCAGTTTAATCAACCTATTACGCAGCTAGCTCAGATCATGAATCAATTACAGTCAACAGCTGCCGCAGCAGAACGTGTCTTTGAATTTTTAGATGAACCAGAAATGAGTGAAGACAATGCATTAGTTGGGCATGATGAAGTTCAAAAGATGCAGGGAAGTGTCACGTTTGATCATGTTCGTTTTGGATATACACCTGAAAAAACAATCATTCATGATTTTTCAATGCATGTTCATGCAGGACAAAGTATGGCAATTGTTGGTGCAACAGGTGATGGAAAAACAACGATTGTCAAACTGCTGATGCGTTTTTATGAACTGAATAGTGGTCATATTCTTGTTGATGGTGAAGATATTACACATATGGCAAGAAGTGATTTAAGAAGTTTATTTGGTATGGTTTTGCAGGATACATGGTTATTTGGTGGAACGATTAGAGAAAACTTAAAATATGGAAAACTGGATGCAACTGATGAAGAAATGTATGAAGCTTGTCGTCTGGCTTATGCTGATCATTTTATTAATACATTAGAAGATGGCTATGATACAGTCATCAATGAAGAGTCAAATAACATTTCTCAAGGACAGAAGCAGTTATTAACAATTGCTAGAGCTTTTTTAGCAAATCCAAAAATTCTAATTCTTGATGAAGCGACATCATCAGTTGATACGAGAACTGAAGTTTTGATTCAACGAGGTATGGATAAGCTGATGGAAGGTAGAACTTGCTTTATCATTGCACATAGACTTTCTACAATCAAGGATGCCAATACAATTATTGTCATGAAAGATGGAGATATTGTTGAACTTGGAAATCATGAATCACTTCTTCAAAAAGGTGGCTTCTACGCTAATCTTTATCAATCACAATTTGAATCTAGTCATGAATAACTTACTTCTAGGAGTAAGTTATTTTTTTAATATTTAAATACTTTAAAAAAATTTATATAAAATTTTTTAAATAAAATATGGAAAATCTATTTACAAATAAGAAAAAGAGGTGTATAGTAACATTACTTCAAAAATTTGAAGTAAGAATATAAAAATTTTTAAGTAAACACATAGGAGGACATATCATGTTTGAACAAGTAAAAGATGCTTTAGTAGAATCTTTAAATATTGATGGAGATGAAATTAAATTAGAATCAAATTTAAAAGATGATTTAGGAATTGATTCTCTAGCAGCTGTTGAATTATCTTTAGATTTAGAAACAGAATTTGATGTTGAAATTTCTGATGAAGAATTAGCTGCATTAGTAACTGTAGAAGATATTGTGAAATTAATTGAATCTAAACAATAAGCTAAGGTTTCACTTAGCTTATTTTTCTAAGGAGGAATGGATATGGATACTGAAAAAATTAAATCAATTATGCAGATGTTTGAAGAAAGTCAAATATCTAAGATGGATTTAACTGATGGTGATTTACATATCACATTAGAAAAAGATGTAGAAGTTAAACAGGTTGTTCCTGTGACAGTAGAACAAACTGTTGAAGACAATACACAAGAAGAAAAATTGGGGACACCAATCAAAAGTCCAATTGTTGGAACATATTATCAGTCTAGTGGTGAAGGAAAAGAACCTTATGTCAAAGTAGGAGATATGATTCAAGAAGGAGATACAATTTGTATTATTGAAGCGATGAAGGTCATGAATGAAATCAAAGCAACTGTCTCTGGAAAAGTTTTATCTATTGAAGTGCAAGATGGTGAAACTGTTGAATATGATCAGACTTTGATGATGATAGGGTAAGGTGATAATGTGATTGAAAAATTATTAATTGCTAATCGTGGAGAGATTGCAGTCAGAATCATTCGTACATGTAAAGAAATGGGGATTCAGACAGTGGCTGTTTATTCAACAGCTGATAAGCATTCTTTACATGTTCAGCTTGCTGATGAATCTGTATGTATTGGTGGACCCTTAGCAAATGATTCTTATTTGAACATGAATGCCATCATACAGGCAGCTTGTAATACAGGATGTGATGCGATTCATCCTGGATTTGGATTTTTAAGTGAAAATAGTCAATTTGCCAGACTGGTTATGCAATGTGGACTGATTTGGGTTGGACCTTCCCCTGATATTATTGATATGTTAGGGAACAAATCAGCAGCCAGAAAAATGATGAAAGAAGCAGGTATTCCCGTTATTCCAGGGTCTAAGGAAGTTGTTGAAACTGTTGAACAGGGGAAACAGATTGCAGCAGATATTGGTTATCCAGTCATGATTAAAGCCAGCAATGGTGGCGGTGGACGTGGTATGCGTGTTGTCAATAATGAAGAAGAGTTCGAAACACAGTATCAAAATGCCAAATCAGAAGCCAAAGCCTGTTTTGGAGATGATGATGTCTATCTTGAAAAATTGATTGAAAATCCAAAGCATATAGAAGTTCAGGTCATTGGAGATCAGCATGGTAATGTCATTCATTTATATGAAAGAGACTGTTCTTTTCAAAGACGTCATCAAAAGATGATTGAAGAAGCTCCTTGCCATATATTAAAGAAAGATGTGCGTCAAAGATTATTTGAAGATGCTTTAAAGGCCTGTCGTCATGTTGGATATAATAGTGTTGGAACAATTGAATTTTTATTAGATAAACATGGAAATTATTATTTTATGGAAATGAATACGCGTATTCAGGTAGAACATCCTATTACAGAAATGATTTGTGGTGTGGATTTAGTGAAGTTACAGATTAAGGTGGCTGAAGGACATAAACTCCCTTATCAGCAGGAAGATATTCATCAAAATGGATATGCTTTAGAATGCCGTATTAACGCTGAAGATATGAATCGTGATTTTGCACCTACACCTGGAAAAATCACATTTATGCATTTGCCAGGAGGTAGAGGTGTCCGTGTGGATAGTGCCATGTATAGTGGTTGTGAAATTTCACCTTATTATGATTCCATGATTTTAAAATTGATTACATTTGACCCTACACGATTAGAATGTATTAAAAAAATGCGTGCAGCTTTAAGTGAAGTGATTATTGATGGTATTTCAACAAATACCAAATTTCATTATTATGTCCTTCATTCTAAAGAATTTATCGAAGGAAAATACGATACAAGTTTCTGTGAAACATTTATAAAGGAGTTGAAAGAGAATGGATCAATTGTTTAAAAAAAGAAATGAAGAATTGAAAGAATTCTCTTCATGGCTAAAAAGACATAAAGTTAAAGAAAAAAAAGAAATTCCAGAGAATATTTTTAAACAGTGTGATCATTGTCATGAATCTATTCCTTATTTTTCATTGATTGAAAATGATTATGTCTGTCCTAAATGTGGCTATCATATGAAAATTAGTGCAAGACAACGTATTCGTGATTTGATTGACGAAGGGACATGGAAAGAATATTTAGAAAAAGAACGCTCACAAAACACTGAGAATTTTCCAGGTTATGATGAAAAGCTGAAAAAAGCACAAATGTCTACAGGAATGAATGAAGCAGTGATCTGTGGAGTAGGAAAAATCAATCAGACACGCGTGGTTTTATGTGTCATGGACTCTCGTTTCATGATGGGAAGCATGGGAAAAGTTGTTGGTGAAAAGATATGTAAGTCTGTAGAATTAGCCATGCGTAAAAAATTACCACTGATTATTAGCTGTACAAGTGGTGGAGCCAGAATGCAGGAAGGTATTGACTCTTTAATGCAGATGGCCAAAATCAGTGCCGCATTGAAGCGCTTTTCTAATCAGGGTGGTTTATATATTGCATTGTTGACACATCCTACAACTGGTGGTGTCAGTGCCAGCTTTGCAATGTTAGGAGATATTATTATTTCTGAACCACAGGCTTTAATTGGGTTTGCCGGAAAACGTGTGATTCAGGATACAATCAAACAGGAATTGCCTGAAGGTTTTCAAACAGCAGAGTTTTTACTTCAAAAAGGTTTTATTGATATGATTGTTCAAAGACATGATTTAAAGAATGTGATTTCAGATTTATTAAAGTTACATGGAGGAAGATTATGAGCCTCATAGATAATGAAAGAAAAATAAAAGAATTACAAGCCAAAAGAGCTCAAACTCAAGATCAAAGTGAACATGATGAATTATCAAAAGAGATTGATGCTCTGACAAAAGAAACATATCATAATTTAACAGCTTGGGATCGTGTGACACTGGCAAGACATCCGTCACGTCCAAAAGCGAGTGATTTTATTGAAGGATTGTTTGATCATTTCTATGAATTACATGGGGATAGATGCTTTGGAGATGATCAAGCGATTATTGGGGGAATTGGTTACTTTCATAATATGCCGGTTACAGTGATTGCGCAGGCTAAAGGAAAGACATTGGAAGAAAATGTGAATCGTCATTTTGGAATGTGCAATCCAGAAGGATATCGCAAAGCTTTAAGACTTGCTAAACAAGCAGAAAAGTTTCATCGCCCAATTATTACTTTTGTGGATACAGCGGGGGCTTATCCAGGAATTGAAGCCGAAGAGAGGGGACAGGCTCAAGCTATTGCAGAATGTTTATATACATTCTCAGATTTAAAAACACCGGTTATTTGTATTGTCTTATCAGAAGGTGGCAGTGGTGGTGCATTAGCACTCAGTGTTGCTGATCGTATTTGTATGTTGGAAAATGCTATTTACTCTGTTTTATCACCTGAAGGTTTTGCAAGTATCTTATGGAAAGATGATAGTCGTGTACAGGAAGCAGCAGAAGTGATGAAATTAACATCTTATGATTTATATGAAAAAGGAATTGCTGATTATCTTGTCAAAGAACCAACAGGTGGTATGCAAAATGATTTAAAACTTGTATTAGATAATATTGATCAATATTTATTAAAGGAATTAGATGTTTTAACACATACAAAGGAAAAAGAATTATTAGAAAAACGTTATCAGAAATTTCGTAAGATAGGAAGTATGTCATGAGTTCAATAGAAATACTAGGTACTGGATATGTCAGTGCAGAAAAGAAAATATCTAATTTTGATTTAGAAAAGAGAGTTGATACAAGTGATGAATGGATTGTTCAACGAACAGGCATTTCATCACGTTATGTCAGTGAAACAGAAAATACAAGTGATTTGGCGTATAAAGCCAGTTTAAAAGCAATTGAAGATGCACATATTCAAAAGGAAGATATTGAAGTCATTATTGTTGCAACAATGACACCTGATTGTATGACACCTTCAACAGCGTGTCTTGTTCAGGCTAAATTGGGATTAAATGATTGCCCAATCTTTGCTTTTGATATTAATGGGGCATGTAGTGGTTTTCTCTATGCTTTTCAGATTGCCAGTGATTTGTTAAATCGTTATCATCATATTTTAGTCATTGGTAGTGAAACAATCAGTAAAATGATTGACTGGAACGATCGTTCAACATGTGTTCTTTTTGGGGATGGCGCAGGAGCGATGGTTTTAGGACGTGGAGAAACACAGCTTTATCACTATGCCAATAGTGAAGGTGATCTTCAACAAGTGTTACATACTGAAGGTTTACCATTAATACATGATTTACAAAACAGTGAACCACAAACACATTTTTTAACAATGAAAGGAAATGATGTGTTTAGATTTGCGATAAGAGTTTTAAAAGAATCTATTGAAAATGTATTAGAGCAGTCAGGATTAACGATTGATGATATAGATTTAGTCATTCCACATCAGGCCAATTATCGTATTATCAATCATGTAGCGAAGAAAATGAAAGTTGATATTTCAAAATTTTATATGAATCTTCAGGAGTTTGGAAATACATCTGCTGCCAGTATACCAATTGCTTATGCCATGGCCAAAGAAGAAGGTTTGATTCCTGAACATGGACGTGTGATTTTAGTTGGATTTGGTGCTGGATTAACTTATGGAGCAACTTTAATTGATAATGTAGGAGGACAATAAAGTGTTATTAAATGAATTATTAAATATTAAATATCCCATTATTCAAGGAGCCATGGCTAACATTGCGACAGCTTCTTTTGCAGCCTGTGTTTCTAACAGTGGTGGTTTAGGTATTATTGCGACAGGATCAATGGATGCCACTCAGACACGTGAAGAAATTCAAAAATGTAAACAGTTAACAGATAAACCATTTGGTGTGAATGTCATGTTGATGAATCCTTATGCCAGTGAGATTATTGATGTCATTGTAGAAGAAGGTGTCCATGTTGTGACAACTGGTGCTGGAAATCCAGGAACATATATGGAAAAATTGAAATCTGCCGGTATTAAAGTTTTTCCAGTTGTACCAAGCGTAGGTTTAGCCAAACGTATGGAAAGAGCTGGTGCTGATGCTTTGATTGTTGAAGGTGGAGAATCTGGTGGACATGTTGGTGAAATGACAACAATGGCTTTAGTTCCACAAGTTGTTGATGCTGTCAATATTCCCGTTATTGCAGCTGGTGGTATTGCTGATGGACGTGGTATGATGGCAGCTTTAAGCTTAGGTGCTATTGGTGTTCAAGTAGGAACATGTTTATTGGTTGCTGATGAATGTCCAATTCATGAAAATTATAAAGATGCTGTTATTAAAGCAAAAGATACAGATACTGTTGTCACAGGAAGAAGTGTGAATACACCTGTCCGTATTTTAAAGAATCAGATGGCCAGAGAATATTTAAAGCTTGAAGGACATTTTGAAAGTCGTGAAGAACTAGAAAAATTAACATTAGGAGCTTTAAGAAAGGCCGTTCAAACTGGTGATGTGAAAACAGGATCTGTCATGATGGGACAGATTGCCGGAATGGTTAAAGAGAAAAAACCAATGCAACAGATTCTTGATGAAATGATGGAATCTACAAAACAAGTTTATGCAAACTTACAAAAAGTCATGGAGGAGATCCAATGATAAAAATACAAGATCGTTTCATGAAACTTCCTATTATCCAAGGTGGAATGGGTGTTGGAATTTCCTTATCATCATTAGCTGGTGCTGTTGCTAAATGTGGTGCCATGGGAGTGATCAGTGCTGCCCATCCAGGCTATAATTATGAAGGATTTAGAAAAAATCCTGTTGCTGTGAATTGCCAGGCTTTAAAAGATCATATTCGACGTGCTAAAGAGATTGCTCAAGGAAATGGTTTGATTGGTGTTAATATCATGGTTGCCAGTCAAAACTATGAGGATTTTGTGAAAGCTTCACTGGAAAGTGGATGTGATGCGATTATTTCAGGAGCCGGCTTACCATTAGATTTGCCTAAATTTGCTAAGGGAAAGGCCCTTTTGGCACCGATTGTATCGAGTGGGAAAGCTGCCAGATTAATTGCTAGAGTATGGGATAAACGTTATCAATATAC
>CALUZM010000002.1 GCA_944325245.1 uncultured Massilimicrobiota sp. | reverse complement strand
CAATTCCTTATATTCAATAAAGGGTTCTTTCGCTCCACAAATACCACAGACATTTGTTTTTCCCTGATCTAAAACAACACTACGCATAATTTTGTCCTCCTTGTTTTCTATTATAATCACTTCATCATTCTCTTCAATAAACTTCATCATACAAATATCCACAAAAAAAGAATATCTCTTACAAGATATTCTCCATTCTAACGTTTTCTGGCAGTTTTCTTCGCCAACGCCATAACTTTTAAATCTTTGACTTCCTGAGGCTTCATTAAACGGAATTGTCCCGGTTTTAATCCTTTTAAATCAACAGTTCCAATACGAATACGATGTAATCTTTTCACAGGATGTTCAACAGCTTCAAACATTTTTTTTACTTGACGATTTTTACCTTCAATTAATTTTATCATTAACATTGTTGTTCCATGTTCTTCATCTTTACCAACAATTTTAATACGACAAGGCAACGTCTTCACACCCTCTAAATAGATCCCTTTTTCCAATTGATGAACTGTTCTGCCAGAAACCAATCCTTTAACGCTGACTTCATATACTTTTTCCAAATGTGAAGATGGATGCATCATCAGATTCGCAAATTCTCCATCATTTGTCATAAAAAGTAACCCTGAAGTATCATAATCTAATCTTCCTACTGGATAAATACGTTCTTTGACATCTGTAAAATAATCAATAACAGTTTCTCTTCCAAGTTCATCACTTAATGAACATATACATCCCTTAGGTTTATAAAAAACATAATAAACTTTATTTTCACTTTGCAAAGCCTTCCCATCAATCATGATGAGGTCTCCCTTTTTAACTTTAAATCCCAATTCACTTACGACTTCACCATTGACTTCGACTCTTCCCTGACGAATAAGATCTTCTGCTTTTCTTCTTGATGTATATCCACTCGCCGCAATTGCTTTTTGTAGTCTTTCCATAGTATCACACGTCCTTTCTCCACTCCATTATACATAGATTTTTCAATTATACAAACATTTTTAAATAAATCATAATAGCAAAAGCAACAGATAAAAAATCCATCATTAATCCAATTGGTAAGGCATATCCTGTTTTTTTCATATGAATGGAAGAAAAATAAAGTGTGACGATATAAAAGGTTGTATCGCTACCACTTTGAATGAGGGTTGCTAAAAAGCTTAAGGGGTGATCGACACCAAATATTTCATAAAAAGAATATAAATATGATAAGGAAGCATTCGCACTGACTGGACGAAGCAAGCCTAAAACCAATATATCTACTGGAATATGCAGAATTTGAAGCAATGGTGAAAAAAGTCGACCTAACAATTCAATTGTGCCACTGCTTTGCAGCAACTGTACAAAAACCATAAACGCCATCAAAGTCACAAAAAGGGAATAAAACAAAGTCAAAGCATCTTTCACTCCTTCAACAAACAATTCAAACAAAGAGCAACGCTTGATAACCCCATCTATAAAAACACAAAGCAATAATATGATAACAACTTTATTCATGATCTATCATCCTTTGTATCATTAAACCAATGACAATAATGCTGATTCCAATTAAAAGCATATAAGGATAAAAAGCATCAATATCATTTGATCCCATCTGTTGTCTGATTGTCAAAAGAGTGGATGGGAATAAACATAAACCTGCTGTATTAATAATAACAAGTGTCAACATCTCACGACTTGGCCTTTCTTTTTGAGGATTATATTCCTGAAGCTTTTGAAAAGCTTTAATACCACTAATGGTTGCCAATGTGCCCAGTCCTAATAAATTCGCAATCACATTAGATGATAGATACGTATAGACATCTTTTTTTTGAATGATAGGTCCATAGATTATGCGAAAAACAGGTTTGAAAATGATTGAAAAATAATTCATAAAACCTGTCTTTTGAATAATATTTAAAAACCCACCCCATAAACATGCAGAAAGCAAAACATTGATAATGAGGTCCCAAACCATAAAAGGTGTATCCATCAAAGCAATCATCATTTCTTCTTCCTGATGACTCAATAATCCCACCAGCAAAAACAAGACAATACTCCATTTCCATATTCTAGCCATTGATACAATCTCCTAATATCATCCATGCATATGATAAAATTGTCTGCAAAGAATTCTCTTTTTGAGCCTGATAAATCATCTGATTATTCACATAAACGTTTAAATCATCACCATCCATTTTTAAAGATACATTTTGACTTTCTGATCCACAATAATAAAGATCTTGATCAATTAAAAAAGAATGGCCATGATATTGATAGATTCCTTTTGATAAAACCAGTACATTCTTATACTTTTCAAAACATTCTTCATACTTTTTTTGATGAAATTCAAAATCATTTCCACAATTAAATGTCACAATCACTAATGAAATATCATTTTTAATAGCACGTGTAACAAGCGTTCTTTTTGCTTTCTTTGTATACCCTGTTTTTCCTCCAACACAATATTCATATTCTTCTAACAATCTATTTTTATTATGCCAGGTTCCTCCACCATCTTCTCTCTTATATGTTTCTTTCATGACAATATCATTAAATATTGGATTCTGACTGCAATAAGACATTAATAATGCCATATCATATACACTTGACTGATTCCCATCATCTTCTTCATCTAACCCCGTTGGATTAGAAAAATGTGTTTGGGTCATTTGTAACTCCTGTGCTTTTTGATTCATCATTTCAACAAACTGATCAATACTGCCACCAATATTTTTGGCTATGACATTGGCTGCATCATTACCACTCCTTAATAAAAGTCCATGTAATAAATCTCTTAGATTCATATGGTCACCTATATGTATATAGATGCCACTACCCCATGCTTCATTAACTTCCTCACCTATTTCATATTCTTCATCTAGATTTCCATTTTCAATAGCCACAATAGCTGTCATGATTTTAGATATAGAAGCAACACTTTGAACATCATTAATACGATATCCTTCTAAAACATTTTGATGAGTACTTTCCATAACAATATAAGATTTCCCTTGAAAATCGACTGCTTGTACATGAAAAAAAAAAAAAAACAAGCACAAAAAAAACATACATTTTTTCATATCATCACCTAAAATAATATATGAAAAATTCTGTATGTTATGATTAAGATGATTTCTTCCATTCAGGATGTTCATTAATATATTGAATTGTCTGATCCAAACCATGATCATAAAGATACTGTAGCAACTCTTCTAACAAAGCGCGTGTCTGAGGATGCATAATATATGTATGTTTTCCCCTTTCATAATACGCCAGAGGAAATGTATCACGATATTTTTTCCCTTGATATGTCTGACTTGCCGCAATACGATCACAAAACATTTCCAAAACATAACGCGTTGGCATCTTGGCAGGTTGTAATCCTGTACGGGTAAAATCCACCCAAAATTCCCAGTGATGCTTATTTCTTCCTTTATGATGTAACCACGCTAAAGAATATCCTTTCTCACTTCTTTCAGCCGAATTTGGCGATTTATCACCTTGATAGTATCTTGCCCCTGTTAAGAATTCACACAATGAGTATTTTGACATATCATGTAATAACCCCTGTTTATATAGACCTATACGAAAACATAATTTTCCAACATACCATTTATGCTTCGTAATTGTTCTTAAATGCTGAAATGCTTTCATAAAATCACCCTTTTTAAGTATACATTGTTTTATATTTGAAGTAAATCTCTTTATTTTTTTTAAAACGATGCTATAATGTTAATGATGTTGTAAGAGGAGGTTTGAGAGATGTCAATTAAAGTTGATGTTCGTACAAATATTAATGATTATGAATTAACACTTGAAAAATGCTCTGAAATTATTACATTACTCCAAGAAACGCATCAAAATATTCGTAATGAAATATATGCGCGTTTCTTGAACACAAGAATTTTAATAAAAACATTATCTATTGTTGGATGTTTGATTATTTTGTATTTTTTAACACATAGTGCATTTTTCTTATATTCAACACCAGTTTTTATGTTAATCGCATTAATCTTTGCGATTAGTTGTGCTGAATATATTACGAGACAAACTCGTAAACAAATCATTATACAATTAAAACATTACAAAAAGACACGTGAACAATTATTAAAATATGAAAAAATCAAGTTTCAATAACTTGATTTTCTTATCAATCATCCATTTGCTTATAGCAATTATTTATTTCTCATCTCTTCTTAAATCATGATTTGTCTCATACCACAAATATATTGAATAAGAAGTCATAATAATTAAACCTAATAATAAAATCACATTCAATTGCATAACAAATATTGATAAAAGTGTATTTGTTAAGCCCTGAAAGACACTACAAGCCAAAACACATTGCGTCTTTTTATAAAGTGAAGCCAGCCAAAAACTTAAAATGACTGCTAATACTAAGAAGAAAGGAAAAGGCATATTTTGTTGTGAAGATCCATCTACGAACCAAAGTGGAAAATGCCATATTCCCCATACAATACCTGTCATGAATGTTGCAATTGGAAAAAGAAACCTTTCTTCCAATAGAAGTTGCATAATACCTCTCCATCCTAATTCTTCTTCCCCACCATAAATAAAGACAGCCTGAAAGAAAACAAGTGGGATCAGATGTCCAGGGATAGCTTTATTCAATTCCATGGATGAGATACCAATGACCAATATTTCCATCATAACCAATATCCAAAAGCAAACCAGACTCTTCTTATACTGAAAAACAAAATCCATAATAGATTGAAAAGTGAGTGGTTTCTCCATAACAAAAAATGTTGCAATCGTGGGACCAAATCCTCCTATAATATGTAAAAAAGTTCCTAATGGATCGCTAAACGCGATAATTTTTAATTTTGTAGCAATAGCAAGTCCTCCCCATGCTATACCAGTTATAATAAAAGTCATGATAATAAAATGAATCAAACGTTCGTTTTTCATTTTTCTCTCCTTACAAATTATTATAGAGAATATTATATTATATGTGCAGTAATAATTGTATAGCTATATGAATTAATAGTTATTTTAATATGATCAATTTCACAATACCAATTTTTCCCACGCTTATAGATATGACATCTTTTGTCTAAAATCATATTTTTACAATATGATACAACATCTTCTGTATTGATACTTAAGTTTCTCATTATTCTTTCAACACCTAATTTTGTCGTATGTATTTTATCAATATTATCAAGTAATACTTGTTTATCACCCATCATATTTCCCACTTTCATTCATTTCATAAGATTTTCTAATGTTTTTCTTACATTATGTGCTGCATCTTCTTGTATTTCAATGGTTCTTGCACCTCGGCTTTTTGCAATCTCTCTTAAATCAACCGCAATTGCTGTATGATAAGAACAGCCAATAACCAAAAAGATATCACCTGGTTCTAAATCATAGACCATTTCATAAGCACGTTGATAATTAGGTGCAGGATCACCATATAAAACAGGCTTGTTATATAATGACCAGGCTATATCCATTTCATCGTCTTCAGGTAAACCACCATGCATTTCTAATGCATCACTACCTGCTAACTTATGCAAACCATCAATATTCATTGTAATCACTGGAATATGATACTCAGCTAAAGCATAATGTGCATCATTAGGTTTTGCCCCATTCATGTTCGCTTTTAACTGTTTAATCACTTCATTGTATTCTTCATGATGAGTATTCGCATAATCTCTAAATAATTTCTCTCTAATATCAGGTCTTTCCATAAATGTAGGAATATTGCTTTGTTTAGAAATTCCTGCTCCTGTAAACGCAATTATTTTCATTTCAATCACTCTCCCATTCTTATTCCATTATACTATATTCTTATAAAACGTTTCAAATATACATATAAAAACATAATATACTGTTAATATATATGGTTATCACTTTTATATTTTAAGATATATTTCTCTACACCTTTTATAAACAAATCATGACGTTGTTTGATATGATTGGCATCTTCTTCTTTCCATATTTGCGCTATCAGTTCATGATGCTGATAAAGTTTTTCACATAATGTCAATACCTGATATTTTTTATCACAAAGATGATACAGTTCTATAATTCTTTGATCCAACAATCGATTATAGTCTCCTTTCTTTAAAATACCTGAAATATGAAAAATAGTATCCTGGCATTGGTGATTTTGATAACAGTGGCATGGTTGACATATATCATCTCCTTCTATGGTGAGTTGACAATCAAGATAAGGATTTTGCATAATCTTATTAGCAATCAAATAAAAATGATGTCCCATCTTGACATCAGGAACAAATTCCTCAATTCCTGAACCATATAATTTAAAAATATCAATAAAATGATGTGGTTTGATTATAATTGTTTCCATATCTCATCCTCCTTCTTTTCTATTATCTCTTTTTTTCAGACTTCATTTATTAATTATTTCTTAATCTTTTATGTTATAATTTTTATATATGTTATAAAGGAGAATGAATTCATGACTATAAAAATGATTGCTGTTGATATGGATGGAACATTCTTAGATGAACATTCATCTTATAATCAAAAACGTTTTGATAATATTTATCAAATTTTAAAAGAGCGAGGAATTCATTTTGTTGTGGCTAGTGGTAATCCATATCTCAAACTTCAACAATGCTTTCCTCATATCCAAAATGAACTCACTTATATTGCTGAAAATGGTGGCTATATTATCAGTCAGGGAAAAGAGCTTTTTTCAGCTCATCTTTCATCCCAAGATAGTCAGCTCATCATTGATACACTTCAAACAATGCCTGATATATTATGCTGGGTTTGTACAAAGAAACAATCTTATACATTAGAATCATTACCTGAAAAATATTACCAAATGTTTCTTCCATATTTTCCAAATGTTCAAAAAGTCAAAAATTTCCATGATATTAAAGAACCCATTATGAAATTTGCTTTATATCTTCCAAAAAGCAATGTAAATGAACGTATTGATGATTTAACAGGAGTTATTCCTCAAAACGCAAGAATTGTTGATAGTGGTCATGATTGCATTGATATCATTCCCCAAAATGTCAGTAAAGGACATGCTATTCAATTTCTCATGGATTATCTCCATATTTCTACTGATGAAGTTATGGCTTTTGGTGATGCGAAGAATGATATAGAAATGCTACAAATGGTGAAATATGGTTATGTTATGGAAAATGCAAAAGATTCTATGAAAGAACAATTCCAATGGATAGCCCCTTCTTATCATCATGAAGGTGTTTTGGAAGTCATTGAATATTATCTACAAACGCATTCTTTTTACAATCAAAGATAATTTTTTATCAAAAAATATCGTGTATGACTTCATTTTTTAAAAAAATTTTTTCTACTTTAGCAAAATATATGAATTTATAAAATTATCCCCTTATAATAATAAAAAGGGGAGATTTTTTATGGATGA
Organism: uncultured Massilimicrobiota sp.; assembly: GCA_944325245.1. Lineage (GTDB taxonomy): Bacteria > Bacillota_I > Bacilli_A > Erysipelotrichales > Coprobacillaceae > Allocoprobacillus. The sequence continues at coordinate 74,919 of CALUZM010000002.1, read as the reverse complement.
ATTTTTAAGAGATATTCATACAATGATTTTTAAACAATGGATTTTAATGCAAGATCAAAGTCAATGCCATATCTATTTAGATAAAGACAACAATCATATCATTGATATTAAAACAAACTATAGTTTTAGTCAGGTTATTTTCAATCCTTTAAATATCATTGAACTCAGTGTCACCAACACAACAAATCAGAATATTGAATTCTATCTTCATTTCCAAATGAAAACAATGAAACATGCTACTGAATTATTCAATGAAATGATGAATAATATTTTACAATTAGTTGAAAAACCGAAAATAAAAATATTGCTAAGCTGTAGTGGTGGTTTAACAACGTCTTATTTTGCTTCTAAACTTAATGAAGCTGCACAAATCTTAGATTATCATTATGAAGTCAAAGCCATTGGTTATACAGATTTATTTAATATTGGCAATGAATATGATGTTATACTTCTTGCTCCTCAGATTTCTTTTATGCATGCGAAAGTACAAGAAATCCTTAAAGAAAAAATCGTTTTAAAAATACCACCTCAAGTTTTTGCAAAATATGATGTGGTCAAAACTTTACAGCTTGTAAGAAATGGACTTGAAAACAAGAAAGCCTCTCACAATCGCAGACCTGAAACCACGCTTAAACCACTTCAAATCATTCAACATCGCAACACAAAAATTCTTGTATTATCGCTATTTAGAAATAGTTTGAGAATACATATTGCCTATCACCTTTATGATGAAAATAATAAGATTATTATCAATAATGAAATCATTAAATCTAAAATTAGCATGGAGGATATCTATGATGTCATTGACACAATCATTTTACAATATCCTCATATTCAAGTGATCGGAATATCGACTCCGGGTATTATTAACGATGGTTTTGTTGCTTCTACAAGTATTATAGGTTTAAATGATTTGAATATGTATCAATTGTTAAAAGAACGTTATCATCAACAAATTGTCATCGATAATGATGTCAATACAGCTGCCGTAGGATATTACGCTTCCCAGCAGCAGTTTTCATCATTAATTTTCTTATTTCAGCCAAATAATCATTTTGGTGGAGCTGGTATTATTGTCAATGGTCAATTAATCAAAGGACATGCACATATTGCTGGTGAGGTTCAATACTTACCATTGAATTATTCTAATCATCCACAAGTACTTGCTAAAACTCCTGAAGGTGCTTTAGAACTTGTTTCCAAAACAATAGTCGCATTGTCTTCTGTTATTGGACCAGAAGCTATTATCCTTTCTTGTACACTTATTCCTGATGTTGATGAATTGAAAAAAACAATTGCCCAATATATACCTGAATCTTATTTGCCACAAATTATAAAAATAGAAAATATTCAGGAATATATTTTATTAGGACAATTAATATTATGCCTGCAAGAATATAAATCATAAGAAAAAGATATTTTTTGTAATATCCATAGAAAACGCTTACAGAAAATGTTATAATATTCTTAACAATAGAAAAAAGGAGATTATAGCAATGGACATCAAGCAAAAAATAGATGACGTAAGTCATGCAGAGTACAAACTTTTATTAATCATTGGACAGCCTGGAAGTGGAAAATCTAAAATCATTCGTCAATACAGTGAAGAAACAGGGATTCCTATTCTTGATCTTGATAAGATTTTCTACCATACACCAAGTGAAAAACTACTTCCTGAAATGAAAAATTTCTTAAAAACTTATCACCAAAAAGTTCTATTATTAGATAATAAAAAAATTTTATATGCAAAAAACAGCCAAATTGATTTATTGGCTTTCCTCAAAGAATTATCAAAAGATATCATAGTTGTTGCAACTTGGAATGGAAAAATTGAAGATGGTCAACTCTTCCATTTCCGAAATGATTCATCAGAAGATTTAATTTATTCTACAGATAAAAATGAATTCAAATACATCCTATGTTAAAGAAGCATTGACTGCTTCTTTTCTATTTCAATAACATAGGGTGCTTTATTTTTATTCATCATGCGAAAACAAGATACATGATATTGATGGGCATCTAAAGAGGAAACAAAATCATCTATCCAAAGACTTTCTTGATATCCCTGTTCATGACCAGGATAGACAACGATAAAAAGAGCCTTTTTCATCAATTGAATAGCTTTTTGTACAGCCTTTTGAGTCGAAGATAGCATTGTTGTAATTTGGTGGGAAGCATTGGGTAAATATCCAAGATTAAATATGCCTACATCAAATGTTGTTAAGTATTGATCCATATATTCATGACTATCTAAAATCAAATGAACATTTGATGATGGAATCAAACGTTTTTTAGTCATCTCTAATGCCATAGGCTGAATATCAAAAGCATAGACTTCTCGACAATGTTGTGCCAAAAAAACTGTATCATTACCATTTCCCATTGTAAAATCTACACCAATATCAAATTGGTAAGTTAAAACTCTTTGATGAACATATTCCACCATCGTTATCATAAACTCAGCTCCTTTATTGATAAATCTTCCAGTGACATTGATAATCTTTATATATAACTACCAAATATCCCCTATCCAACTTTTCAATCACAGCATATCTAAAAAGTAATTCTGCATTTAATTGATATTGTGAAACAAGATATCTGATAACAGCTTTTCTTTCTTGTGTAGAAAGTGTTGATGTGTACCATTTCTTAGGTTTCACTTTAAATTGCAACAAGTAATCCATAATTAGATCATCATGATATTGGTCTGGTAAATATGTATCTAAATACTGATATAATTCATCCAGCTGATATCCTATCTTCTTATAATGATGTTTTTCATAAAAACATGCGAAATCATAAAAGAACTGAAATGGAGAAGAAACATGATTCATAACAGCGTTCATTGTACGTACAAAACGTCCGCTGTTCCAATATTTTTCCAACATATCTTCAGCCATATGAATTTTTTGCATATCTTCTAAAGAAAGCCAATGATTTTCTAACATCTCATAAGGAGGTTTCTGCTGATAAATATATCCATAATCATCCGCATTATTTCTTAAAGACGTTCCTCTTAATAATTTCAAGAATCCCAGTTGCAATTCCTTTGCTCTAAAGGCAAAGACATCATCAAACGATTGTGCAAATCTTTCAAAGTTTTCATAAGGTAATCCAGCAATTAAATCTAAATGTAAATCACATTTTCCATCTTCCATGAGCATATGAACAACTTCACTTAAACGTTCAAAATTCTGTATTCTTTTGACTGCTCTATTTGTTGGCTCATATGTAGATTGAATACCAATTTCAAATCTTAAAAGTCCCTGTGGTGCATTTTCTCTAATAAAATCAATAATTCTTTGATTTAAAACATCTGCGTTGATTTCAAATTGAAATTGTTGCCCAGGACGATAATGTTCAAAAATGTAAGCTAAAATCATGATGGCATGATCAGCATTGGCATTAAAGCTTCGATCTAAAAATTTAATAGTTTTTGCAGGACTCTGACAAATCATTTCTAATTGTTTTTTGAGATATTCCTCGCTAAAAAATCTTAGCCCTTTCTCTAACGAAGATAAACAATATTGGCATTGAAAAGGACATCCACGACTTGTTTCAAAATATAATATACGTTTTGCAATATGTGCCTGATCTTGTGGGAGTTGATATGGAGAATCTAAAGTTTCTACATATTCTAATGGTGCTATTGCAATACTTTGAGAAATATGATGCTGGTCACTTACACCATCCAAACGGACAGGCAAATGATCTCTTAAAGCTGATAAAAGCTGAGGAAAAACCAGTTCCCCTTCTCCGCTGATGACATAATCAATTGGAAAATGATTCAAAAAATATTGTGGTTCATAAGTGACTTCTGGTCCACCAAGAATGATAATGATTTCAGGTTGCCTTAAACGTAATAACTGACATATCTTTTCAATATATTCAATATTCCAAATATAACATGAAAAAGCCACAACATCTAAATGCATGGAAATCAAATCATCAACAATATGTTCAAGTGAATCTTTAATAGTATATTCTTTAAAATCAATATCAAAATCGTGATAAGTCGCAACATACAATAAACGTACAGATAAAGATGTATGAATATATTTAGAATTTAATGTTGTAATCAAAGTTTTCATAGTTTTCCCCATTTCTCTTAGATACAAATTCTTATTACTTGAAAAAAATAATCTAGAGATCACCCTAGATTATTTTTCTTGAATATCAGGAATAACTCCTTTATTTAAACAATATTCTTCCAAAGTCCAACTATTGTTAAAGATTTCTTTTGCAGCTTCTTTACCAACATATCTAAAATGCCATGGCTCATTCGCAATACCAGTAATATCCGCTTTATCTTCTTCATATCTTAAAATAAAGCCATATTTATAAGAGTTCGCTACACACCATTTATAGTCTGGCTTGTATCCAAAACGACTGTTCGTAATACCATTCAAATGATCATCAATAACGGCCTGACATGTTAAATCAACACCTAATCCTGTCTGATGTTCACTTGCTCCAGGTTCAGCAACAAGACTGGCTGCTGTCACTTCATCATATGTGTCAAAATATTCATCATATGTTTTTTTCTGATTTGCATAAGAACGATAAGCGCTATTAATAACAAGATCATAGCCTTCCTGTTTAGCCGCTTCAAACATGTCCACAAGGGCATCTGCTGCTTCTTTACGCAATCTTGAATCATCACAATCAGAAGCCACTTTCACCTTATCTGGATCAGGAGTGACAAGATCAGATGGTTCATAGTCTGATGATAAATAGAAACCTTTTTTTACTAATGTCAATACATCATCTGGATTTTGAATTGTATAAGATGTTTCAGGTTGATTTTCTGATATAATAAATGGATATGTTGTAATCAATACAGCATAATTATAGTTTTGATTTTCAGCATAAACTTCCATATATTTATCTAAATCAGCAAATACAAATCCTTTCACTTTCATAAAAGGTTCAATTTGTGCATATGTGTATTGCTGATCTACCAGATGCTTAACTTCATTAACACCAGCTGTTTTTAAAACTTCCCAAATTTGATCATTGGAATAATTCAATGTCGTTAATTTTGGAACATAATTATCAAAAATTTCATCTATGGTTGAAATCACATTTTCAACTTCTAAATCCTTATGTAAAGATAAATATTGTTCATATTCATCATAATACTGAACTTTTTCACTTTGTTCAATCCATTGTGAAATATGAGATAATTTATCATGTGATAAAATTTCATCAACTTCATCACCATCTAAAGCCAAGATTTGATTTTGCTGATCAAATGAATAACCTTTAATAGCCAACTGAATACGATCAAAATTGAACCAAACTGCCACACCAATAACCAGTGCAACAACAACTCCTATAATTGCAATTCTATCCCAACGTATTCTCGAACGGCTAGAATGAGAATACGAACTATAATATGTATATCTTTTACCTCTATTAAATCTCATAATCTACCTCTTTTCTATGTCTTATAGTTTAACATATTCAGTCTCATAATTCTACAATTTACGTGAAAATCATATGATTAAAAAGATTTAGATATGATAATATTATTGCATTATGAGGATAATTATGTTATTTTAATTGTTGTATAAAAAGGAGGTTTCTCTATGCATTTTGTTATTTGTATGTTTATTGCATTCATCTGTCTGATTACCGATGTACTTTTTACAGAAGTTTTTCCAAAATGGTTTAAAGCTATTCTTGCTTTACTTGGAAGTGCGACAGCTGGTTATGCAATTGCGATATTGATTAGAAAAATAGCAATGTGGACAGAAGCTTTTACAAAGCCTGCACTTTTATCAACTGCTGGCATTTGTGCAGCCATTACGCTTATTATTGTCATCATTGTTGTCTTTATTCTTAAAAAAAGAAAATTAAAAAAAGCTTAAAAATTTATCTTCAATCGAAGATATTTTTTTATAATCTTAAATAAAAATTAACCAAATCTTCACTTATTCCACTTTCTTTTTTTCTATAATAAAAATAAGGAAGTGATATCAATGAATGAGACATATAAAGACTATTTTTACTCTGGTATTATGATGTCATGCATCGCCTTAATAGGTTCATTGCTGAGTATCGTTAATCTCATCCCATTATTAATTGCCTATCAGTGTATGCAAAAAGCAAAAAACTATGAATTACCTCAATCACAATATAAAATACTGTCCGGTATTTTCCAGACAGCCATTATGTTCACATTATTATTTACAATTTTTTATTTAAGTTTTCAGTGGTGATTATCAAATCACCACTTCTTTTTTAGGTATGTATACACTCACACTTCCATCTTTTACATGAAATAAACCACAGCCATTTTCATCAATAATTACATCTTCCATGATATTTCCTAAATAATCATGAAATACCTGATTCTGATACTGTTTTCCGACATACATATATAAACTTCCACCAGTATTGTTTGTCAGTATACAGGCCAAACCTTTTTCCTCACGAGTCCATCCAATGATATGACGATCTTGAAAATAATCATTTTGTTTTCCATAAGCAAAATGTTGACGTAAATATAGTAGCTGATCAATGACTTTTGCATGACCAGTTATATGAGGTTGAGCAATTCCATAATAGTCACCATAAAAAATGCAAGGATATCCATCTTTTCTTAATAATATCAAAGCATATGCCAATGGTTTGAACCAATCTAATATCCAAGACTGCAAGCCCTGCTGTGGTTGTGTATCATGATTATCTACAAAAGTCACGGCATGAACACATGATCTTTGAACTAACGTTCCGTCAAATATTTTGGACATATCATATTGTCCAAAGCTATGTGAAGCTTCATAAAAATGATAATGTAAAGGAACATCAAAAAGTGATAATGAGAAATCAACCATCCTTAAATAAGAAAGTAATTTCTCTACATCTCCATGCCAATATTCACCTACAGTAAATAATTCTTTTTGAGAATATTGACGCATTTTTAACAACCATTCTTTATAAAATGAAGCACTGATATGTTTTACAGCATCTAATCTCAAACCATCAACCTGTGTCAAATCTAGATACCATTTGCCCCAATGCTCTAACTCTTTAACAACATTGGGTTGAGAAAAATCTAAGTCTGCACCCATCAGATAATCATAATTTCCATTTTCATTATCGACTTGAGCATCCCATTGTTTATCTTGAAACAGAAATGTAGCATGTCTTTTTGAGTTTGCATCATAATCAATGCCATCAAAACATGTCCAATCCCAAATAAAAGAACTGTATTTGTGTTGACGGCCAGGAAAAGTAAAACGTGTTGGAACACGAATCCATTCATCCTGTTTGACAATATGATTGGTATTATGAACATTCACTTCTGATGCTTTTACATTTTCATATTCGTCACCACCCATTTTATGATTCAAAACAATATCTGCATAAACATCAAGATGGACTTCATGTAAACATTGAATAGCCTTTAAATAATCATCTTTTGTTCCATATTTGGTTGGAATACTTCCCTTTTGATCAAATTCACCTAAATCATACAAATCATAAACTCCATAGCCTACATCCTGTTGTCCACCAATACCTTTAAATGCAGGTGGTAGCCAGACAGCTGTTATTCCGATTTGAGAAAGATGTTTGGCATCTTCTTGAATTTTTTGAAAAAGATAGGGTTGATTAGGTAAATACCATTCAAAATATTGCATCATAACACCCTGTTTCATCATTCATCACCTCTATACTTATGAGTATAAAGAAAAAAGTCAAAGACTGCAATGACATCATAACAATCTTGACTTTCCTTTGCTTTATTTCATTAATTGATTAATAATATCTTTCATTTCCTGAATTTTAACATCTGCATCTTCACTGCCAATCGCATCATGAACACAATGTTCCATATGTGCAGCTATAATTTCTTTGTTCGCACGCTTCAAAATAGCTTGTGTGGCCATAATCTGATTAGATATATCAATACAATAACGATCATCATCAATCATTTTTAAAATACCATCAATCTGCCCACGAGCTGTTTTCAATAAACGTGTCACTTGTTTTTGATCAGCTTGCATTATTCAAATCCTTTAACAGTATATCCAGCATCTTCGACCGCTTTCACTAAGATGCTTTCATCAACATCATGACTTAATTTCAAGTAAGCACAGTTATTTTTTAAATCAACTGTTGCTTCTACACCATCAATACTATTTAAAGCTTTGTCCACATGTTTTTGACAATTTTGACACATCATACCTTCAATATTCATTGTTTTTTCCATTTTCTTTTCCTCCTGTTTCTTTTCTATTTGATGATAAGCATGTTTTGGTTTAAAAAATCTTAATCTTAAAGCATTGCTGACAACAAAGACAGAACTTAAGCTCATAGCTGCTGCTCCAAACATTGGATCTAATAACCATCCAAAAAGAGGATAGAAGACACCTGCAGCAATAGGAATACCAATTACATTATAGAAGAAAGCCCAAAATAAGTTTTCTTTAATATTCTTTAAAACAGCATGACTTAATTCAATGGCATTGACAACATCCTGTAGATCATTTTTCATCAACACAATATCTGCAGAATCCATCGCAATATCAGTTCCCGATGTCATCGCAATTCCCACATCAGCTCGCATTAATGCAGGGGCATCATTAATACCATCTCCAACCATAATAACACGCTCACCTTGCGTTTGCAATTGACGAATATGTTTTTCCTTATCTTGTGGTAAAACTTCCGCAATCACCTGAATACCTAGCTGCTCTCCAATATGCTGTGCTGTGAGTTGATTATCACCAGTTAACATATAGATAGATAATCCCATATTCTTCAATTGTTCAATAGCGCTTTGACTTGTTTCTTTTAAAACATCACTCACAACAATCAGACCAATAACACGCTTTGCATATGCATAATATAAAGGTGTTTTTCCTTGTGCCGCTAATGCCTGTGCTTTTTGTTGCACTGGTGATAAATCGATATCATATTCTGCCATTAAACGCTGATTTCCTGAAAGAATCTGATTTCCATCAATGAAACCAACAAGACCTTTTCCAGATAACATCTCAAAAGACTCTAAATCCTTCATTTCCATATTTTTTGATTGCGCATAATCCACAACAGCTTTCGCCAAAGGATGTTGCGATGAGTTTTCGATTGTCGCAGCTAAGCTTAATAATTCATCTTCACTCATATCAACCGGATAAACTTCTGTGACCTGTGGTTTTCCTATTGTGATAGTCCCTGTCTTATCCAAAACAATACTTTTTGCTTTGGATAACAATTCTAGATTTTCAGCTGATTTAATCAGAATACCCAATTGAGCTCCTTTTCCTGTTCCTACCATAATAGCAGTAGGTGTGGCTAATCCCAAAGCACATGGACATGAAATAACCAAAACTGCTATGGCGCATGTTAAGGCAAAATGGAATGTCTGTTGTCCTAAAGTTAACCACAAAATAAAGGTCACTAAAGAAATTGTCATCACAATAGGAACAAAAACACCACTAATCTGATCAGCCAGTTTGGCGATAGGTGCCTTTGATGAACTTGCTTCCTCTACCAGTTCAATAATCTGTGATAATGTGGCTTCCTGGCTCATACGTGTCACTTGAACTTGAATATAACCTTCAATATTCATCGTCGCTCCAATAACCTGATCATTGACAGTTTTATCCACTGGTAAACTCTCTCCAGTAATCATAGATTCATCAATAGAAGTCTGCCCCTTAACAATCGTTCCATCAAGAGGAATACTTTGTCCTGATTTGACAATGACAATATCTCCTACCTGGACTTTTTCAATAGGCATACTCACTTCCTGCCCATCTTTTAAGACTGTCGCTGATGAAGGCATCAGACCAATCAGTTTTTCAATAGCTTCCGTCGTTTTCTTTTTAGAACGTGATTCTAAATATTTTCCTAAAGATATTAAAGTTAAAATCATAGCAGCTGACTCAAAATACAATTGCATCATATATCGATGGGCTTCTTGCATTTGTCCATGGCCAAGACAATATCCCATCATAAAAATAGCATAGATACTATAAACTGCAGCTGCTGTTGACCCCATGGCGATTAACGTATCCATATTGGGACTGCGATGCCACAAAGATTTAAAGCCTCTTTGAAAATATCCACGATTTATATACATGACAGGTAAAGTTAAAAAGAGCTGGGTTAAAGCAAAGACCATCATATTCTCTTCACCCGTTAAAAAGGCAGGTAATGGCGCACCCATCATATGTCCCATTGAAATATAAAATAATGGAATCAAAAAGACAAATGATAAAATCAATGATCGTTTTTGATGATCAACAGTTTCTTCCTGTTTTTTTGCCTGAATGGTTTCTTGTTCTAAAGATGCTTTATATCCAGCATCTTCAACAGCCTTTTCTATGGCTTCAGGCCCAACCATTTTTTCATCATAATCAACAACCATACTATTACTTAGTAAATTGACGTTAACATCTTTGACACCATCAAGATGCCTGACTGCTTTATCTACATGGGCACTGCATGCACTACATGTCATACCCATAACATCATATTTTTGTTTCATAATACACCTCCTACACCCCTGTGGGGTATACTATTATTATACTCATCCTTTTCTAGAATGCAAATATAATGATAAAAAAACTATACCATTTCTGATATAGTTTACAAAATAATCGTTTTCTTTCGATAACCCGTTTGAAAATCAACAAGATTTTCTAATTCTTCATGAGCTTTTAAATGATGAAGATTGCGGATAACAAGATTAGCAAAAGCAGTTCTTGCGCTTTCCCATACATATCCTCCTGAAGCATGAGGTGTAATCAAAACATTACCCATTTGCCAGAGAATATGATGTGATGGTAATGGTTCTTCTTCTAAAACATCTAATCCTACTCCATAAAGATGACCACTTTTTAAAACTTTGACAAGTGCCTCCGTATCAATCGCACTGCCTCTTCCCACATTAATCAAAACCGCATCTTTTTTCATCAGTTGTAATTTACGTTCATCAAATAAATGGTAAGTCTGTGGCGATTGTGGTAATGCCAAAACTACAAAATCAGCGCGAGGTAAGACTTTATCCAAATCTTCTGTTACATATAATTCATCAATACATGGTGGGCAAGCAGAAACTCGACGTTTTACACCAATGTTATAGCATTCAAAAGCTTTTAATCTTTTGGCAATCGTATATCCCAAGTCACCTAATCCAACAATCACAACTGTCTTGCGATAAAGTTCCAAACCTGTTTGTTCAGGTTTCCACAAACCCTCTTTCATATTCAAAATATATGTTTTGAAATTCTTATTTATCGTTAAAATCATCCCTAAAGCATGTTCTGCAATAGCACAGCCATATGTTCCCGAAGCATTCGCTAATAATGTTTCTGAAGATAAAACACCCTCTTGAACATATTCATCACTTCCTGCACTATTTAACAAGATTGCTTGAATATGACTCTGATTCAAATGCAAGGAAAGTGGTGGATTTCCTATAATAACATCGCAGTTATCAATCATATCCTGAGTCACATCTTTTGTTGTTGAATAGATAAAATGATCTTCCAAAAATGTTTCTTCAATCATTTGAAACTGTTCTTTTTGTAAAGGTGCCAACATTAAAATATTCATGAATTCACCTGTTGATCGTTTTCAATGAATTCTTTATAAATAGCTTTAATGGCTGGTTTAAAATAACAGTTACGAACTCCAATAATAATATTTAATTCACTTGATCCCTGATCAATCATTTTAATATTGATATTTTCTTTCGCAAGTGCTTTAAAGACACGTGCAGCTGTTCCACGACTCGCCTTCATACCTCTACCAACAACTGCAATCAATGCCAAATCTGATTCTAAAACAATAGAATCAGGATGAACACTACGATGAAGACCTGCTAAAATATCTTGTTCCTTGTCAATAAACTCTTCAGTATTTACAATTACAGTCATTGTATCAATACCAGAAGGCATATGTTCAAAAGAGAGATGATAATCTTCAAAAACCTGCAAAACCTTACGTCCAAATCCAATTTCTGAATTCATCATATCTTTTTCTATCATAACTGTCGCAAAGCCCTGAGTCCCAGCAATACCTGTAATCACGTGAGCTGGTTTATGACAAGTACTTTCAACAATCAAAGTTCCTGGATCTTCAGGACGATTTGTATTTTTGATATTGATTGGTATTCCCTCTTTACGAACAGGGAACACTGAATTTTCATGTAAAACAGACGCTCCCATATAAGATAATTCTCGTAATTCCTTATATGTAATCGTTTCAATAACATCTGGATTTTTCACAATACGTGGATCTGCAATCAAAAATCCTGATACATCAGTCCAGTTTTCATAAAGATCCACTTTTCCATTTTTTGCAACTATAGAACCAGTCACATCTGAACCACCTCTAGAAAAGGCTTTGATTTTTCCACTATCATCATTTAATGATCCATAAAACCCTGGAATAACAGCATAAGGTGTCTGTTCCAATTTTTGTGATAAAACAGGATCAGTTTTTTTAGCATCATAATTTCCATATTCATCAATAAATATGACATCTTTCGCATCAATAAATTCAAAACCGAGATAAGCCGCTAAAATCTTTCCATTTAAATATTCTCCACGACTCACTATAAAATCTTCACTTGCTCCTTCTTCTAATGCTCTTTGAATCAATTCAAAATCATCATCCAATGATATATCAATATGCAGACTATCAATAATCTCCTGAAAACGTTCTTTGATCTGATCAAAAATCAAATGAAATTCATTCTTTGTTGGTGCATAAAAAACCTTATATAAAAGGTCTGTCACTTTGGTATCGTCTTTAAATCTTTTTCCTGGTGCACTAGGCACGACAAAATGTCTTTCAGGATCACTTTTTATAATATCATAGACTTTTTGAAATTGAGTCGCATCAGCTAATGATGTTCCTCCAAACTTAACTACTTTACTCATGGTTCTCTCCTCCATTAATATAAATAGAATACATGATTCTGCCTATTTATTCAATATGAAAAAACAAAATATCTCGGATTCACCGAGATATTTCTATTGTTTTCTAAACACAATTTCGCCTTTGACATCATCCATGTGTTCAATAATGGCTAAAGACTCAAGATGATAACCTAATTCTCTAATTTTCTTTCCACCACTTTGATATCCTTTTTCAATCACAATACCAATTCCTTCAACAGTCGCACCTGCTTGATGAATCAAATCAATCAAGCCTAAAACAGCACATCCATTAGCTAAGAAATCATCAACAATTAAAACATGATCATCCTGATTTAAATATTGTTTAGAAATCACAACATCATTTGTTTTCTGATGTGTAAATGAATCAACTTTTGTATGATATAAATCATCAGAAATATTAGATGATTTTGATTTTTTTGCAAAGACTACTGGTACATTTTGAAAATGTCTTGCGGTCATAACAGCCACTCCAATACCACTTGCTTCTATCGTTAAAATTTTATTGATAGGATGCTTAGCAAAAAGCATTTGAAATTCTTTCCCCATCTCATCTAAAAACGCCACATCAATCTGATGATTTAAAAAACTATCTACTTTTAAAATATTACCTTTTTTAACAATACCTTCTCTAATTATTTTTTCTTCTAATGCTTTCATAATTCTCCCTTTTGATATACAACTTCAAATATTTCTTTCTTTACTTTTTTATATTGTTCTTCACTCATGATATGTGGATAAGTCATCATTGTTAAAGAGACTGGCTGATCCTGACCTCTAAATGTTGGCTGAAGATAATGATATGGATTTAAAACAAACTTCCATTTTTCATAAAATTGTATTCTTCTTTTAGAAATTTCATCATGTGGTTCTTCAACTTCTAAAAACAAGAAATCATCTTTGTATAAACAACAAAATTCTTTAAGAAACTGGCTACCCAATCCTTTTCCTCTCATTTGACTATCAACAGCAAAGTTTTCTAAATATATACAACTCTTTAATTCCCAGACAATCATTGCTCCTAATAAGGCATCTTTTTCATATTGCGCATAAATAGTGAACATATCTTTTTCAAAAAGTTCTTTCATCTGTTGATAAGGTCTTAACTCTGCTGGAATGAAAGATTGTTGAAACAAATGATAAACTTCATCAAATTGTTCAATACTGATTTTTTTCACACTGACACCACCTTTGTTTCATTCTACCATAATCAAAGCAATCAACACAAGTGCTGCTCTAAACGAAGTAAAAAGAGCTTTTTATCTATTTCATTTCCATATCCACCTAAACGCCCTGAAGCACTGATGACTCTATGACAGGGAATCAAAATAGATATGGGACACTCACGTAAAGCACTCCCTACTGCTCGATAGGCACGAGGATGTCCAATCGCCTGAGCAATTTCCTGATAACTTCGCGTTTCTCCATATGGAATCTGGATAACTGCCTGCCATACCTTCTGTTGAAAAGCAGTTCCATTTAAAAATTGAAAAGTGACGTCAAAACAAGTTCTTTTTCCCTGAAAGTATTCATCTAGCTGTCTTGCTATATGACGTAAATAAGGTGTTTCCTCTTTGATACCTTCATCATTAGCAAGTGGCTGCCCACAATAGACAATTGTCTGGTCTAAAGATGCAAGCATCATATCACCTAATGGTGATGAATATTGATAATAATAAATCATTAGATATTCTCTTTTTTAGCATACTCTAAAGCTTTTTGAGAGAAAGTCAAAGAAGCCGTCATGAGATGATTCTTTAATAAATCTAATGATGTATTTTGCAGACTTTTATGACGAACCAGACATTGTCCATTGACATAGACTGTATCAACCTGACTTGCATTGGCACTATAAACAAGAGCTGAGTAAGGATCATAAAGTGGGTACATATTGACTGAATTTGTTTCTACAATGATAAAATCAGCTTTTTTATTGACTTCCAAAGAGCCCACCATATGATCAATATGTAAAGCTTTTGCGCCTTGAATCGTTGCTAAAGCAAGAATATCTCTTGCTGGAAAAGCACTACGATCATGATTAACAGTCTTATGAACACAGGCAATCATTTTTAACATAGAAAACAATTCTAATGTATTACCACTGGAAGGTCCATCTGTACCAAGACCAACCAGTACATGATGATTTAATAATGCTTGTAACGGCATTACCCCTTTTCCCGCCTTTAAATTAGAAACCAAGCAATGTGCTACTGCGCTTTGCTTTTCTTTAAGTAACTGTATATCATGTTCATTGATATGAATACAATGAGCTGCCACCAGACGATGATCCAAAAGACCGTAATGATTTAAAAATTCAATCGGTGTCATTTGGTATGTCTTTTGAAAATAATCCATTTCATAATCGAGTTCACTGACATGAAATGAAAGGGGAACATCAAATTTTTCAGCCAATTGATGAGCCTTCTGTAAATGTTTCAAATCATTTGTATTCGTCGCATGAGGCGCTACAAAAGGAACAATCAATGGATGATTTTTCCATTTAGGAATAAACCATTCACAATAGTCTAGACCGCCATAGGGTTTCTCACTGTCACAGCTGGCAAAATCAACAATTGTCTCACCGACAAAAGCACGCATTTTCATTTCATCTGCAGCTTTAGCAACTTCATCTTCGAAATAATACATATCCATAAAAGTTGTGATACCTGACAATAACATCTCTGCCATAGCATATAATGAACTATGATAAACAAGATCGGCGCTCATATATTTTGATTCTAGTGGAAATAAGAAACGACGCAAACGATCCGGACAATCATCTCCTAGGCCACGAAATGGTACCATTCCTAAATGTGTATGTGTATTAATCATTCCCGGTAATAATATACCCTGATGCCCATCAATACATTGATCATAGTCCCCAGAACAAACTTGTCCAATTTCTATGATATTTTCATCTTCAATAATCATTTGACCATTTTCAAAAACATCAAATTGTTCATTCATTGTTAAAATTGTTACATTTTTAATCAGTGTCTTCATGATTTTCCTCCATCAATGGAATCATCTTCTGATGATATGTATCCATCATTCCATAATCTGTCATTTTCAATTCTGGAGAAACGGGTAAAGAAAGTGTCGACAATGACATAATCCCATTATCATGTTCATAGCCTAATTTTTCCATAGCGTCTCTCACAAGACATAAATCATGTGATAATTGTGCTAGGGGCTGATCACTGATAATACCCCCTACATTTAATAATGCATTAGCTTGAATCTGTTGATTTTCCACAACGAGGTAACCACCTTGTTGCTTTAACAGCTGATGTTGTGCAACAATCATATCTTCTACACAATTTCCTAAAACCATTATATTATGATGGTCATGAGCCCAGCTTGTGGCGATAGCACCTTTCATCTTTAATGTGTTTTTAACAAATGCATGTGCAATATGTCCATTTTTATTATACCTCTCAAAAACTGTCAGCAAACATAATCCAGCACTTTGATAATCAACATAGCCGTCTTTAACAGGTAATTTCATCTGAATATGTTTTGTGAAAGTAGAATGTGGCTGGACTTCCATGACATTGCATAAAACTTCTTTTTGTGACGCTGCAATCTGAAAATCTTCAAAAGACGCTTCTTTTGCATAAAGTGAGTGATAAAAATCCGGTGGAAAAACAGGTTTTTGATCGTCAATAACAATATCTTGATGACAATGATAGACACATTTTCCTTTTTTATAAACACTATGAATTTGAAAATCATACAAATCATCTAATAAGATAAAATCTGCCAGTTTGCCTGGTGCGATACATCCACGATCAATCATATGCATACGTCTTGCTGGGGTATATGTTGCACAATAAATAGCTTTTTCTATTGGCATACCTAAATCATATGCTAATTTAACCAACAAATTAAGATGACCCTGCTGTAACTGATCCGCCATCACATCATCTGTCACAAATGCAAAATATTCATAGAACTGATGATTGACTAATGTTTGAATGGTCTCTTGAGACATTGATTTTCTTTGAATTTCTAAAAACATTCCATTTTTAATTTTTTCAACAATAGATTCTGGAGTTTGTTGCGTATGATCCGCATCAACCCCTTGATAAATATATTGTGCCAAATCTAAACCAGATATTTTAGGACAATGCCCCTCTATAGGCAACTGCCATCTTTCCTGATGACATGTACGAATAATCTGATTAATGAGAGTCTCTTCACCACCAATCAAATCTTTAAAATTCATAACTTCACCTAAACACATGATACGTGGATTTTTCAAGAGTTGTTTAACATCCTCTACATCAATTTTTCCTCCAGTTGTTTCCAAACATGTATTTGTTGAAGGAACTGAAGAAGGAATTCCATAAAAAATATCCAATGTTGTTTCATTGGATATCATTGTTTCAATGCCACGAATTCCAAAAACATTTGCTATCTCATGTGGGTCAGCAACAACTGTTGTGACCCCATGAGGTAAAACCGCTTGTGAAAATTCGCTTGGAATTGTCATAGAACTTTCAATATGCATATGGATGTCAATCAACCCAGGAATCATGTACTTTCCTTCGCCATCAATCACTTTATGAACAGAGAGAGATTCATCATCACAAATGTAATAAAACTTATCTTCTTTGATATAAACATTCTTCTTTTCAAAACTCTGTGTAAAAGTATTATAGACATGCACATTTTTTATGAGCTGATCCATTATGATATCTCCTAACTATTTAAAATACGTGTCCATTGATCAACCCAGTCTTCTAACAATGGGTTTACAAATTTAAAATCAATAACTTTTGCACGTGCTGCTACATCACCATAAGTTTTATTTAAAGCTTCCTCTTCATTTAATTCTACAGTTTTGTTTGTAGGAGCTTCATTTAAATCAGATACAGCATCTTTATATTGTAAATCTTTACTTAATCGCCAATCAATATATTTGTAAGCCAAATCTTTATTATCAGAATTTTTATTGACTTCAATTGTATTAAAATTAGCATATGTTCCAGAAGCAGGTACAACATATTCACAGTTTTTATTATTACTTTGAATTAAGCTAACACCAAAATCTGCAACAACCGCTACTGATATCTCGCCAGCACTAAACATATTTGTTAAATCTGAAGATTTTGTATATGTTTTGACAATATTTGGCTTTAATTCTTCTAATGCTTCAAAAGCTGCTTTTCCGTCATCTGTCGTAATATCTACGCCTTTATAATCACTTGCAATATGTACCATAGCAGGACCAAAAGTTGTTGTGATTTCTGGAATAGAGATTTGTCCTTTTAAACGTGTATCCCATAAATCATTCCATTCTTTAATTTCAAATCCTACAGCTTCTTTATCATAGATAATACCAATACTGTTTAATGTATAAGGTACACCATAACCATTTTCATCTTTTAATTGAGCAGCAGCATCAATCAAATCTTTTGCATTACCAATTTTAGAATAATCTAATTTTTCAAACAAGTCAGCTGCATATCCTTTTTGTGCTTCTGCCTGAGATAATTCAATAATATCTACATCTGAATTAGGATTATTTGCAAACTTCGTATAACGATCAGAAGTTCCTCCTTCTTCAACAACAATTTCACAATCATTAGCCTCTTCAAACGGTTCATAAACATCTTTTTTTACAATATCAGCATTTAATCCCCATGTAGAAACAACTAATTTTTTTGTGTCACTACCGCTGTTACTAGAACAACCAACTAATACCATGGCTCCCGCCATTAAACCAACTAACAATTTCTTCACTTTCTCTACCTTCCTTTCCTAAACTAAGACAATTTTATTTGCTGGTAAATACATCTGAATGCTATCTCCCTGCTTATAAACTTCCTCACTACTACTGCTTACTACAAGTTTACCAATAGAAGTATCTACTTCATATTGATAACTCTTTCCAAGAAAAGTTCTCACAGTCACCTCTCCACTAATCAGATTTTCATATTTATCAGCAGATGTCACGATTTCAATATCATCAGGACGAATTGTTCCCTTACATGTTTGTAAATCGTCATCATTGTCTACCTTTACTATATCACCATTTTGATTTTTGTATTGATGTTCTTCAACTTTTGTTAAATCAAAGAAGTTCTCAAATCCAATAAATCTGGCAACAAATTCAGTTTTTGGTCTTGAGTAAATATTTTCAGGTGTATCATATTGTTCAATAACACCATTATTCATAACTGCAACTTTATCAGAAATTGAAAAACATTCTTCCTGATCATGAGTTACAAAAATCGTTGTGATTCCTAACTTCTTCTGTAATCTTTTGATTTCTACTCGCATCTGAATACGTAATTTTGCGTCTAGATTACTTAATGGTTCATCTAATAACAACAATTTTGGTTCAATAACAAGAGCTCTTGCTAAAGCAACACGTTGACGTTGTCCACCAGATAATTGTTTAGGCAAGCGATCTGTCAATCCTTTTAAATCACAAACTTCAACAACTTCATTGATTTTTTCTTCCATCTGTGCTTTATCCATTTTTCTCATTTTCAAACCAAATGCAATATTTTCTTTAACTGTTAAATGTGGAAATAAAGCATAACTTTGGAAAACCAATCCAAAATTTCTTTTGTGAACAGGAACTTTTGTCATATCTTCACCATCTAAAATGAAGTTTCCTTCCTGAGGATCAATAAATCCTGCAACAACACGTAAAGTTGTTGTTTTTCCACAACCAGATGGTCCTAAAAGAGAAACCAGTTCTCCTTTTTCAATATCAAGATTCAATCCCTGTAAAATATAATTTTTTTGATGATATGCGACTGCTATATCTTTCAAGCTTAAAAATGCCATGATTGTTCCTCCTATTTAGCAAGTGCTGATATACCTAATGTTTTTTCAACAATAAACATAATAACAATTGTTGCTAACATTAATAATACAGAAACGGCTGAAACCGTTGGATCATAATTATATTCAATATAATTCATCAGTGTTGTTGGTAAAGTTGTGACACCAGGTCCTGTTAAGAACATAGATACAGGAATATTATTAAATGAATTAATAAATGACAACATAAAAGCAGCACTGATACCAGATGTAATATTTGGTAAAACCACTTTAAAGAAAGCTTGTCCTTTTTGACACCCTAAACTCAATGCAGCTTCTTCAATGGCAAAATCAAACTGATCCAATGAAGAACCAACAATACGAATGACATAAGGTAAAACAACTAAGAAATGTCCTAACAGTAAACTTTCAAAAACCGGGAATCCCAGTGAGAGGACTAAATATTGATAGAGTGCATACCCGACAACAATTCCAGGAATAATCGTTGGTGATAAGAAGAAACTTTTCAAAAGTTTTTTCCCCACTACACTATATCTTGCTAATGCATAAGCTGCCGGAACACCAACCAGCAATGCCAATAAAGTTGCTAATAAGGCAATTTCACCACTCAACAATAAAGAACTCATAAAGCTTTCTGATTCAAAAACATTCACAAACCACTGCAATGAAAAACCATGGATAGGGAAAGTAATTGTCGCTTCTGATCCAAAAGCTGTAACTGCAATAATAATTAAAGGTATAAACAAAAATGCAAATACCAAAATAGAAATTATCATTAATCCTTTATGTTTACGCATTAGACTTCACCTCGCTTATCTAATTTTGCAGCAATAGCATTTAAAAGTTTCATAACAATTAATGTTGTAATAATCATAATGACTGCAAATACGCTCGCTGCTGTCCAGTTATTTAAACTCAAAGCCTGCTGAGAAATAAATGTTGCTAAAACTAAATTTTTTGGTCCTCCTAATAATTGAGGTGTCGTATAGGCACTGAGTGAACCTGTGAAAACCAAAACGCATCCGACAATAATTCCTGGTATACTCAATGGTAATACCACTTTTAAAAATGCTTTGACACGACTAGCTCCTAAACTTTCAGCTGCTTCCATCATATCATTATCAATGTTTTCCATAACACCAACCAAAGTAATAATCATTAATGGTAAAAACAAATAAATGGTACCAATCAAAACTGAAAACTCTGTATATAACATTGTAATAGGTTCCTTAATAATCCCAATAGACATCAAGATATTATTAATGACACCATTTTTTCCTAAAATATTAATCCATGCAAAACTTCTAACTACTGAATTTGTTAACATGGGGAAAATAGAAACAGCCATTAAAATACCACGCCATTTTTTATCACATCGAGAAATAAAATAGGCTGTTGGCACCCCCAAAATCATACAGACAATAGATGAAATCAAAGCAATTCTTACTGTTCTAATAAAAATTGTCATATAATACTCATCTTGAAAAAAAGCCAGATAATTTGCAAAACTAAAGCCACTTCCTTCAGGAAACAAAGTTGGAAAAATGATTTGAATTAATGGCATGACCAAAAAAACAATCAATAAAACCAAACAAGGTACCAAAAGAAGATAATGCATTTTTTTCTTCACTATAGTCCCTCCTCCAATAAAAAAAGTCTATCCTGCGATAGACACATCAAAAGCATCTATCATAGTCCCATTATTTACGGTAACGGGGTAGAAACGACTGAGCCAATTCCCAGACATATATGATAACCACGCCTATTGTAACAAACGTCTGTAGTTTTGTCTAATCTTTTTCGCCATTTTTTCACTTTTTATCACATAAAAAAAGATATTGAAATCTATCAATATCTTTTATACATTATGCTTCAATTGTTGCTTTCCATAAACCATGTAAGTTACAGTATTCATAAACTTCCACAGTTCCTTTATATTCTCCTAAAGCAAAAGTTGCTTCAGGTGCATCTTCAGCAGTTAAATCAGCACATAAAACCTGATTTCCTGCCACTGCAATAATTGTTGTAATCAAATGTTCTTCAGTCATAGGATGAGCCACTTCTCCAACTTTGACATGAAGTTTATCTCCTTCAACAGATAAAACAGGAACATGTTTTTCTAAAGCTCCATCAGTTGTATTGGCTGTTAACTCTACCATTGGTTTTCCACAGCAAACAACTGGTACTCCTTTATCGACAATCTTTTCTACAACATTTCCACATACTGGACATACATATAATTTCATAATCTTAACTCCTTTCATTTACAAGTTTATTCTACCACGTCTTATTTATTATAGCCAATCATATGCACTATTATTATTTTTTTAATAAATCAATATAAACCTGATATGTATAATCATCAAAACAGATGATATCCACCTGTTGAATCATATCACTTTGATATTGTTGTATTGTTTGTAAAGCAATTTGAGCTGCTTGTGACACAGGATAGTGATAGGCTCCCGTGCTGATTGATGGAAAAGCAATGTGATGACAATGATACTCATCAGCCTTTTCCAGACATTTTTGATAGCATGATGCCAACAACTCTGCCTCATGATGTTGACCATCACGATAAACTGGTCCAACAGTATGAATAACAAACTGTGCAGGCAAATGATATGCCTTCGTCACTTTGGCCTCACCTGTTGCACAACCATGTAATAAACGACATTCCTGTAATAATTCAGGTCCTGCTGCGCGATGAATAGCCCCATCAACACCTCCTCCACCTAGCAAGCTATTATTGGCAGCATTCACTATAGCATCGCATTTGATCTTCGTAATATCACCTTTGAAAACCTTTATTTCCATATTCTCACCTACCTATACCTATTATAACAAAAAAAGCCATTATAAACATAATGACTAATCTTGAATAAAAAGTTTAATTATGGTATATATTGTCTTTAAAAAATTAACAAAATTTGCAAGAGTCACTTTTAAACATTCTTTACGAATAATAATCAGTTCATTTCCCTTAGCAAGCAACACATATGCATTTGGTGTTTTATAAAAAGATTTGAGATGTGAATAAGGAATTTTATTATCAATGGCTGTCTGACAATTATGGACAACAACGCCATCATTTCCAAAAATCATGGTATATGTGACTTGGCGTGCATCAATTTCCTCATCCATTAATTTTAGCATTTCTTTATAACGGCTATGTTTGAGAAAAAAGATTTCCCCAATACAAACACCACCTAAAATCACCAAAATGACACCTTGCAATAGCTGTTGATTAACCAAATTGAAAGCTCCAATAATCAATGCTATAATCCCGGCTATGATTAATAAATTTCTTTGCCATGGTGCAATCATATATTTTTTAACTTCTTTCAACAAAGTTTCATCAACAATATTACGTCCTATTTGAATTCTCTTCATATCACTTTTCCTCCAACATGAACATATTATCATAAATCAAGATGTCTTGTATATGAATTTTTATAGAATTTGATAAATATAAACAATCATCGGCATTGTCACAATGCAAAAGATAACTGACATCACATTCATAATACTCGTATAACCAGGATGTTTATCATATAACTGCGCAAACTGAGTAATCGTGGCTGCAGCTGGTGCACTGGCAGCCAAAAGACTAATCAAAAGAATCTGGTTAGCATCATGATGCCAATTTTCTAGTCCAATCAATTGAAAAACAACAATTATCAATAATGGATAAACAATCAATCTTAATAAGCAAATCAGATAAACTCTTTTTTCTTTAAATATAGCCAGAAGATCCATATTTCCTAAAAGCATACCAATAACCAGCATACTTAACGGTCCTACCATACTCCCAATATTGCCAACAGTTTCCTGTAATAGACCTGGTAATTGCCATCTGCCAATAAACATTATAATGCCTATCCCAATCGCTATGACATTGATATTCCCTATAATTTTCTTCAAATCATAACTTTTTTCATTACAAACCAGATTTTTACCATGTGTCCAAATCAATATTGTTTGAACAACCATATAACCACTTGTATATAATACCCATTCTGCTCCCAAAACTGAAGATACTAATGGTATAATCAGATTGCCGGCATTAGAATAGATTAAAGTTGCTTTTTCTACTGGCATCAAATGAAAAAAAGAACCCAAAAGTTTTGTCAGTGGTATAAAAACGATATGAACAATGATAGCTGCCACAAATGAAAGAACAAGTCCCATGAATTTTTCTTGTGTAAAATCAATTTGAAACGCATTTAAAATTGTACATGGACACACAATATACAAAACAATTTTAGAAATAACTTTACTATCAGCTTCTGTCAATATTCTCCATTTCACCGATAAATATCCAATAAAAATGATGATAAACAATCCCAAAATTTCTTGAGCCAACAAAATACTTAATTCCATATTTTCCCTCTTTTCCCATATAGTATACTCATTTTTTTCATAAATTCATTTCATTTTCAATAATAGAAAACTTTTTATGTATTTCCTGATAAGAAAAAAGAAATTTATGCTATAATCTAGGCATCATAAATAAGGAGAAAAATGAATGAAACTAGAAAAAAGAAAAGTTGTGATTATTGGTAGTGGCAATGTCGGTGTAAGTACGGCCTTTTGCCTTATTAATCAAGGATTATGTGATGAAATTGCCTTGATCGATTTAAATGAAGAAAAAGCTTTTGGTGAAGTTTTAGACTTATCGCAAAGTATAGAATATATGAATCGTAATACCCATGTGAAATTAGGTCATTATGCAGATTGTGAAGATGCGCAAATCGTCATTGTTACTGCAAGTGTGCCAACTCCACAAAGTGGTAATGATCGTTTAAAGATGTTAGAGCCAACCTTAAAAGTTATGAAATCTATTATTACAGAAGTCATGGCACATCATTTTGATGGTCATCTTATCATTGTCTCTAATCCTGTGGATTTGATGAGCTATTATGCCTATCGTCTTTCAGGATTACCATCTAATCAGGTTATTGGTACTGGAACAACCCTCGATACTGCTCGTCTGAAATATTTTATCGCACAGAAAATTCAGGTTGATCCACGCAGTGTCCATGCTATGGTTATTGGGGAACATGGTGATAGTGAAATGATTCCATGGTCAACAGTGCGCATTGGTGGTAAAGACATTTATAGTGTTGTTAAGGATAATCAAGATCGTTTAGGTGAAAATCCTTACGAGCAAATGAAAATGGATACGATTCAAGCAGGATGGGAAATTTTCAATCGCAAAGGTAATACATGTTATGGTATTGCTTCAAGCGTTGTTGGTATTGTCAAAACTATTTTACATAATGAAAATAAGATACTCCCTGTCTCAACTTTATTAAATGGTGAATATGGACAAGAAAATCTTTTCATTAGTGTTCCTTCTATTATTGATCGCAGTGGTGTCAGAGAAATTGTTGAATTACATATGACAGAGCAGGAACAAGAAGAGTTTAATCAATCTTGTCAACGCCTAAGATCTTTTTACAATCTTTTAGACAAATAGTTCTATGCCAAAAGCATAGAACTATTTTTATACAATCAATTGAATGATCATTGGTACCAAAAAGACAGTCAATACACCAGAAATCACTATAGATAAACTACTCATTGCTGCTTCAATTTCTCCAAACTCAATGGCTTTTGCAGTTCCAATCGCATGGGCACTGTTTCCTAACGCCAATCCACGCGCAACTGGATGATGAATGTGAAAAATTTTAAAAATAGATTTTGCAATCATTGCCCCAAAAATTCCTGTTAAGATGACAACACCAACAGTAATCGTTGATTGACCACCAATCAATTCAGATACACCAATTGCTATTGCTGTTGTAATGGACTTAGGCATCAAAGAGCACAATAACGTTTCACTTGCTTTCAATAAAAAGCAAAGAATAACAATACTGATGAGTCCCATAAAACAACCACATAACAAACTTATCAAAATGGCTGAAAAATGCTTCATCAAGATTTGTGTTTGTTTATATAAAGGAATAGCTAAGCAAACAGTTGCAGGAGTTAATAAATAGGTAATCATTTGGGCTCCCTGATTATATGTTTGAAAATCAATATTCAAAACATACAAAATCATAATTGAAAAAAGAGCACTCATCAATAAAGGATTAAAAATAGGATATGACCAACGTTTTCTGATTTGAACAGCCAGCCAATAAGTAGATAAACTTAATACAATTCCAAAATAAGTTGTTTCAATTAATAAATTATTCATGATTCTCTTTCCTTTCAATCATATATTGGGCAACTTTTCCTGTTACAACCATTACGATCACTGTACTGATGACTAATACAATCATAATTGTCACAAGATTTTCCATCAGCTCATTTTGAACATTCATTAAACTTACTGCTGAAGGTACAAATAAAACGGGCATAATCAAAATAAACCAGTCAGCTACATCCTCAACGTCTGATAATTTTAGAACCCCTGTATAAAGTACAATCAGCATTATGAGCAATCCATAAACACTTGCAGGAATAGGTAAAGGTAAAAAACTTAATAATTCTCCTAAAAATGAAATCAGAATAATAATCAAAAACTGATGTATATACTTCATAATAACCTCCCTGTTATTGATTTAGGACAACATTATATCACGATATCTTCAATTATTATACTTTTTATCAATTTATTTGCATTTTTATCTCAAATGAATTTAAATATATATATAAATGAGGTGATATACATGGATGATCAAAGAAAATACTACAAAAGAGGACACTATATTAAAAAACTGATTGATGACTATTGTGTTTTGGATATTGAAACAACTGGTTTATCTTGGCGTCAAGATAAAATTATTGAAATTGGATTATTAAAAGTAAGAAACAAACAAATTATTGATCGTTATAGCCAGCTGATCAATCCTCAGCAACATATCAGTTCTTTTATTACACAATTAACAGGCATTGATAACCAAATGATAGCAGATATGCCCATTCTATCTTCTATACAAGATGAAGTTTTACAGTTTCTAGGGCAAGATATTATCATTGGACATAATACAGCTTTTGATTTGAATTTCATTGCCAATCATTTTCAAGTAGATTTAAAAAACGCATATATAGATACTGTGCAATTTTCCAAGAAAGTCTACCCTGCCTTACCTCATCATCGTTTATCTGATATGGTAGAATTCCTTCATCTTTCAACCAATGAACACCGCTCTTTGGCTGACTGCATATCGACTTATGAACTTTATGAACATCTCAAAAAAGAAATAGTTACACAACATATCTCTATATAAATACCCAAAAAGCATAATTCATCATCCATTATAAGTATTGGATATTGACTCCTTTTATTTATAAAATAATATTAAGGAGGTTTCCATATGATTCAAACACTGACTAAGGATGATATTCAAAAAAGCTTACAGGATTTAGGATGCTCGCCCAAACAAATTCAGGAACTTGTTGATGACTTTGAAAATCATCAATTTCAATTTCTCTTTCGTTATCTACAAAAGAAAAGATTTGAAATTCTAGATGAAGTTCATCAAAAACAAAAAAAGATTGATCATCTTGATTATCTCATCTATACTTTAAAAAACATTCAAGACTAATAAAGATCATCTTAAGATAGATCATTTTGTATAAGACTTCAATAATATTTTGATTCTTCACAGGAACAGATATGATAAAGATAATTTTCAATCAAGAGATTCATAAGATTATAAATACGTTAACAAATCAGTTGACGTGTTTTTCTATTAATAACGAATAAAAAAAGTAAATTTTCAAAACGAAATATTTCCGTTTTGAAAATTTCACTTTATGATTGATTTGTAAATATCAGCTGATTGAAATCAATATTTATTTTCTATATAGATATTACTTCACAACAATATTGACAATCTTATTTTTCACAACAATAATTTTCACAATATTCTTTCCATCAGTATGTGTTTTCACATTATCTTGAGCTAAAGCTTCCTGTTTAACCACTTCATCATCTTCATCCTTATTAACAGTGATTTTCGCACGAAGTTTTCCATTAACCTGAACAGCCATTTCAATTGTTGCCTGTTCAAGCATAGCTTCATCATATGTTGGCCATGGTTCATAAGCTAAAGATTCATCATGACCTAATAACTGCCACATTTCTTCACAGACATGTGGAGCAACACAACTTAACATTTTGACTAAGTTTTCAGCATATGGACGATAAAGTGTTTTGGTTTTATAAGCTTCATTAACGAAAATCATCATTTGTGAAATAGCTGTATTGAATCCTAATGTTTCATAATCATGAGTCACTTTTTTCACAGTAAAATGATAAATATAATCTAATGAATGATCATTATCATCACTGATCTTACCAGATTCTACAATCAAACGATAGACACGATCCAGCCATTTTCTAGCTCCATCAACACCAGTTTCACTCCATGGTTTACTTGCCTCTAAAGGTCCCATAAACATTTCATAAACTCTTAAAGTGTCAGCTCCATAAGTTTTCACAATATCATCAGGATTAATGACATTACCTTTAGACTTACTCATCTTTTCTCCATTTGTTCCTAAAATCATACCTTGATGATATAATTTTTGGAATGGTTCTGGATGTGATAAATATCCTTTATCATATAAATAACGATTCCACATACGAGAATATAATAAGTGTCCAACAGCATGTTCAGGTCCGCCCACATATAAGTCAACTGGTAACCAGTGATCTAATAACTTTCTATCGGCAATCTCATGATCATTATGTGGATCAATATATCGCATATAATACCAGCTGCTTCCCGCACTTCCTGGCATTGTACTTGTTTCACGCTTTCCAGCTTTTCCATTGACTGTCACATTGACCCAGTCAGTGGCTTTATCTAGTGGTGATGCGCCACTTTTAGAAGGTGAATAATCTTCTAGTGGTGGTAAAAGTAATGGCAATTCATCATCTGATAACGCAACAGAAGTACCATCATCAAAATTAATAATTGGAATAGGTTCTCCCCAGTATCTCTGACGCGCAAAAATCCATTCTCTTAAACGATAGTTTACTTTCTTTTCACCACAATGATGATCCGTTAACCATTGAATCATTGTGTCAATAGCTTCTTCTTTATTCATTCCATTTAAGAAATCAGAATTGATATGTGTTCCATCCTGTGTCCATGCTTCTTTCGTGACATCTCCACCTTCAAGAACAGGAATAATATCAAGACCAAATTTAGTTGCAAATTCCCAGTCACGTTCATCATGAGCAGGTACAGCCATGATAGCTCCTGTACCATAGCCAGCTAAAACATAATCAGAAATCCAAATAGGCACTTTCTTTTGGTTCACTGGATTAATTGCATAGGCACCAGTAAAGACACCTGTTTTTTCTTTATTTAATTCTGTACGTTCTAATTCTGATTTTGTTGCACAGACTTTCACATAGGCTTCCACAGCCTCTTTTTGTTCTGGTGTTGTAATTTGAGCTACCAGTTCATGTTCAGGAGCCAAAACACAGTAAGTGGCACCAAACAATGTATCACAGCGTGTTGTAAAAACAGTAAACTGTTCATCGTGTCCATCAACTTTAAAATGGACATGAGCACCAATTGATTTTCCAATCCAGTTTCTTTGAATTTCTTTTGTAGATTCAGGCCAGTCAATATCCTCTAATCCAGCCAATAATTTTTCAGCATAAGCTGGAATATCAATAACCCACTGTTTCATATTTTTTCTAATAACTGGATATCCTCCACGTTCACTTTTTCCATCAATGATTTCATCATTTGCTAAAACTGTTCCCAATTCTTCACACCAGTTCACTGGAATATCTACATTTTTAGCCAAGCCATCTTCATAAAGCTGTTTAAAAATCCATTGTGTCCAATGATAATAATCAGGATCACATGTTGAAATACATTTATCCCAATCAAATGAAAAACCTAACATTTTTAATTGATGTGTAAAAGTTTCAATATTATGGCGTGTAAATCCTTCAGGATGATTTCCTGTTTTAATCGCATATTGTTCTGCTGGCAATCCAAAAGCATCAAATCCCATTGGATGTAAAACATTATATCCCTGCATTCTTTTCATACGTGACATAATATCTGTTGCTGTATATCCTTCAGGATGCCCGACATGTAAACCTTGTCCTGATGGATATGGAAACATATCTAACGCATAGTATTTTGGTTTTGAAAAATCCCAAACATCTGTATAAAAAGTCTGATGTTCATCCCAATATTTTTGCCACTTCTTTTCAATGGCTTGATGATCAAATGGCATCATTTATCCCTCCTTATAATATAAAAAGTCGCCCCTCTAAGGACGACTTGATCGCGATACCACCTTAGTTCATATATGACATCCATATATGCTCTCAAAACTTTAACGCAGTTAACGACAAAAACTACTCTTTTCATCTTTGTATCTCCAAGGCGAGTTCATTGCCTAACCTGTCTATTTTCACCACCCATAGACTCTCTAAAAAGTATCAACAACTACTACTCCTTTTCATCGATTCTAAACACAAGATATTATATCATATCTTTATTATTTTGCAAATCTTTTCTTAAACTTTAGGAAAATGATACATCACAATAGCCCCAGCTATCGCAACATTTAATGAATCAATAGATTGAATAGGAATATATAAGGCATGATCACATTGCTTTAAGACTTCATTTGAAACACCTTGCCCTTCATTTCCTAAAACAAAAGCCATCTGTTTTTGGATTGGATATTGTTCAATAGATAAAGCATGATGCAATGAAGTTGCATAGATTGGAACATGATTTTCCTGTAAAAGAGAAATCGCTTCTAACAAATCCATCTGACAAATTTTCATTTGAAATAATGCTCCCTGTGTTGCACGTATTACTTTATCATTATATAAATCTACACATTCTGGAGAAAGAATCATTTGATCATATCCAAAAGCTAATGCTGTTCGAATGATTGTTCCTAGATTCCCAGGATCCTGAATTCCATCTAACAATAGATAACGTTCTAAAGAAGGTTGAAAAGATGTATGTGATGGTTTACGACAAATGGCCATAATGGGCTGGGGAGTTTTTGTAAAAGCTAGTTTTTCCATCACTTTTTGTGATACCAAAAGACCATCCTGATCTAAAAGATTTTCAGATGTTGCGATGACTCTTTGTATACAACCAGCCTTCTTTGCTTCTTCAACTAAATGAAATCCTTCAACTAAAAAAAGGTTTTCTTCATCACGATATTTTTTTTGTTTCAATTTCATTATCTTTTTAATTGTTTCATTTTGTACTGATGTAA
Source organism: uncultured Massilimicrobiota sp. (assembly GCA_944325245.1). Lineage (GTDB taxonomy): Bacteria > Bacillota_I > Bacilli_A > Erysipelotrichales > Coprobacillaceae > Allocoprobacillus. The sequence continues at coordinate 43,963 of CALUZM010000002.1, read as the reverse complement.
TCATGTATGCTTCTCCTTTAAACGTTTTTGTAATTCTTTATAATGAGGCATTCTCTTTTGAATTTCTGCATAAAATAATCGAGAATGATCAGGATGTAAAAAGTGTGTTAATTCATGAATAATCACATAATCAATCAGTTCTTTTTCTAGATGAACAAGCCCCAAATGAAAAGTGATAAGATGTTCTTTATAATAACAGCTTCCCCATCGACTTTTATATTTTTTGATTTCAATGCGTGGCATTTCTAAATCAAAATCATGCGCCAAATATCCAATGACCTTTTCTTCAATATAATCTAATAAAATCTTTTGACACAATTTTTCCAGACACTCTTTGATGTTTTGATGATACACATAAATGCATTGTCCATGAAATTGACATTTTTTAATCCCAATATCTCTTAAAACAATATCATAACGTTGATTGAAAATCAGGATAAATCCTCCGTCACTGTATTGAACATAGGGTTGATAAGCTTTGATTTGTTTCAATAAACGTTGCTGATAATTCTGTATAACTGTCTCTATCAATACCTGTGAAGTTCCATAAGGTGCACTCACATGTAAAACACCATCTTTCACACGCATCCTTATATTTTGCATATGTTTATACGTCAACTGATAAGTCACAATTTCCTGATCTAATTGAATTTGTAATTCTTTCATAAAACTCCTTGTATAAAAATAATTATTTATCCCATATTATATAAGAAAGGACTGATAAAATGCGTGAAGCACTACTAACAAATCTCAAAGGTTTTTCTCCTTTACAGCTACAGCAGACAATTGATGAAGGCATTGCATCTCAAGAAGAAACAATCCTTGTAGGATTAGGTGTTCTGTTTGAAGAATATTATAATTCTCTAGATTCCTCTACAAAACAACAATTTCTCGAAAAACTGAGCTCTCTTTTATAGACCATTCTATGGTCTTTTTTTATGAATCCATAATTGTTTAACTTGTCTTAATGCAATCAAAACAAAAAGGAGTGAGAAATTCCATTGAAAAAGATCACGCATTGGAATCCAAAAGACAATAATAGCCATCAATAATAAAACAATACATAATTTATAACTTAATAATTTTTCATAAGTATCATATATGATTTTTGAGATTTCAAAAATCATATAATTCAAAAGCCAAATCAATAAAAAATACAATGTGGTGTAAATATTCACTAAAAATAAACGTTGTAAAGCTTCAATCCATGTACAATGATAATAAGCAATCAAAGAAATAATAAAGGAAATCAAAGCAATGAATAATGTAGAAAAAGCATTTCTTAGCATATATATAGTCATTAAATCTTTTCTTTTTGTTTGCATGTTATTCTCCTTTTTGAACAGGATTTAAAGGTAAGATAAATGTATAAGGATTTGTATCATTTTCTTCTTTCATTAATGTAATGACACAACATAAATTCATATCTAATAATGATTCTTCTCCATCATAATATCCGATATTTTTCATCTGGTTTGTTAAAAAATCCTCAGTTTTCCCATTCATATAAACAAAACGTTCATAATCATTAATATCTTCACTTCCATCTTGATCTTTCAAATAAAGATAATCCACAATCATATAAGGATATTCTTTTGCAATATCTTCATTCTTACTTGAAAAAATCCCTGTCTTTAACCATGAAGAAGTCACATAGACATTTGTCAGTGAATAATCTTTATTCGCACCTGTATAAGTTAACATATCCTGATTTTTCATCGTTATAGATTGTGAGTATATCTCTTTTTGATCTCGAACAATTTCAACCTGTAACTGTGCCTTTTGAATATCATCTTCCTGTAAGATTTGATCTGTTTTTTGTTCTTGCATTATGATTACATCATGATCATTTTCAACAGTCATTGATTGTGCCAACTGAACATCATCAGATAAAACAAGAGTCAATGTAATATCATCACCCTTTTGAAAAAAATCTGGTTTCAAAGATATCATACGAGCATGTCCATATCCCTGTGTTTTTCCATCTTGATAAATTTCATAGCCATCAATAGCCAGTTCATCATTCGTACCACTTAAACAATATTGATAATCCAATGTTTCCACATATGTATGAAATACAAAATTAGGATACCAGAAAAAAAGTGTCGTCATCAATAAAGCCAGCAAAACGAATGATAAGATTAACTGTTTTTTGACTTCTTTATTCATATCATCACCATCAACCATTATATATTTTTTAGAAAAAAAAGGAAAGAGCTTTTGTCTTTCCTTATGAAGAACCTAATGTCACATTGACTGTAGATGTCGAACCATTACGATTAATCGTTAATTTGATCGTATCTCCAGGATTTTTAGAATAAAGCTGAGTTAAGAAATCTTTATAAGATTCAATGTCCTCTCCTTCAACCTGTGTAATGACATCTCCTGCTCTAATACCCGCCTGACTTGCTGGTGAATTACTTTGAACATCTGCAACATAGATTCCTTTATTTAAATTTGTCTGAATACGATACATATAAAGTTCATATGATGAATAACTATCTAATGAAACAGCTGAAATACCAATGGTAGGTCGACTGACTTTTCCAGTTTCAATAATTTCTTCAACTAAATCTACTGCATCATTAATTGGAATTGCAAATCCCATACCTTCAACTTCTTCTGAAGCAAGCTTCATAGATGTAATACCAACCAGTTCTCCTGCCGCATTAACAAGAGCACCACCACTATTACCAGGATTGATAGCTGCATCTGTCTGAATAACATTCATATCCCAATCTTCAGTTCCATCATCATTTAAATCAACAGAAACTGTACGAGATGGAGCAGATACAATACCTTGTGTGACTGTTCCAGCATATTCAATACCTAAAGGACTTCCCACTGCTAATACAGGTTCCCCAGCTTCCAATAAATCAGAATCCCCTACTTTAAAAGCAGAAACTTCAAAATCAACTGTCATTTTCAAAACTGCGATATCTCCATATTCATCACTACCTAAACATTCAGCACGAACAGATTCACCATTAGAATAGATGACTTCAATAGATTGCGCATTTTCAATAACGTGATGATTCGTAATCACATAAACAGTTTTTCCATCTACTTTATAGATAACACCACTTCCACTACCAGCAAGCTGATTGTTTTGATATACTGCAACCCCTACTGTAGATTTTTTGGCACTTTCAATAACATCTGTTAAATTTGATTGGACATCATAGTTGACAGTCTGAACTGTTGTATGAGATGAAGATGATGTTGAACTTTGCTGATTACCAAAAATTGTATATAACAAAAATCCATTACACCCTAGTGAGACAATCAATAAAAGTACAACAACAATTTTAAACAATTTATTTTTGTTTATATGTTTCATATTTATCTTTCCTTTCCATCATCAGATGATGATTTCTTTTTATATTTTCATAATAGTATATAAATACCAAAACATTATTTTAAAAATATGTGAAAATATCAAAAAAATGTCTATTTCAGTAACGCTTTGATATCATCCATATGCTCTAATGCTAATTGATAGCCATAATGATAAATACGATCAATTTTTTGTAAATCTTTTTCCAGTGATTCAATTTGAATATCTTCACTTGGTCTTAAAATAATAGCTTTTCCACTTTTTTCTAATTCTTCACAGTAATCCAAAGTTTCATTATATAAAAGATGTCTTGTCAGCAGTGGTTCAACCAAATGTGGATATTTCTTTTTTAATAGACGACTTGCGATAACATTAGCCCTCGATAACGTCTTGCGATATCCTTTTGGTCTTGTTAAAACAATTAACATTTTGTCATGACCATCCTGTTGAGCTTTTCTAACAGGTATGGGATCACAGATACCACCATCATAATATTTCTTTCCATCCAAAGAAATAACAGGAAAAACAAACGGAATCGCACATGTTGCCTTCAACATTGTACATTGCTGATCTAATTTCTTTCCGTCTAAATATTCACATTGTCCCGTTTCTGCATTCGTTACACCAACACGAATATCTGTAGGACTTTCAAGAAAAGTTTTCCAATCAAAGGGATAAAGTTCTTGAGGAATTGTTTCATATGCAAATTTTAATCCAAACAGACTACGATCATGAAGATAATTTCGAATACCAACATATCTTTTATCATGGCGATGATTCATCAAAATATCATAATTACGTTGAGGTTGTTTAGAAACATAAGAAAATCCATCAGTAATGCCTGCTGATACCCCAATGACATACGGGAATTCAACACCATAATCATTCAAAGCATCCATCACACCACTAGAAAAAATCGGACGAAAAGTTCCACCTTCTAAAATCAGTGCACCCATTATCTTTTCTCCTCCAGCATAGCTATATACATATCCTCATTAAATTCCCTTAAAAAAGAAACAAGCATCTCAACAGTTGCTTCAAAATCATCCATGTGAACCATTGTGTAATGGGAATGCATATATCGTGTCGGAATAGAAATTGTTAAATTCATAATACCAGCCCCAGCTTTGCTGAGTTCACCTGAATCTGTGCCTCCTGCCAAATCCATATCTAACTGATAAGGAATCTGATGCTTTTGACAAATACTTTCCATTTGTTTTAATAAACCTGTGTGTGCGATAACACTACCATCCATCACACATAAGGCAACGCCATTGCCCAATCTGACATCTCCCTTATCACCAGATGGTAAATCATAGGAAAAAGTCACATCAATAGCCAAAGCCAAATCAGGTTGAATCATCTGAGCAACCGTTTTAGCCCCACGCAGTCCAACTTCTTCCTGCACTGTTCCAGCTACATAAAGTGTAGGATAAATTGTCTCATTTTTTAAGCGTTTCATGACTTCAATCATAACAGCAACACCAATACGATCATCCCATGCTTTTGAACATAGGCATTTCCCATTAGATAAAACATGCATCTGGGAAGATGGTGTGATAGGATCACCTTTGTTGATGCCCATATCAAGTGCTTCATTTTTTGTTAGAGCACCCACATCCAGATAAATATCCTGCATCGATAAAGTATGACCTTTATCATGATGAGAAGAAAGTAAAGCAAAGACACCCTTTACTTCTTTTCCCTCTCTTGTCGTTATGGTCATGAGTGAAGATGGTAAATTCTGTACATTCCAGCCTCCCACTGGCTGAACTTTGATAAATCCATTTTCATCAATATCTTTGACCAAAAAGCCAATTTCATCAACATGAGCAGTCAACAAAATCTTAAAAGGATTTTGTCCCTGTTTCATGGCAATTAAACTTCCTAATCCATCATATGAAAATTCATCAACACTCTCTTCAAGATAAGATTTCATCAGTCTTGTGACTTGTTTTTCATAACCTGAAACACCTTTTGCAAGACTTAACTTTTCTAACATTTCTAAATCAATCATTATTCCATTCCTCCTTGTTTTATGATAGGAGTTTTAAAAATTATTCCCATTTTTAACAACCATAAAACATGATAAATAAAAAAGAGGTTATCCCTCTTTTACTGTGCTAATGCTTTTTTAGCTGTATCTACAATAGCTGTAAATCCTTGAGGATCAGCGATTGCAATTTCAGATAACATTTTTCTGTTGATATCAACATTAGCTAATTTTAAACCGTGCATTAATTTTGAATAAGAAATATCATTCATTCTTGCAGCTGCATTAATACGTGCAATCCATAATTTTCTCATTTCACGTTTTAAATTTCTTCTATCTCTATATGCATATTCTAAAGAGTTCATGACTTGTTCATGAGCAGTTTTATATAATGCATGTTTAGAACCAAAATATCCTTTGGCTAATTTTAAGACTTTCTTTCTTCTACGTCTTGTTGTATATCCACCTTTAACTCTTGCCATTTTTTATCCTCCTATTCATTACCCTTGTAATCTTGATTTAATACGTTTCATATCTGAAGGGTGTACTAAAGTTGCTTTTGCTAAATGTTTCTTTTGTTTATGAGTCTTGTTATGAGACAAATGTGAAACATACGCATGTCCACGTTTATATTTTCCTGAACCAGTTCTTTTTAAACGTTTTTTAAGTCCACTGTGAGATTCATTTTTGGCATAATATAATCCTCCTGTTTATTTTTTCTTTGGCGCTAATATAGCAGTTAATGTTCGTCCCTCTAATTTAGCAGGTTTTTCAATCACACAATAATCTGCACATTCAGCGACGAAATCATCTAGTATCTTTTGACCAATATCAATATGAGCAAGTTGTCTTCCTCTAAAACGAACCGCAATTTTGACTTTGTCACCAGCTTCTAACCATTTTAATGTTCTTTTTAATTTGACATTTTTATCATGAACATCAATTGTTGGTGATAACTGCGTTTCTTTCAAAGAAACTGTTTTTGAATTTTTCTTCATTTCCTTTTGTTTCTTTTGTTGTTCAAAACGATACTTACCATAATCCATAATACGACATACAGGTGTTTTAGCCTTTGGTGCAACACATACCAAATCTAAATCTTGATCATAAGCTGTGTTAATTGCCTGATTACGTGACATAACACCTAATTGGTCTCCGTTTTGATCAATCACTAAAACTTCTTTGAAACGAATCTTTTCATTAACTAAATCCTCATTTGATTGATTGTTATACTTGCTAATAATAGACACCTCCTATAAATTGTGTAGTTTAAATAAAAAGTGAGTACATAAAGCACCCACAAATTGACATTAAGATATTAATCTTAGTGACATAAGCCTAGCATCCTTGACACTCAGGCGAGAAGTAGGCACTTCTTCTTTCCACTACTTTTCATTTACTGCTATATCATAATAGATTTTTTTCCATATGTCAATGATTTTTAAATAGTTTTTCAAATGATTGTGGCGTTTGTGATACAAAACGCATTTGTCTTTTTGTTAATGGATGAATAAACATCAATTCATTGGCATGTAACCCTAGTCGTTTTAAAGGATTTGTTGTGGCATGATATTTATCATCTCCCACAATAGGATGATGTAATGAAGACAGATGAACACGAATCTGATTTTTACGACCTGTATCTAAATTAATTTTTAAAAGACTATATTGTGGTGTAGAAGCAATGACCTGATAATGTGTAATGGCCTTTTTGCCTTTTTGCTTACTGGTGATATAAACGGTCTGTGTTTTAGATTCAGCTAGATAATTTTCAATTGTTCCCTTCTTTTTGGTCATCCTTCCTTCAACAACAGCTATATAGCCACGCGTCTTAACATAATGATTCCAATCACTTGTCAGTATTTCATAAAGCTTTTTTGATTTGACAAACATCAATACACCTGATGTATATTGATCCAAACGATGCACTAAAAAAGTATTTTCCTTTTTTAAAGATAAATAATTTTTAACAATCGCAAAAGCTGTTTTCTGTTTTTCATTGGCTGTTGCTTCACTTAAAAGTCCACATGGTTTATCAATGACAATCAATTCTTTATCTTCATAAAGAATTGGAAAAGGTAAACTTTCTTTTTTCTTGCCAATCTCAACGCTTTGTCCCTTCTTTAAAGGATATGCGTAATGCGTCTGAATATGACCATCAACAAAAATACGTTCATATTTTAAAAAGTTTTTAATATCAGCACGTTTATAAGAAGTTTTCTCCAACAAAAAAGTCATTAACGTTGTCTCATTGTCTACTTTATATGCCATGAATCATATCCTCCATATGGTTGAAAACACATTTTTTGATATTTTCTTTTCCTTCTTTTAAAGCTTGAGAAAGTTCCATTGAAGGTGGTGTAATCGCCCAGACATTTTGAAATCCCAATTTTTTTAAAACATCACGATCCTCAACTTTCCCAGCAAAAGCATAAACCTTCTTGTGATATTTTTGAGCCAACAACAAAACACCATAAGGTGTCTTACCATATTGTGTCTGATAATCCATTTTACCTTCTCCAACAATTACGCAGTCGCATTCCAAAATAGCTTTTTCTAAATCTGTCATTTGACTGACAACATCAAAGCCACGCTGAAGAACACCATGGCATATTAATAAGGCAAAACCTAGTCCACCAGCCGCGCCTGCTCCTGCTTGATGATGAAAAGCCCTACCAAAATGTTCTTCTACAAGTTTAGCATAATGATGCATATTTTGATCAACTTGCTGACAATCCTCTTTTTGAAGACCTTTTTGTCGTCCATAAACATAAGTAGCTCCTTGCTGCCCACAAAGTGGATTGCTGACATCACAGACACCAATCAAATGAACATGCTTTAATCGTTGATCCAAATGAGACCAGTCAATCATTTTTAAATCCTGCAGTCCTGCCATTGTCAGAGTTACACTTTGCTGATGCTCATCTAAAAAAGAAACACCTAATGCTGATAACATCCCTATACCACCATCATTTGTGGCACTTCCACCTAGGCAAATCAAAATACGTGATACAGCAAGGTCTAAAGCTTTTAAAATCAGTTCCCCTAGACCATAAGTTGTTGTCTGTGCTGGATCTTTTTCATTATCATTCAACAATTCTAATCCACAAACTTTAGCACATTCAATAATTGCTGTATCCTTAACAATTCCTATTGGAACTTTTCTTTTACGAAATCTCACATCAGTTACCTCAAATTCTTCAATCCTTCCACCCATGGAAGATATCAAAGTATCCAGTGTCCCTTCACCACCATCGGCCAAAGGAATACATTTTGTTGATATGGTTGCATCATAATGATGAATGGCTTCTTCTATTTGTAAACTTGCTTCTAAAGCGCTCATGCTTTCTTTAAAAGAATCTGGTGCAATAAGAATTTTCATAACTTCACCTCCAAAAAAAGAGTAGATATCTCTACTCTAAAATACATGTTGAATTTCTAATCACAAAAGCTTTCAATAAGATTTCAATCAAGACAATCAGCCATAAAGGAACCAAATGCCAGCTCAATGCGACAATCAACATAATGACTTTCATTGATACCGTCAAAATATTATTGGCAATAGCTATTGTTCGCATTTTTCTAGCAATGACAAATGTCTCATAAACTCTATTTAAGTTGGCATCAATCAAAACAATATCACTGTTTTCAACAACTTTAGGATCAGCCAATCCTCCACGTGAAATACCTACATAACTCTTTTGTAATAATTCAATATCTTTGAATGTATCTCCAATATAAACAACTGGAGAAACCATCTCATCCATCTTTTGCATTTTTTCTTCATTTGTTAAATTATTATAAATCTGATACTGATCATCTTCCAAAGCAACAGGTCCATCATTATAAATAACAAAAGTTCTTCCCATATGCGAAAGTTTCTTAAAAAGATTCAACTCTTCATTTGTCACTTCAACACCATCAAAACGATCATAAACAATTGTCTGAGCAGCATTGATTGAATCCAAACCTAAAGAAGATTCCACAACAATACCATTTTGAAATGCCTTCGCAAAACCTGCCAACATCCCTAAAGACGTTGCCTGATCACTAGAAAGTGCTCCAGAAATAATGAGTAAAATAGCCCCAACATGAATAAAAGAACTATAATCTTCAAAATTAATAATTGGTAAGACAATACCTAAAAATAAACCTAAGACAACCATCACAGGTGTATAAAACTTTGCTAAAATCTTCGTGTATTTTTCTGTTTTTGACTCATAAACAGGCGCAACACTGGCAATATTCATTAAATTCATATAATTTGAACTTTTATAAGTTTCATTCACTTTCACAAAAAGAGGCATTTCACCAACATTGACATCACCACTATGTAATAAACTACCTTTTTTGACAACAACAGGGGTATAAGTACTTGTATTTGTATAAGTACTCATCTCTGAAACACCTTTTTCTACAATTCCCGGTATGGAAACTGTATCTCCTGGGCGCACTAATAAAATATCACCAATTTCCACATCATAAAGTGAAACTTCCTCTTCTTCTTCATCTTTGATACGAATTCCTGTTTCAGGCATTTCGACTGCTGTATCAATCTTATGTAATGAATGTTCTAAAACTTTATTTAAGAATGGTGTTGAAAGTTCATAAATCCCTAAAGCAATACATGTTTCAATATACGCTCCAGAAATAACACCAAAGACCATAGCAATAAAAATCAATAGAGATTCACTCAAAATCTTTTTAGACATGATATCACGCCAAGCATTTCTTAAAAGTGGAATTCCTAACAAAATAACAGTTAACAGCCATAAAAAAGGTGTCATAAAACTTTGATCTCTAGATGTTACCAATGCCAAAGCAATAACAACCAGTAAAATCCCAATACGAATATATGTATGAAGATATTTTTCATTAAATACATCTTGTGAACGAATAGGACGATGATGTTCAATAATTTCAATAGATGGATTGATTTTAAATAATTCTTTACGCAACAAACTTAATACATCACGTTGACTTGATGTTAATAAAAGAAGTTTATTTTGAGCATCATAACGCACATTTTGATAACGATCATCTTTTTCAATTCTTTCAATCAAAACATATATATCATCTTCTGTAATCATATTTTTAAACATAAAATAATATGATCGTTCTTTTTTTTGTGCAAAATCATATTGACGTTTTTTACCATCAACGACTTCTTTGACAATGAGATCTTTATTGATACTTTGAATCAAACTTAATAAAGCATCAATATCAAGACAATAAAAAACAATACTATCTTTACCTATTTTAATATGAGAAACCTGTTCTTTCTCATTTAACTTTAAACTTAAATGATTTAATTCTTCAGTTGATTGAATATTTGAGATTTCAAAAGTCTTTTTTGTCAAAACAATCACCCTTTCTACGACATCATAACATATTTTTTATAAAAAACAAAGAGTCAGCATGATTTATCATAGGATTGACTATGTTTGACAATATGAAAATATTCTTTAAATTCTGCTTCACTACAACTCAATGAAAACTCCTCACCATAAATTTTATAAAAAGTAACTTCCGTGTCACCTGTACGAATCACGCAAGAATAAATCTGATTTTTTTGAAAAATAATCAAATCTTCTTTGCCAACAACCATATGCATATCCTGAATACAACGACAATAACATCGTTTTCCTTCATTAGCCACAGATGACACCTCCTTGTCATTATTCTATCACTTTTGAAATGTCTACAAAAGAGAAATCATTTTGAATGTTATCTAAAAAAATCATAAAAAAAAGAAATCAATCATGATGATTCATTTCTTTTATGATCATTAATTTTGTGAAAATTCTGCTAACTGTAAATCAGGGTTCTTATCCGTTGCCCAACGTACACCCCATTCATTAGAAAACAACAGCAAATATTGTCCTTTGAGATCCTGAACTTTCTTTGTATCAGAAGATAAATTCAATTTCTTGAAATCCACCTGATCATTTTTAATCCAACGTATAAATTGATAAGGAAGTGGTGTACTGATGATATCTACATTATATTCATTTTTTAAACGATATGTTAAAACCTCAAATTGTAAGATACCCACAACACCAACAATGATTTCTTCCATTCCACCACCTAATTCAGTAAAAATCTGAATAGCACCTTCTTGGGCAATCTGTTCTACACCTTTAACAAATTGCTTACGTTTCATTGTGTCTTTATTTCTAATCATCGCAAAATGTTCTGGCGCAAATGTTGGAATACCTTCATAAGCAAATTTATTTTTGGCTGTACATAACGTATCTCCAATTGAAAAGATACCAGGATCAAAAACACCAATAATATCTCCTGAGTAAGCCTCTTCAACTTCTTCACGATTTTCAGCCATTAATTGTTTAGACTGATTTAACTTAATCTTTTTGTTTCCCTGATAATGGAAAACTTCCATCCCTTTGGTAAACTTTCCAGAACAAATACGCATAAAAGCCATACGGTCACGATGCGCCTTATTCATATTGGCCTGAATTTTAAAGACAAAAGCACTGAATTCTTCTGAAAAAGGATCAATTTCTCCAATATTACTTTTGCGTGGTAATGGTGCAGTAGTCATAGCTAAGAAGTGCTTCAGGAAAGGTTCAACACCAAAATTTGTGAGTGCTGATCCAAAACAAACTGGTGAAAGTTCTCCTTTTTGTACACGATCTAAATCAAATTCTGCTCCAGCTCCATCCAGTAATTCAATATCATCCTGTAACTGCTGATACAAGCTATCTCCAATAAGCTCTTTTAATGATTCATCGTGAGCACTACGTATTTCTACGTCTACTTCTTTTTTTCCACCCTGAACTGGAATAAAGCGAATCACTTCTTCTTTTTGTCTTTCATAGACACCCTTGAATTCTTTTCCGCATCCAATTGGCCAGTTGATAGCACATGTTTCAACTCCCAATTCACGCTCAATTTCTTCCATTAATTCATAAGGATCTTTGGCTTCTCTATCCATTTTATTAATAAATGTAAAAATAGGAATATGACGCATGGCACATACTTTAAACAACTTACGTGTCTGATCTTCGACCCCTTTAGATCCATCTATAACCATCACAGCACTATCTGCTGCCATCAAAGTACGATATGTATCTTCTGAGAAGTCCTGGTGTCCTGGCGTATCCAAAATATTGATACAAAAACCATCATAATTAAACTGTAATACTGATGATGTGACTGAAATTCCTCTTTGTTTTTCAATTTCCATCCAGTCACTGACAGCATGTCTTGACTGTTTTTTTCCTTTAACCATCCCAGCTTCCTGGATAGCTCCTCCATAAAGAAGGAATTTTTCTGTTAAAGTTGTCTTACCAGCATCCGGATGTGAAATAATTGCAAATGTTCTACGCTTTTGAACTTCTTCTCTAAATTCTGACATGATTTCCCTCCTTTATGTCTCCAGAAAAACATATTAATGAAAATCTGAATATTTGTCAATTTTAAAATGCAAAGTTGCCATCTTTAAAAATCACAAATTTTTCTCCATTTTCCAAAATGGCTTCAATCGATAAATCTTTTGTTCCTATCATAAAATCAACATGTGTCAAAGAATCATTAATACCTTGTTGATAAAGTTCTTCTTTACTCATTTGAAGACCATCTTTGATACATTCACCAAAACCTTTTCCAATAGCCAGATGACATGATGCATTTTCATCAAAAAGTGTATTATAGAAAACCAGATTCATACGACGAATTGGAGAATCATAGGGCACAAAGGCCACCTCACCTAAATAATGACTTCCCTCATCCGTTTCAATAATACTTTTTAAAACATCTGCCCCCTGTTGAGCTCCATAATCAATGATACGACCATCTTTAAATGTCATGTAAAACTGATCAACAATATGCCCCTGATAATGCAAAGGCATTGAGCTATAAACTGTTCCATTGACCTGATGAAAATCAGGTGATGTAAAAATTTCTTCTGTTGGCATATTAGGGAAAGAGTAAATACCATCTGTTGTATAACTTCCTCCTCCGGCAAACAGATAATGAGGATTCATACCAATAGTCAAATCCGTTCCCAATCCATTTTGATAATGTAAGGATTGAATTTTCTTTTCATTTAATATTTGAACTCTTCTTTCAAAAGAACGACGATGTTCATTCCATGCTTCAACAGGATCATCCTGGTCACAGCGAGTCGCCTTGAAAATAGCCTTCCATAAAGCCTCAACAGCCTCTTTATCACTCATTTCAGGGAAGACTTTATTCGCCCAACCAACACTTGGAGCAGCAACGATACACCAGCGATTCACACCTAAATCTAGGGCATCATAAAATGGCTGACAAGCCTGACGAACCGCCTTACTCCATGTTTGAATCTTGATTGGATCAATGTCTTTTAATAATTCAGGATCAGATGATTCAATAGAAACCAAAGCAGCATGTCTTGCTGCATATTGGTTGCGAAGTTCCTGAATATAAAGAGGCACTGTTTCAAAATGTTCCTGATGACAATATTCATATCTTAAACGTGAAACTTCTTCATCACGATAATTGACAATAACATCTTTTGCGCCTACTTCGTAAGCTTTTTTTGTAAGTAAACGTACTAACTGATAACTATCTATAGATGCATCAATCAGCAATTCCTGTCCAACTTGTAAATTTACTCCCTGTTTGATAATAAGTTCAGCATATTTTTCTAACATGATTATCCACCTTTCTCTTATTCAAATGATACCCTAATTCTACCTAAAGTCAACAAGAACTTGTACGAAAAAAAAGTCTATGTTATAATAAAATAGCAAAGGAACATAGCACGTATTTTTAAAAGTATTAGTTATTCTTCAATCCAAAGATCTATTAGTCGTTTAAAAATGAAGTACTGGTTTTTTGCGAATTTTCTTAAGGAGGTACTTCATAATGAGTACAGGTAAAGTCAAATGGTTTAAATCTGATAAAGGTTATGGTTTCATTACTATGGAAGGTGAAGAAAAAGACATTTTCGTTCATTTTTCTTCAATCAACGCTGAAGGATTTAAAACTTTAGAGGAAGGTCAAACTGTTGAATTCGATATCGTTGAAGGAGATAGAGGACCTCAAGCAACTAATGTAACTGTTATCGATTAAACCAAAAAGAAGCCATCATGTGATACATGATGTGCTTCTTTTTTTATATTCTCTCTCTTGGAGCAGAGACAGTTTTAATTTTAAAAATGAAATAATAATATTTAAAAACATAAAGAAAAAGAATAAAGATTTTTAATAGAAGATGATCAGTGAAAATCAATGGAAACAGCAACATGAAACTTGCAAAACTTAAAATACAAACTTTTGTTTTCAAAGTCATGGCTCTTTCTTTCACAAACGAATCAAGATGTTTCTGATAAATCTTTGAAGAAACAAACCATTCGTGAACACGCTTGGAACTTCTTGCAAAACAAAAACCTGCTAACAAAAGAAATGGTGTTGTTGGTAAAATAGGTAATACGATACCGATAACACCAAATCCTAAACTGATGATACCAATGAATAAATAAATATAACGCATATCGTTTCCTCCTAAATTTTCAAAGCATGCCTGATAGCCATAATAGGATGATACAAAATCATTCTAGGACCGCTATATCGCATGACTTTTTTGATTTGTTCCTGCATATCTTGACGATAACAATGAATCTGACATTGACTACAAAAAGTCTTATCTTCCATCCTTGGACATTTTTGAATACGCTCTCTAGCATATTGTGATAATTTTTCCTCTTGAATATCATCATGATGTAAACAATACAAATGAATCATGAGTGTGACAATCTCTATTTCTCTTTGTCTTTTTTTATCTAAATTCATTAACTCATCCTTCCTTGATCCATTGTCATGACTTTTTGAGCGATTTTCATTGTAGATTCACGATGCGATACCAAAATAATCGTTCTTTCTTTTTCATTTTGCAAAGCTTTTAAAATAATAGCTTCATTTAATACATCTAAATTACTTGTTGGTTCATCTAATAAAATACATTCTGCCTGACTTAAAAAAGCTCTTGCTAGACCAAGACGCTGTCTTTCGCCTCCTGATAATGAACTTCCTAACTCACTGACTTTTGTGGCATAGCCATCAGGTAAAGACATAATCCAGTCATGAATGCTTGCCTTTTGACATGCTTTTTGTATATCTTCTAAACTGGCATCAAGTCTGGCAATTCGCAAATTATTTTCAATAGAATCATGAAATAAGACTGTTTCTTGTGTGACATAGGCAAACATATGTCGCATATCAAAAGTATTAATCATCTGAAGCTCTTTTTCACCAATTCTTATCACACCATCTACTGGATCATAAAAACGCATCAGAAGTTTCAACAAAGTTGATTTTCCACTACCACTTTTCCCAATAATTCCTGTGACTTGCCCTTTTTGAAAATCAGTAGTCAAATCATGAATAATTTCATCTTGAGAATCATAATCAAATGAAACATGATCAACATGAATAGTATCAAAAAGAGTTTCTGGTTGCTGCGTCACTTCTGGAATCAACGCTTCTTCTTCCAATAAAGACATAACACGGCGTCCACTGCTAAGTGTTGATAATAAATTATTAGCCAAATTCGATAATGCCATAACAGGCCCAAAGCTAGAAAGCATCAAAACAACGGCCATAATGACACGATAAACACTGATTTCACCTTGGCTATATAACATAAACATGACAACAAACATCACCATGGCAGAGAATGAAATCAATAATTGTGATACAACTGTCTGCTTTGCTTCAATCTTTTTCATACGACCCTGTAATTGTTCTATATCATCACTCTTTTTCATCATATCTTCTAATCTTTTTTGACCTGCATGATATTGAAAAAGAGTAGATAATCCGCGATAGCTTTCTAGTAAGAAACTACTCATGTTACCAATTTCATCACGATTTTTCTGACCAATATCATGTCCCTGATGATGAACATAAAAAGGAATGACAATCGCCATTGTAATGTAGGCAACAAGAGCAATCAGCATTGCGATAGGATGTAAATGTGCAAAAAATTTCAATAGAATAAGAGATGTGAAAAAGGCAATGACAACCGGTGAAATTGTATGAGCATAGAAAACTTCAAGCAATTCTACATCATTTGTAATCAAAGAAATCAAATTTCCTTTATCCTGTCCATCTAATTTTGCAGGAGCAAGGCGTCTTAAAGCCGTATAGACACGATCACGAATGATAGCCAGTAATTTAAAGGCAATATAATGATTGGCTGCCTGTTCTCCATAATGCAAAACACCTCTTAAAATTGCCATAGAAAGTAGTATCATCAATAAATAATCAAGAGGAAAATGTGGATACATACCACTGATTTGTAAAATTGCCATCACAGAAATAACAGGTATACCAATAGCACATAAAAAACCAAGCACTCCTATGAATATTGCTAATAACATAGGCAATGTTAAAGGCTTCACAAGTCTCAACATCTTCAAAATCACTTGGACATTACTCACAACCATACACCTCCAATTCCTGTTGTTTTTGATACATTTTGTGATAAATTCCCCCAGTATTGAAAAGTTCTACATGTGTTCCACTTTCACTTAAACATCCTTTATCCATCACATAGATACAATCACAATCTTTGACAGTCTTTAAATGATGTGTTATGAAAATCACAGTTTTTGTTTTGGACAATTCCTGAATCACTTTAAGAATCTGTTCTTCACTTTCCACATCAATATTACTTGTCGCTTCATCAAAAATATAAAGATCACTATTTTTTAATAGAGCTCTTGCTAGATTTAAACGTTGTTTTTGACCACCTGAAAGGTTGCTTCCACCTTCTAATAAGAAAGTCTTTAAACCATCCTGTTCTTGAAAGAAAAGATCCAAATGAACTTTTTTAAGAACCTGCCATAACTCTTCATCACGATACTGATGAAAAATATCTAAACAGTCTCTTAATGTTCCTTTAAAAATCATTGGATCATGGGTTACATACATCACATGTTCCATAAAATTTTGATCATCAATATCATAACGTTGTTTTCCTTGAATCCATAAATTTCCCTGCTGATAATGATGATAACCCATAATCAATTTAGCGATTGTACTCTTTCCACTTCCACTTTCCCCAACAATCCCAATAAATTGATGTGGTTGTACTTTTAATGAGACATCCTTTAAAATAGGACGATCCTCCTCATACTGGAAAGAAAGATGGTCCAAACAAATATCAAAATGAGAATCCATTTTCAAATGACCTTGTTTTTCAACTGGTAAATCTAAAATTTTAAAGATTTTCTCACTAGCAGCAATACCATTCATCGCAATATGGAAAAATGATCCAAGCTGTCTTAAAGGAATGAAAAACTCAAATGACATCAGCACAATAAATAAAGCACCAAATAAAGAAAGGGTTTGATGCTGATAATGGAAAATAGCTAGAAAGCTTCCTAACCCAGCCCCACCATAAGCTACAATATCCATAACACTAATGCTGTTTAACTGCATAATCAAAACACGCATTGTGACACGACGGAAATTTTCTGCTTCCTGATTCATCTGTTGTTGTTTATAGCCATCACTCTGATAAATCTTTAAAGTCGTTAATCCTTGAAGATTTTCTAAGAAGCTATCACCAAGAGTTGTATAACTATTCCAGTATTTTGCCAGCAATCTTTTGGCAAATTTCTGTACAAGGACAATGGATATAGGAATCAAAGGCACGCAAATAAATAAAAGTACAGCACTCTTCCAATCCCAAAAAGCTGTTATGATAAATAATGTCAAAGGAGCTAAAACACTATAAAAAAGCTGTGGCACATATAAAGAAAAGTATGTTTCTAACTGATTAATTCCTTCAACAGAAAGCTGCACCAGCTCACTCGTTCTCACATAATCCTGATAATGATTTCCTAAATCTAAAACTTTTTCAAATACACGTTGACGCAAAGTCTTTTTGACAACACTAGCTCCTAAATAGGAATAATGTGTTACCTTCTTTAAAACCAAGGCTCTTATGACTAATAAAATCAACATGCTTATCAAAACATTTATGATCATCTGCATGGTTATCTGATTTTCATACAAATGAATAAATAAAAAACATATCAATAAAGTAAACAGAATATTCATCAATAATGCAATCCATTGACAAAATACCTGTTTAAAAATATATGGTCTCGCGTTTGGCATTTCTTTTAATAATCTTTTGTCAAACATATTTTACTCCCTTCGTCGTTAGCTTTATCTAACTAAAAAATCCTCTTAATGTTAGCATAGTGTAACTTTTAAGTCAATAAAAAAAGTGATTCACTTTGATCACTTTCTTTACAATAAAGACGGAATATCATAACTGATCCACTGCCCCTTCTCTTTAATCCATCCTTGATATTGATATGTTTGACAATGAAATGCCAGTAAATTTAAATGCTGACTCTGAGCAACTGAAGAATCCAGATATATAAAGTCTCCTAGGCGACAAATACGATGAAATGTAGGATCATTGACTATCTGATGTGTTCCCACATGTCCAGCAATCACTGTTTTATAGAAACTCCCCTTTTCTGGCGGATACTTCATACAAAAAATATTCTCATCAGAAAGATCTTTCCATGCCTCCTCAAATCCCAAAACAACCTCAATTCCTGCATGGACAAATATCTGTTGATAGGCACTTTCATAATAATATGGCAGTTTTTCCAGCCATTCAATCAGATAACCATACTTTTGACAAATTTGCTTTCGACATTGTTGATACATATCTTCCAAAAGAGAATAACGCTCCTGATAATGTTGCGCTGAGTGTTGATAGATGCGTGTGAATTCTTCTTCCCCAATAAAACTTTCTAAAGTCTGAAAATTCTGCTGTATCTGAACTGACAGACGACTTGGACGATTTCGTAAAAATGATAATAGCCATTCTTCATGATTTCCCATCAGTACAATAACCTGTTGCGGATATAATTTTTGAAGCTGATAAATCTTTTCAAGTGTTGTATAGGAATCTCCTCCATCCACATAATCACCTAATAAGACAAGAACATCTCCTATTTCAAAATGTAGGCGTTCTCTTACCATTTCTTCTAACAAATCATATCTACCATGAATATCTGATATTGCATAAATATAAGACATTTTCTCTTCTTCATTTCTAAAAAAAGCACATTAAAGTGCTTTATCCTCAGTATACTTTGTATTAAAAATATCTTCCTGATCAAAATCTTCTTTCATTTCTTTCAGTTCAGGTAACTCATCTAAAGATGTCAAAGAAAAAGCATCCATAAATTCATCTGTCACACCATATAAAATCGGTTTCCCCGGTGTATCTTCTCTTCCGACTTCCTTAATCAATGCCTTAGCAACCAGCTTTCTAATCATAGCATCACAACCAACACCTCTAATTTCTTCAACACCTACACGTGTAATAGGCTGATTATAAGCAATAATCGCTAAAGTTTCTAAAGCAGCATTTGACAATGTATTTTCACTCTGTTCAATCATGCGTTGATAATATTCGTGATGTTGTGGTAGTGTCGCAAATTTATAGACACCTCCAAAGTTGACAAGCTCAAATCCTTTGACTTCTCTTTGATGTTCTATTTGCATTAACTCATCCATATACTGTGTTGCTTCTTTTTTACTTAACTGTAAGACATTACTGATTTGTTTGATTGTTAAACCATCATCTCCAGCCAAAAACAACATTCCTTCGATAACACTTAAGATTTCCTTATCTTCCATCAAGTTCGCTCCTTTAAATAGATATCTTCAAAATTACCATTTTGTTCTATGATCAACTCATTTTTATTGACCAGAACCAATATTGATAAAAATGTAATCACAAAATATATCTTTGTTGGTTCATCAAATAGATCTTCTAATTTGACTTTCTGATTTTTATGTATACGGAAATATTGTCTAATCTGATCACTACGTTCATCAATAGAAATTTCAATACGTGCAATTTTTGATTCTAAAGGTGCCATTAAAGCTTTTCTTTGAAACATTTTTTGCATTGCACGAATGAGATCATAAACTTCAAGATTTTGAGGAATCATTTCACTTGTATCAACCACATAATCATCCATTAAAGCAGGTGCCTTGGTATGAATGAGCTGACGTTTTTCATATTGCTCTTTAAAATCTTCCAAAACATCTTTATATCTTTTATATTCAATCAATCTTTGAATTAACTGTTCACGTGGATCAGGTTGATATTCATCTTCTAACTCAACCTTTTCACTAGGTAAAAGCATTTTACTCTTCATTTCAATGAGCTGGGCAGCCATTACAAGATATTCTGAAACTGTTTCTAATTGTTGTGGATCCATCTGGTCAATATAAGCTAAATATTGATCTGTAATCACTGAAACTTCCAATGTTTCTAAATCCATTTCCTTTTCTTTTATCAAATGTAATAATAAATCTAACGGACCCTGAAAATCATCAAGAACAACTTCGTATGCCATACTTTCACCCCTAACTTTTGTATTATAGCATAAAAAATTCAAAAATACTTTACTATTTTTTAAAAAGAAAACAAGGAAAATCATCCTTGTTAACGGCACATCAATCTAATAATTTCTTTATCTGTTTCTTTCATTCCATCACGTGACAATCGCCCAATATTTTGAATCGTATTTTCTACACCTTTTAAAACCAAACCTTCTCCATCTTTGAATTCACAACCATTTTTATACATGTAATATCCTAAAATACCGGCATCAACACTGCTGGCTATCTTCCCAGCACATGAAGGCTTCGCACCATCACAAACGATTCCTGAAACAATGGCCAAACCATTGACCATAGTATGACAGATGGCTTCATAATCGCCACCTAATAAATAAGCAATCCCACATCCTGCACCAATACCGGCACTGACAGCTCCACAATAGGCTGATAAACGTCCAATACCTGTCTTTTGATGAATTGTACATAGATTTGATACAATCAATGCACGATAAAGGTCTTCTTGGCTTTTCTGATATTCTTTGGCATAGACAATGACTGGTAAAGAGGCACTCATACCCTGATTACCACTTCCTGAATTGATAACTACAGGAAGTTCACAACCACTCATTCTCGCATCACTACCTGCTGCCGCATAAGCTTTAGCCTTGACTTTGACATCATCACCATAAGTCTTTAATAAAATCTTACCAATGTTTGCACCCCAAGAATTTTTTAACCCTTCACAGGCAATCGCATAATTATAATCAATTTGTCTCTGTAGAATATCTTTGATATCCTCTATTTTCACTTGATTAGCAAATTCATATATATCATGGATATTTAATAAACTACGATCAGTCAAGGATTCATCACTAGAAGATACAACACCACAATGATAAAGCACTTGCTGATCTCTTTCAATATAAACAATATGTGTATGATATCCTGCGATTCTCACTTTTGCATCATGATGAGAACCAATCAAATGAATCATCATGTCTAATACATTTTCACTTTCCATTGGCGATATATCAACAGGCACCTGTTCTAACCATTGTTTCATCTGTTGCTTTTGTTCTTCCTGCACATGAGCAATGACTTCTAAAACATTTTCAGTAATTCCAGCAACAACGCCTGCTGCCACACTTGCCGCTATACCTTTAAGACCTCCAGTATTAGGTACAACAACACTTTTCACATTTTTAAGAATATTACCGCTGACTTGAACTTCAGCTTTGACAATGTCATCATCTAAAATATCACGACATTTACTGGCACAATAGGCCAGCGCAATAGGTTCTGTACACCCCATGGCTGGAACCAGTTCCTCTTTTAAAATGCGAATATATTGATGATAGATTTTTTCTTTCATAATTCTGTCTCCCCATTTCTTTCCTATTGTATCATTGTTTATCTAAACAAGAAAGAAAATTCTTCAATTTTTATGTCCTTAGTGAATTTTTGAGAGCACAGAATGATAAAATCAACTTTAAATTTGTGAGGACTCTTTTGAGACTTGATTTTTCTTAGATTGTCTAATTAAGAATTGAAAAAGTGCTTTTCCATCATAAGGATACAATGGATAAAGATAGGAAACACCAAATGTCTTAATCCTTGATAGACTTATCCATAAAATCAGATTAAAAATGACAAAACCAAAAATATTAAAAAACATAATACTTATCAGCATCATAACTTTAATATATTTATTGGTTAATGATAATTCATAATTCGGTGTTGCAAAACCACCTACTGTACCAATCGCACAGAACATTAAAATATCTTCCGAAAAAAAGCCTAACTGAATCGCAAACTCACCTAATAATATGGCTGCTATCAATCCCATTGCATTTGATAAAGATTGAGGGGTATGAACAGTTGCTATTCTTAAAAGTTCTATAGACAATTCCATAATTAAGATTTGAATAAAAAATGAATAATCCCAAACCATAAAAGAGGAAATCAAGGCAAATAGCGGAACCAGATATACAGAAAGAAAAACTGCAGCCATACGAATAAGACGAATAAAAGTCCCAATCAATGGTGTTTGACGATGTTCTTCGACATGTTCTAAAATTTCAAAAAGAGTCGTTGGCAACATCACAACGGAAGAAGATGTATCACATAAAATAGCGATAAAACCATGTTGGATATGTGTTGCAACAATATCAGGTCTTTCACTATACCGTACTAATGGAAAAGGATTGTATCCCTGATTCAATAATACTTCTTCAATAGCACGATCACTCATAATAAATTCCTGGGCCTGAACATCTTCTATACGTTTAAGAAGCTGTTTTAAAATGTGCTGATCAACTTTATTTTCTAAATACACAACAGCAATATCAATAGGATTTTCAGTTCCCATAGTTGTCAAATGAAAGCATAATTCTGGAGATTTAATACGACGACGAATCAAACCTGTATTATTTAAAATCGATTCATTAAATCCATCTTTGGCACCACGAACACTTTTTTCTGTTTCTGGTTCTTCAATGGAACGATTTGGGTAATTTTTTGAATCCATAAGATAGGTTGTTTCTCCATCAAATAATGCACAATTCCCACCCAATAAAGCCTGTTGAATTCTTTGAATATTATTGGTTGAAACGATTTCCACATCCCCCATATTTAAACAGTTCTCCAAATCTTTTCCTTGTCTATTTTCAATGCCTTCAACCAATCGTGAAATTAAAACATCGTTTGATAAACTTGCTAGAAAATAAAGATGAAGCAAGCGTCCTTTAAAATTGAGAATACGATGTTTTAAATCATAAGAATTATTCATGAGCGTGGTTTAAATAAAATAGCGACAAGGAAACCAAACAGAATTGCTGCAGTGATTCCAGCAGCTGTTAAATCAAACATCCCCATAGCAATACCAAAGATGCCATATTCTTTGGTAGCAGCCATAGCGCCATGCATTAAAGAATGACCAAAGCTGGTAATAGGTATCAAAGCCCCTGCATGAAAGATTTCAATCAAGTGATCATAGATATGGAATAAATCTAAAAAAGAACCTAACACAACAAACATGCTGGTAATATGTCCAGGGGTGAAATGGCTATGATCATAAATCAGTTGAGCAATCAAACATATAAGACCACTAAATAAAAAAGCCATGATATAATTCATTCTACCGCCTCCAAACTTATGGCATGGGCAACACAGGGAATACTTTCTTTTTGTGAAGTCATCATAGGAGAAAGCAAAGCTCCTGTCGCCACAACAAGAATACGTTTCATCTTTTTTTCTCTTAATTGAGGATAAAGTGAGCCCATTGTCACCAAAGCACTACAAGCACAACCACTCCCACCTTGAAAAACTTCCTGTGAAGATAAATCATAAAGCATACATCCACAATCATTATAATGAACAACATCAACCTTATGACGTAATAGCATTTCCTTTAAAATCTGGTGCCCATACATTGATAAATCTCCAGTCACTACCAAATCATAATCATGGAAAGACCTTTTGAGATCTTGAAAATGATTCATTAAAGTATCAAAAGCTGCTGGTGCCATAGCACGTCCCATATCATTGACATCATTTTGACTGTAATCAATCACTCTGCCAAGTGTTAAAGCTTCGACTCTGACTGGCTGTGGTTGTGAACTTAATAAGGTAGAAACAGCACCTGTTGCAGTAAAGGTTGTTGTCTCTCTTTTTTGAGCACCATATTCTACAGGATAGCGATATTGACGTTCAGCTGTTGCATTATGACTGGAAACCATAGTGACCACTTTTTCCATAAATCCAGCTTCAATAAACAAGGCAGCAGTTGCCATTGATAAAGCAAATCCCGAACAAGCTCCATAAACACCAATAAATGGTCGTGGTAATTCTCTAGCTAGATAATGAACTGTCGTGATCTGATTCATCAAATCACTACCTAAATACAAATCAATATCCTTATATTTCAGATGTTCTCTTTTTAAACAAATATCCAAGGCATCCCTTAACATTTTGCGTTCAGCTTTTTCAAATGATTTTTCACCATAATGATAATCCTGTATACTTTTATCAAAACATGCACCTAATGGTCCCTGATGTTCCAATGGTCCACAGACCGTTCCCGATGATTTAATATATACATGATTGATTTTTAATGAATTACCCAAAAAGCGTAATGACATAACGAATCACTCCCAGCAATGCTGAACTCACAATTCCATAAGTAATCACAGTGCCACCCAATTTAAACATATTACTGCCAATGCCCATGACAAGACCTTCACTTTTGCAATCTAAGGCACTTGATGTCATACTATTTGCAAAACCAGTAATCGGAATAAAAGTTCCAGCCCCTGCTCTTTGCGCCAATTTATCATAAATGCCCAATCCTGTAAGCAAACAGCTCGCTAATACCAATGTAATAATCATCATAGGTGTTGCTTCTTCCTGACTAATGTCATAAAAATTCATAAAAAATTCTAAAACACCTTGAGCAATAATACCAATCACTCCACCATATAAGAATGCATAAAAAGCATTTTTTATTTTATGTCCTGCTGGCTTTAATTCATCAGCCAACTGATCATATTCCTTACGATCCATCTTTTTCACCTCTTACATAGTGTTTACATTTTTTTATATTTCAAACATGATTTTTTTCATAAAAACATAAACTATAAATGAAAGGGATGAAAAATATTGAAAATAAAAAATCTTTTAACTCGTATTTTTGAATATTTTTTTGAAGTTATTGAAGTTGATGAAGATGGTCATGAAATCAAAAAGCAACAGGAATCTTAATATTCTTGTTGCTTTTGATATATATTCTATTTTTAATGCGTGTCAATTTACTAAACAAGCCATAAAAAATGTATTATTTTTCTAAACGTATCCATATTCTTTGTATGAGAGGTATTAAACAATATCCTATAAATATCTCAATTGGTAATACAGCACATTCTTTCACAACTCTTATACATAGTGAAATTGTCCAAGGAATGTGATACATCATATCCAGCCATAATGGTGTTAAACAAAGTGTGACAACAATTTCTGTCGCAACTACACATAATATCCATGTTGAAAAAGTTTTGGCTTCCTGTACATTAATCCTATGTTTAATGATATAAATGATGACAATAAATATCATCATCAATAATAAACACAAAGAAATCAATGTGATTTTTTGTTGAAAATGTAACTGATAAGTCGTTTCTGAAATACTTATGGAATCAAGCTGTCCAATATAAATAGAAGCCCCTATCCCTAAAACAAAAATCAACCCCACAACAATACGTAGTACATTCTGTGGACTGATTTTTTTAGAATGTTCACGAATCAGTGAAGGAATAACACTGACAAGAATTGTTCCTAAAGTAAATCCAAAAAATGGAAATCCAGTAGGAACCAAAATCAAACCAATCACATCACTACATAAACCAACTACAAAGGCATAACTGGGTGATAAAAAATATCCTGCTAACATTAAAGGAATATATTCAAATCCAATCTTAAGACTCTCTGCTCCAAATAATGGAATCATAATAGCTAATCTTTTACAGATAGCCGTTAAAATAATGAAAATGGCTCCAATAACCAGTTTCATAACATTTCCTTTTTCAAAAGGATAAAACTTAAACACATAAAAACCTAAGGCAATAATCACTATTGCAATAATCAATTGTTCCATAACACTATGCTACTGATAACAAATTTTCCTGCTTCGTCCTCATTTCTAGTCCACAGGCGTTAATTCCGATCTGATGACCGTACATGCTTTGCTACTGACGTAGACTCCTCCTTCTTTTTATATTTTTTCTATCATACACCATTTCTTATAGATTGACAATACTGCGATCTTCACCTTTAAGAAAAGCCAAAATATTTTGATAAACTTCATTGACACATCTTTGTCTAGCTTCAATAGATCCCCATGCAATATGTGGTGTTAAAATCACTTTATCCATATCTTGAATCTGATAAATCACATCATCTTCTAATAATGGTTCATGTTCAAAAACATCTAAACCAACACCTGATAGATGTCCTTCATTTAATACCTTAACAAGAGCTTTTTCTTCAATAATGCCACCGCGTCCAACATTAATCAGATAAGCTGTCTTTTTCATTTTTCTTAAAGCTTCTTCATTAAATAAATAATGTGTCTGATCATTTAACGGTGCATGAATCGTGATGATATCAGATGTTTTTAATAAAGTATCAAAATCTACCTGCTGATAATCACTTGTTGCATTTTTTCCACTTGTTGAATAATATTGCACTTTAGCCCCCATAGCAGTCGCAATACCTGCAACCTGTCGACCAATATGACCCAATCCAACAATTCCCCATGTCATAGATGACACATCGTGGAAAACATCATCAAAATAGCTAAAACGTTCACTTCTTGCGTACTCTTTTGATTTCACAAAATGATCATAAGCTACATTTTTTTCAACCAAATGCATTAATAAAGCCAATGTATGTTGAGCCACAGTTGTTGTTGAATAATCTTTAACATTTGCAACTTTAATACCATGTTCTCGACAATATGTTAAATCAACATTATTTGTTCCTGTTGCAAACAGACATATCAATTTCAAACGGTTTAAACCTTCCAGAACTTCTTTTGTCATTTGATTTTTATTGGTAATGACAATATCTGCTCCTAAGATACGTCCTCTTATTTCTGAAGGCTTGGTATCTTCATACATCGTCACTTGTCCTAACGAACAAATTTGAGATAAATCTATATCCTTTCCAACAGAAGCACTCTGTAAAACAACAATATGAACATCTTCTTGACGAAGTAAAGTCATAAAATCTTCCAAGGATACATTTTGAAACATCTTTCCTAATTGAATAGCTTCATTTAAATCTAAAATATCTGTTGGTAAAGCCACGCCACACATAGTTGTATCAACAATTTCAAACTTTAAAATACGTTGAATCATAGCTACACCTAAAGCTTTTGAAGTCATTGTCTTATCATTTTCAATATCTTCTAAGATATGTTGTTTAAAATGTTCATCTTTTTGTACACCTTGATATATACATTCCTGAAGTGATGTTAAAGATAAAATATGTTCTCTTATAAAATCATTATAAAGAAGTGGTAAAACCACATCATAAAGTTCTATAGGAACAGGTTGTCCATAACCTTTTGTAAAATTATAAAGTAAAGCTGTTCCTAATTCTTCATCCTTCATGCGATCCACAAGTTTCATGATTATTTCCTCCTTCAAATAAATAAACTTCAACACGCTGCCTTTCTGCTTTGGCTTTATCATCATAAAAAATCATACAGATTTTCATTTTTTTCTCACGCATATCATATTTCATAATATTATAAGAAATATAACGACTGCGACTTTCTTTCAATCCTCCAGTTGCACTACCTGCTCCTATATAGTAACAATCATCTTCTTTTCTAAAAAACGGAAGATGTTTATGTCCATGAAAAACATAATGAATATGTCTTTTTTGAATCCAATCAATCAATAATGGTGCATCCACTAAAACCTTTGAAGTTTCAATGATACGATTGATAAATGTTTTTTCATGCCATTTTGTCTTAATAAACTCTGCTTTGTTAATTGGATAAACATGATGATGCAGCATAAGCAGTAAAGTATAATCTTCAATATGGTCAATTGCTGATAATTCATCATCAATTTCTGCCAATTGTCTTTCTCCAACTTTTCCTCTAGCCAGATTCCCTTCACTGGTTGTATCCATCTTAATAATAATAATTTTCTCCTGTTCCAGAACTTTAATATTCTCTCCTAACAGATAAGCGATAACCTTACTTTTTTGGTTTCTGGCAAAGTTAAAGCCATGCACAATAACATCATGATTTCCCAAAATAAAAGTCACATTCGCTTTATATCTTTTTTTAAGACTGTTCATAAAATCATTCGCCATATACATATTTTTTCGATTAGGTGATTCCATCAAATCTCCTGTAATCAAAATCTGAATAGGCCATGGAGATGGTAATCTCGGAATCAATTCATCCAAAGATGCATAAAGACGCGTGAGCCCCCTTTGACGTTTATCCTTTCCTAAATGTAAATCACTCAATTGAATAAAATACGCATCACTTTGATAGTAATTATTATAGACTTCAAAAAGATTGACTTCTTGTTCAATATAATGAAACAATTGTTTCATATCTTCCTGCTTATGGATGGGTGCAAAAACAGCTTGCTGTCCCTTAAAAATTAAACATCCAGGCCATAAATCAACATGACGTAAAGCACAGAAAAAAGCAGGAAAAGGATCAAAGAAAGACAGATCACTGCGATGAAAATATCCTGGAATATGATAAAAATATATATGATTATAAGAATTTGTTTCTAAAAAATCATTTGAGACTTCTTGAAATCCAGGGACATATAAGATATGTGTTGCATCTTCATATTCCCGTGCCAAGTTTTCCATTTCTATAGAAAAAGGCTTATGCAAAACATGGTCAACATCTTCTGCTTTCATCAAACGAGATAAAAAAGCATATTCGTCTTCAGTAATAGAGCATAAAACAGGACATTCTATCTGACGTTTATCCAGCCATTGGATAAAATTTTGCATATATTGATAAGATATCATAAAATCTCGCATATAAGCTAATTCATTACGAAAAACAATATTGAAAAAAGTATTGATAAAGATGATTTCATTCACTATTTTTTCACCTCGTGTTTTCATTATACTACAAAATAAAATGAATGAATATGAAAAAATATAACGGTTTTCCGTTATATTTTAAAATTTTAAATTTCTTGGTGTTCTTGGGAATGGTTCAACATCTCTAATGTTTTGCATACCAGTTAAATACATCAAGAAACGATCAAATCCTAAACCAAAACCAGCATGTTTACATCCACCAAATCTTCTTAAATCCATATACCATTGAAGTCCTTCTTTAGACATTTGTTTTTCATCCATAATTTTTTCAAGAACTTCATATCTTTCTTCACGTTGGCTTCCTCCAACAAGTTCCCCAATACCTGGAACCAGTAAATCACATGCAGCCACTGTTTTTCCATCATCATTTAAACGCATATAAAAGGCTTTGATTTCTTTTGGATAATCTGTTAGGAACACTGGTCCACCAACAATCTGTTCACAAATATAACGTTCATGTTCACTATTTAAATCCATACCCCATTCAACTTTATTCTCAAATTTAACATCTGCTTTTTCAAGAATTTCAATAGCTTCAGTATAAGTCATACGTTTAAATTCACTATTTTTGACATGTGTAATTCTTTGAATACAATCTTTATCAATCATCTGTTCAAAGAATTTCATTTCCTCAGGTGCATTTTCTAAAACGTAATCAATACAATATTTAACCATGTCTTCAATCAAATCCATATCATCTTCCAAATCGGCAAAAGCAATTTCTGGTTCAATCATCCAAAACTCACTTGCATGACGTGAAGTATTAGAATTTTCAGCTCTAAAAGCAGGTCCAAATGTATAGACATCTCTAAATGCCATACAGAAAGCTTCAACATGAAGCTGTCCTGTAACTGTTAAGAAAGCTTCTTTACCAAAGAAATCTTTATCAAAATTTGTATCATCAATTGTTGTGGCTCTAAACATTTCGCCAGCACCTTCACCATCATTACTTGTAATAATAGGTGTATGAACATAAACGAATCCTTGTGACTGGAAAAATTCATGAATAGCCATAGACAAGACACTTCTTAATCTAAAAATCGCATAAAATGTATTGGCACGAGGACGAAGATGTGGGATTTCACGCATATATTCAAAAGAGTGTCTCTTCTTTTGTAATGGGAAATCATCGTCACAGGCACCTTCTACAACAACTTGGGTTGCTTCAATTTCAAATGGCTGTTTCGCATCAGGTGTCAATTTAAATTTTCCTAATACACGTATAGCACTTCCTGTGCTGATATGTTTTACTTCATCATAATTAGATAAATTTTCCTGTAAATATACAATCTGACAGTTTCTAAAATACGTTCCATCATTTAATGCAATAAAACCAACTTTACCATTATCACGATTTGTACGTACCCAACCATCTAATTCCACATATTCCAGGCTTTCTGTTTCCATGGCTTCTCCAGCTAACACCATTTCATATAATTCTCTTACAGTCATAAACTCAAACATTGTTTTCTCCTCCTAACAAAAAAAGTCATTCCTTAAAGGAACGACTTGAAATATCGCGGTACCATCCTCATTCATCATCTGACGATCATGCTCTCTTACCATAACGCAGTCTTGCGGGATAGTCTACTCACATTTCTCCTATCCAGTTCATTGAGTGTTCCACATTATATATGTTTCTTTTGCTTTCACCATCCAAAAGTCGCTTTTAAACATGTTTATAAGGTGTTCTCAAATCATAACTTTATAAATATTATTACCATCTTTTTGATGAAATTTCAATACTTTATTCATCATTTGCATGCATTTTTAAAACAAGCTCCTGAATAGCGACAACAACATCCACAGTTTGAACAACAACATCAGGATGAACAGTAAAATGAGTATGTGTAAAATCAACAATGCCTTTGACCCCTAAATCCATCAAACGATCAACAGTTTGTTGAACATCCTGACTAATAGCCAATATAGCAATTTTACAGCCTTCAGGGAAAGTTTTTTCCAAATCATCAATATGTTGAATTTTCACACCAAAACGTTCTCCAACTTTATTTTGATCAGAATCATAACCACAGACAATTTTACCCACTGTATACTGCCAACGATTATATTTTAAAATGGCACTACCCAAATTGCCTACCCCAATCAAAATAATAGGTTCATCTAATCCTAATCCTAAAACATTATTTAAAATATTTATAATATCTTTTGTATCGTAGCCGATACCACGTTTTCCTAAAGATTCTTTTGTTGTTAAAAAGCTAAAATCACGACGAATTGTCGTATCTAAGATACCTGTTGCTTCAGCCAATTCGCTTGACAAGAAATTATTTTTCCCTTCATGTTGCATATTGCGCAATGCTTTTAAATACACAGGAAAACGAGACATTGTTGCTTTTGAAATTTTATGTTGTTTTTTTTCCATTATGATTCACCAAGACTTTCCTCTTCTAAATCATATGACGGTTTTACCATTAAGTCAAGCGGTGAAAAACATTGATGTTCAAACATAATACGGGCTGCTGATGCAATCATCGCTGCATTATCCGTACAATAACGCATTGGTGGGAATAAAACAGGTATAGGGCTTTGTTTTGTCAAGGCCTGTCTTAAGCCCTGATTGGCACTGACTCCACCCGCTACAATAATCTGTTTAGCATGGTAATCCTGTGCAGCTTTAATTGTTTTAGAAACGAGTACATCTACAGCAACTTCCTGAAAAGAACATGCTAAATCTTCTGGCACAATGTCTTCTCCACGTTGTTTGGCATTATGGCAAAGATTAATCACAGCTGACTTTAATCCACTAAAAGAAAAATTATAACTTTCATCATTTAACGGAAGTGGCAAGGCATAACTATGTTTTCCTTGTGCTGCCATACGATCAATCACTGGGCCTCCAGGATATGGCAAATGTAAAACACGTCCTACTTTATCATAAGCTTCACCAATGGCATCATCCAATGTTTGACCAATGACTTCAAAAGAGAATTCATGTTCCATATAAACAAGTTCACTATGCCCTCCACTGACAACCAGACAGAGACATGGATATTGAATATCTTCCACCAGCTCATTAGCATAAATATGTCCAGCAATGTGATGAACACCTATCAAAGGTTTATGATAGGCCAAAGCCAAAGTTTTAGCAGCCTGCATACCAACATGCAAAGAACCTACCAGTCCAGGACCTTTCGTCACAGCTATAGCATCAATGTCATGCATATCAATCTGTGCCTGAGATAAGGCTGTTTTTAAAACTGTAGAGACACACTCTACATGCATACGACTGGCAATCTCAGGTACAACGCCCCCAAACAAACGATGGGTATCAATCTGTGAAGCCACAACATTACATAACAATTCTCTTTTATCTTTTAAAATGGCGACAGCCATTTCATCACAACTTGATTCAATAGCTAAAATAAGACTCATCTTTTTCCCTCCATTTCCTTAACCATCAAATAGGCATCTTCATGATTATCCTGATAATAATTTTTTCGTATACTTTGAATCTGAAATCCATTTTTTTGATAAAGCGCAATTGCATGCTGATTGGACTGTCGCACTTCAAGGCTCATAACTTCAACTCCTGATTGTTCAGCTATTTTCATTGCATATGACAGTAACTGCTGCCCAAATCCTTGAGACTGCTTATCCCGACGCACACCAATTGTAGAAATCTGCGCCTGTTCATACATGATCCATAAATCAACATACCCAAAAATCTGTTGTTGATCTTTTAATACAAAAAGATGAGCAAATGGATTCTGATTCAATTCATAATCAAAATCTTCTAATCGCCATGGTGTTTCTATCAATGACTCTTCAATATCAGTGATTTCCTTTAAATCTTCTTTTTTTAAAGGCTCTATAAACATATTTTCTTGGCCTCTACATCTTTGAGATATCGTGGCACCAGTGCATCTACATTATCAACGGCATCTTGTAATTTTGCCAGTTCATGTAAATGAGCTGCTAAATTCACTTCATGAAGTGGAAAGTCAACAACCTCACTTTGTCCAACTACCTGATAACCTTGATAATCATTCATCAATTGAGAAAATTGCGAAATTTCAATCATCTGTTCTGGCATTAACGCTTTGCCATGATTATAGGTAGAAACAAAAACTTTTTGACTGCGTGCATCAATGACAGAGACACATTTTTCTAACCCGGCATAAGCCGCCAATGATGAAATAGCTTTTATGCGTACAGAAGAAATGACGCTTAAAGTTTTCGCAATAGTCAAAGCAACTCTTTCTCCCGTATATGATCCTGGTCCTATTGTCACAACCATTTCATCTACATCTAATAATTCTTTATTGTATTTTTTTAATAACTTTTCTAAATAAGGAATAGCATTTTCAGATTGACGTTTTGATCCCAGTTCCTGAATAGATTCTAAACATTTTTCATCTTCATACAAAGCAACTACTAAATACTGATTTGATGTATCCATGATCAGTTGTAACATATTCCCATCTCCTTTAATAATTGCTGATATTTTTCTCCATGTGGAAAAAACTTTAGACTGCGTGTCTGATCTTTATTTTTTGTCATATGTATTTCCAATTTTTCAGCTGGTAAAATATCCTGAATATATTCAGGCCATTCAATCACACAAACACCATCCGCTTCAAACATTTCTTCAAATCCCAATTCATCATCCTGTCCTTCTAGACGATAGGCATCAAAATGATAAAGTGGCCATTTCCCTTGATATTGTTTAACAATGGTAAAAGTCGGTGAATTAATAATCTTTTGAACTCCCAAACCTTTTCCAATACCTTTTGTAAAAGTTGTTTTCCCAACGCCCAAATCACCTTCCAAGGTAATAATAGCATTTGGAAATAAATGTTGAGCTAATTTTTCTCCAAAATCAATCATTTCCTGTTCATTTTGAAAATCCACTATGATCTCTCCTTTTTTTGTATTCTCCGCTCTGATAAAAATGATACCAATGCTGTGCAAAACCAGGTCTAAATGGTCCAGACATATTCATGGTCATTTCAATAAGCTGGCTCAACTGTTGATGTAAAATATAATCTAATTCATCACTATAATGCATGATAGCCTTATGTTGGCGATACTCTTCTTCATCTAAAATCTTATATTTATAATCAGGAAAAACCTTTAAATCTAAATCATAATCAATATATTTCAAGGCTTCACCATCGTATAATGTTGGAGAGGCAATATTACAATAAAAATGAACACCTGTTTTACGAATCATACAAATCACATTATACCATTTCCTTTTTGGAAAATAACAGATGGCCGGTTCTCTTGTATACCATTTACGACCATCAGACTCTGTAACTAACGTTCTATTATTGACAACAATAAAATGATGTGGTGTTTCTTCTAAAACAAGCCCTTTGTCCCAACAACGATGAATACTTCCATCATGTTTATAACAATGAATAAGAATGTTTTGACCAACAAATGTCTTATTCATAATCATAACCTCTTTCTATAACATTCACATTATACACAAGTTCGCGCTTTTTTTAAAGCAGTTTTACCTGATAAATGAATGGAAGATGCATTTCTTATCTTTAATCAAATAAAAAAATCTCTCATTGAAGAGAGATTATGCAAAAACTCTTTTTAATCGTGAATATAATAATGGAACAGCAATCATACACAACACAAGTGTTGGTGCCACATAGATAATATTATATCCTAATGAATAAACAATTGGATTCATTCCTTCTGGTGCATAAGATGCAAATAAGAAAGCTCCTGATGCAAAATGTGATAAATATTTCAAAACCATCACAAATAAAACACCCCAACAAATAGGAACACCACCAATCTTTGTTGTCTTAACCAATGGCGTTAATCCACATACGGCAAGTGGCAATACATAATCAAGTAAAACTGACCATGGCCCATAATAAGTTGCCAAACCTAAAACAAACTGTAAAATAGAAACTCCAACCCCACAAATAACACCATATCCAGCTCCCATAAGATATCCACACAGCATGATGGCAATGACATCAACGGAGATTGTCCCTCCTTGTGGAAGGGATGGAATGATTTCATTGACATAGCTCAAAACAAGTGTAATGGCCATAAACATGGCAAGCTGGCACATGCTTTTCACTGTCAAATTAACTTTTAAAAATTTTTTCATAACTCTTCTCCTTTCATTCAAGCCACAAATAAAAAAGACTTTTCTACCCACGTAAAAAAGTCACAAAAAACATTATTTGCACTCTCTACGCTGGCATTACCCAGTTCAGATCATAAGGGACAAGGCTTTCACCTTTCTCAGCAAATGCGCCCCTGGCTCATATCTATTATATTCTTTTTTAGAAAAAATACAAACCTTTTTTATAGTGTTTATTGATGGACGTAACATTTTTCTCTAGTTTTTTTATAAATAAATGCTATAATAAAGATGAATTAAGGGAGGATAAGAAAATGGCAAAAATTATTGCAGTGAATGCTGGTAGTTCATCATTAAAATTCCAGTTATTTGAAATGGATGATGAATCTGTCATTACTTCTGGTGTTGTTGAAAGAATTGGTTTAGATGATTCTATTTTTACCATTAAATATAATGGAGAAAAAGAGGTTCGTACTTTACCTATTCCAACACATAAAGAAGCTGTACATTTATTATTAGATACATTATTAGAGAAGAATATTGTTTCTTCATTAGATGATATTAAAGGTGTTGGACACAGAGTTGTTCAAGGGGGTTCTTATTTTAAAGAATCAGCTATTATTGATGAAGATGTTATTCAAAAAATTGATGAATTAAAAGCTTTAGCACCTTTACATAATCCTGCACACTTAACAGGATATTATGCATTTAAAGAAGCAATTCCTAATGCAGGTGCAGTCGCTGTATTCGATACAGCTTTCCATCAGACACTTGAACCTAGATGTTATATCTATCCTATTCCATATCATTTCTATACAGATTATAAAGTAAGAAAATATGGAGCTCACGGAACTTCTCATTTCTATGTTTCTCAAAAAGTTATTGAAAAACTAGGAAATCCAGAACATTCTAAAATCATTGTTGCTCATTTAGGAGCTGGTGGTTCTTTAACAGCTATTAAAGATGGAAAATCTATCAATACATCTATGGGATTCACACCTCTTGCTGGTATCATGATGGGAACTCGTAGTGGGGATCTGGATCCTTCAATCATTGATTATCTTATTGAACAAGTCGGTATGGATATGAAAGAAGTTATTCATATGCTTAACAAAGAATCTGGTTTACTTGGTGTATCAGGTGTATCAAGTGATTTTAGAGATGTCTTAAATGCTGCAAACGAAGGAAATGAAAGAGCAAAACTTGCGATTGATATTTTCTTTAGAAGAGTTATTGCTTATATCGGTAGATACTTTATTGCATTAGGTGGTTGTGATGCTATTGCCTTTACTGCTGGAATTGGTGAAAATTCTGCTTATGCAAGAAAAGAAATCTTATCACTTGTCAGTGAAGCTTTAGGTATTGTGGTGGATGATGATGCTAATGAAAATGGTGAAGGTGAACGTTTAATTTCAAAACCTGAATCAAAAATCAAAGTTTATGTCATTCCTACAAATGAAGAACTTGTTATTGCAAGAGACACAAAACGTTTATTGAATTTATAAAATGATGAAAAAAGGGGTTTTAGCGAAATCGTAATTTCGTTAAAACCCTTTTTCATTTGCAAGTCATTTAAACTATCATTATCAATCACTCATATATTCCCTATCACATTTCAACGACAACACTTTTTCAATACTCTTTCAATCATGTTCTTTTGATTCTCCAATGATTCTTTAAAAACAAGATTGTTAAAAGCATCCATACGCTTGAATATGTTAATAAAAATATAAAAAGTGCAATCACCATTACATGCATTATCTTTCTATTCATCTTTCTTTTTCTTCATTCTATATGCCATAACAGCAATCAACAAAGAGCTACCACCAACGAATACAAATGCATCCATCATAGCCGTATTATCATCTGTTTGTACAA
This sequence comes from uncultured Massilimicrobiota sp., assembly GCA_944325245.1. GTDB lineage: Bacteria > Bacillota_I > Bacilli_A > Erysipelotrichales > Coprobacillaceae > Allocoprobacillus. The sequence goes on along the minus strand of CALUZM010000002.1, from coordinate 6,634 downwards.
CTTTGACAGGCATTCTTGTATTTTCATACTCTATGCTATAAACATCCCCAATACCTTCAAGCTGATCATCAATTACAATCTTCACGACTTCATCAGATAACTGATAGCCTAAAGGCGCTTTTGTTTCTTTGACATAGACTGTCTGTCCATATTCTAAATCTTCAAAAACTGCTGTCCCCTTTGTTGTATCTGCTTTGACTGTCTTTAGTGGATTTTGACATTTAACATCTGAATAAATGGTAAATTCAAAATCATTATGCATGATATTCTGATGTGTCTTGCTGTCAATCTTATTAACAAGAATGTCAGTCAAAATACGATGATCTGTCATAGTTATTGAGAGATCCTGCTCTCCATCAACAGTGAATGTCACAGATGGAGCTGTTTTGTATCCTTCTGGAGTCTTGATTTCAACAATCATATAAATTTCTCCAACTTGCAACCCCTCAGCATAATGAACTGAGCCATCTGTTGTCCATTGGTTAATCACATTTTTTTGATCATCAACAATCTGCAATATAGCTCCCTTAACCACATTTCCTGATTCATCTAATTTATTGATAGCCACCTGTGTATCTTTCATCACAATTGTCTGTTTATTTTCTGACATTGTAAACTTCACATCTTTTGCATAAGTATATCCAAGTGGTGTCAAATCTTCACGATAGATATAATCTTTTCCAATAACAAGCCCCTTAATCAAATGAGTTCTTCCATCGCTTGTCCATTGTTCAATAATTTCGTCACTTTCCGCATCAATGACAGAATATTCTCCACCTTTGAGTTCTGTACCATTTAAATCCTGTTTAGAGAAATAAGTTTCTGTTAATTTATTTTCAATTGTCTTTTCCACTGTATATTCCTTTGTTGTATTGTCTTTGATATCAAATTCAAAGATAACTGGTTCATCTAAAAGTACATATCCATCCACTGTTGAAATCTCTTCAACCTTGTATCTGGCACCAGTTATTCCAAGTGGTAAACCTGTTAATTCCAGTTTTCCACTTTCATCAATCATATAGATACCATCAGTTGCATTGCCTATACTGACTATATCACCTGTATGATAAATCATTTTTCCTGTTGCTGGATTAACAATATCACTATCAGCAGTGACCTTGAACTGTGCTCCGCCAACAGCTGTATCTTCCTCTCTTTCAAATTCCTTATGTAAAATCAGATGTCCTGTTGGTTTTTCATCAACAAAAGAAACTTCAATGACTGGCTGATGATCCTCATCAAAAATGATATCCTTATTGTCAGAAGAAATATTGACTTTGATATCATCTCCAATAAGGAATCCTTCAGGAGTTTTCAGTTCTTCAATCGTATATTCTCCTGCTTCAAGCATATTATCAAGAACAACATAACCTTTTTCATCTGTTGTCCATTCATCCTTATAAATCATGCCAACTTTTTGTTTGACATAATTTCCCTGACTATCCTTCAACTTAAATGTTGCATGAGATAAAGATATTTTTTGTCCATCTTGATCCACTTTAATGATTTTTAACCATGCCTGCAATGGTGCGTTGTTGACCATTCTGTATTCGATTTCTTAATTCTTATCAATAGTTACAAAGAAATCTCCTGCTGAATAATAGTTTTCAGGTGTCTTTGTTTCTTTGACTTGATAAATACCATAAGGAAGATCAATAGATGTATCCCTACCTGTTCGATCAGTCACCAGCACATCATAAGTTCTTGCCTGATCCCAGCCATTCTTTTGCACATCAGAATAAAGCTTAATCGTAAATTCTACACCTTCAAGTCCTTGAACAATACCACTTGATCCATCAGTTCCCATTTTCGCAACTTCTAGTTTTCCTTTGATGACCTGTTCTTTGGAAACAACACTCTGTGTGACAACCTGCTGACTTGAATTTGAAGATGTCAATGTCACTATCTGAGGATCATCTAACAAATATCCCTCGCTTGGTTTTGTTTCTTCTATGCGATATGAACCCATTGGTAAGTTGGACCATGACATTTTTGCCTGGCTATCTGTTTTCTTTGTTCCGATATCACCCCAGACACCATTTCCCACAGTCTTTTGAGAGATTGTTTCATCTTTCTTATAAAGGACTGTTCCATCTGCTGGACTTAGAATATTGTCATTGGCTTTTAAAACATATTCTGCATCTTTCAAGGTTGCATTACCTTGAGCAATATTTCCTGTTTCCTTATCCTGTTTCTCTAATTCAATTTTTCCTAGAACAGGTTCATTATAGATTTCAATAGCATATGTCTTGCCATTTTCAGTCACACTCTGATTCTTTTCCAGTGTCGCAATGACATAGTTTTGTGGTGCCTCTTTTTCACGAATCGTATATATTCCATAATCAAGCAAACCTGTTTTAGTAATACCTTCACTATTTGTAGATATTGTCGCAACAACCTGATTTCCACTTAACACTTCAAACTTTGTACCTGACTTCTTGACAATCTCTCCTGTCTTTTGGTCTTTCTTGACAACCTGAATATAACCCTGTTTCCAGTTGTTCGTCTGCGTAAACGAAGCTGTTTGACCAGCTTTCAACTCTACCAAATGAACTGTTGAATCTAAGACGAGATAATCTGGAACCTTGACTTCCTGTATATAGATGGTTGTTGGTTTCAGTTGATCAATCGTTATCGTTCCATCTTTTCCTGTTGTATAAGTTCCTAGACTCTGACTCATATCTGCGTTATAGGAAATCTTGAACTGTACATCTGCAACATTATTTCCCTTATTGTCTTTCTTGGCAATCTTTAAAGCAGAAGTTCCTATCTTGATTTTAAAGAATGCACTCGGTAAGGCACTTTCAAGTTCTCCTGCAATCGCAACTTTTTGATATCTTTCAGAACTGTCCAGACAGAGCAATTGTCTTTTATTGAGATCAAGACTGTTTGTTGCGGAAACAGTTTTTGTGTCAGCAAATGATGTATTGGCTGTCACTTTGAGTACATTTCCATTCTTGCTGAATGATAAACCACTAGACTTAAAATCATATCTGCTAAGAACACTATTCTGGTCATTCATCTCCATATAATAATGACTTCCATCAAATTCTGTCATTTCATATGTCTTTGCAAGACTTTCACTCTTCGCCGCAAAGCTTGGAATCTGACCCCATGTTTCTAATGTTTGACTATAAGAATCATAGTATGTCTTCACATTGGATTTTGTCGTTGCATTATTCCAATTCAATGCATTGTAAACTGAAGTCGCTCCACTGGTCGTGACTCCACGATAGCTTCCATCTGCATTTCTTTCTCCTACCATGATTTCCCATACGATAATTTGAGCAGCATACCATTGATAGGCATTACCCTTCACTGACTTCAATGACCCACTCGTATTATAAGAAACATTGATTGTTGTTGGCGCAAGACTCAAGACTCTACTAATAAGTACCTGCTTTTCACTGGCACTCAAATACTTATTTTTCTGAGCTTCCTCAATCAGATCAATCGTATCTGTAGGTGTATACTGTGTACCATCATGAACAGCCTTGCCATGTTCTAAACAATAAAAATACTGTCCATTTGTTGTCAAAAGAACAGTTACACCTTCATCATAAGCACTGGCATCCAAGACAGTGCCATCATTGAGTTTCGCACCTGCCTTGGTCGTCACACCTGCCAAATAGTTGTAGGTGTTCATCTCATAGGTTGCCCCATGAACTTGACCTATGTTCAATGCAAAGATGCAAGATAACACAGATAATAATATCTTTTTCAATCTTCTAAAATGTTTATGCTTATCCATTTTTTAACCTCCTTTTCATCATAAACATCAGTTATTTTTCTTAGACCACCCCCTTTCATAATTCAATTAGCATAAAAAAAGACAGGTTGATTATTCCTGCCTTTAAGATATTGAGTTGTTCATCAATGATTGAAGTTCTCATTGATTTATAAAAGTAAAATAAAATCCCATTTAAAATGGGATCAATATATTGGCTATAAGACTACTTAAAACTGTTGCACATGCTACAAAAACAAGCCCTTTATTGTGATAGGCAAAATAGATGCCTACCAAACCACCAATGATTGCGCTAGGAATATGACCTGTCGCATAAATAATACTAGGAAAAGTCAAAGCCGAAAGAACAGCATAGGGCACATAATAGAGAAGTGAACGAATAAAAACAGAGTGAATTTCCTTTTTAAAGAAAGTAAGTGGTAACATTCTAGGTAAATATGTAACCAGTGCCATAACGAAGACACTCATCAATAAATAAACACTCATATGTTATTCTCCTTGATTGGATAGCGTAAAGCTCCATAAATCGCTGCCAACAATGTTGCTACAATTAATTGAAAACCACTTGATAAATTTTGAAACAAAGGACATTCATAAAGTATTGTTGAAATCACTCCACCTATAATCACCACTTCTAAAATAGCTCTTGACTTAGAAGAAGCTGGAATAATAATGGCTAGAAACATGCCATATAAAGCTAATCCCATAGCATTCTGTAAGACTTTTGGTAAGATATTTGTTAAGGTTTCTCCAACCAACGTTCCACTTGTCCATCCTATAATCGGTATCAAAATAAAACCAGCCATAAACGAAAACGATAAAGTTCTTTGCTCTAAAGATGCTAAAGAAAATGTTTCATCAGTAATACCAAAAGAAATGATCATACGTTGTAAAGTTGACATTTTCTGATCTATTTTTTGACTTAATGACAATGACATCAAAAAATAACGGGCATTGATCATCAACAAAGTCAAAGCAGTTTCCATATAAGAAGCATGAACTAACATCAATGAAACTCCAGCAAACTGCCCTGAAGACGTTAAATTTGTTATAGAAATCAATGTTGCCAAACCTAAAGGCAAACCACTTGAAGCCACAAAAACACCAAAAGAAAAAGAAACAGGGAAATATCCTAAAGCAATTGGTAATGAACGGCGACATCCCTGTAAAAAATCCTCCATAAAATCCCCTCCACATATCCCTTATGATACATGAATCAAAATCACTTATCAAATAGATTTTTTTCAACAAAATCTAAAATCTCTTCTCTGGAAGTTAAAACCTGATAAAAAGCTTTTCTTAAATCTAATCTTTGAATGTCAACAGAACGAATGTCACTTAATTGAATACGGCAATGTGTTGTTATATGTGTATCAGTTTTTATTTTAATATCTTTTTCAAACGCAGGATTTGCTGGTGTTGAGTCTTTTTTAATGGATGTGCATGGAATCACCAACATTTTATATCCCATATCTTTTAAAACATAGCACCAATGTCCATCCATCAGTTCCTTTGGAAAACCTCTACCAATATTGAAATATGCCAGCTCATGGATATGCGGCCTTTTATGTACATGATAGAATGTCTGATTACAATCACCATCTTTGACCAGATGACAATAAAAATATTCCAACTGACTGGTTTGATGCAACAAGGCATAACTGTACTTTTCCACATCATAGATACCAGATTCTTCAAGTTTTTTTAAAGATTTATTCATTTCAAGCAAGTTATGACGTATACTCATAATAACCCTCCTATTATATATATACGCATATTTTTCTCATTTTTCTTTTTTTTAAACCCATTTTTTTCAATCACTTGCTATAAAAATCCTCATATACTATAATGTGTCATTTTTAAAATATGAAAACTATTCCCATATGTTTCATGTATAATAATAAACGTTATTGATGAAGTCATATCATATAAGCGCCAGGACTTTATCTATCTATAAAGTTGACGAGGACCAGATTAATCGAAAGATTCGGCGGATGATCTGGAGGTATGATGCTACCTGAACGATGAACAAAAATAATGAGTGATCATTAAACAAATTTCATCAGGCATCACTTCATTCAATAATAAATATATTGATAATGGAGGAATTATTTTTATGTGTGGAATTACTGCTTATTGCGGTCAGGAAGAAGCTTTGCCATTTTTAATGCAAGGTTTATCAAAATTAGAATACCGTGGTTATGATAGTGCCGGTATTACAACTATAGAAAACAATCAGCTAGTTACAGTCAAATGTAAAGGAAGACTAGAGAATTTAGCAAATATTCTCAAAGACCGTCAATTACACGGACATGTTGGTATTGGGCATACAAGATGGGCAACTCATGGTATCCCATCCAATCTCAATTCTCATCCCCATACCAACCAGGATGAAACAATTGCTTTGGTGCATAATGGAATTATTGAAAACTATCGTGAATTAAAAGATGATTTATTAAAGCAAGGATATCATTTTCAATCTGATACTGATAGTGAAGTTGTTGTCCATCTCTTAGATAGTTTTTATCAAGGAAATTTATTGGAAGCAACACAAAAGGTGCTTCAATGTATTAAAGGAAGTTATGCATTATGTATTCTATCAACATTGGAGCCAGAACATATTATTGTTGTCAAAAAAGACAGTCCTTTGATTATTGGAAAAACTTCAAAAGGTTATGTTGCTGCTAGTGATATTCCAGCACTACTCGAATATACGAAAGATGTTTATTTTTTAGATGATCATGAAATGGCTGTACTTTCTAGTGATCATATTGAATTTTATACATGTGATGGTCAAAAAATTGAAAAAGAGTCAACAGTCATTCCTTATGATCTTGAAGCAGCCAAAAAAGATGGCTATGATACATTTATGTTAAAAGAAATCCA
>CALUZM010000001.1 GCA_944325245.1 uncultured Massilimicrobiota sp. | reverse complement strand
TAATCACAAAGGTTTTGAAATACCCCGTCGCAAATGTCCAGTGGACATTTGTGGGCTCTGCCCCGGGGTAGTTTATTCAACCATCTGCAAAACGTCATGTTCTTTATCTTTTAATAATGCTTCACCTATTTGATAAGTCTCTCCATTTTGATGAGGACTTCCATTGATAAATAATATTTTTTCCATATGTCTTCCTCCTTTGAATACATTTATTATAATATCCGGTAGTTACAACCGGTCAATGTTTTTTTACATTATCAAATAAATTTACTTTTATTTATTGAATTGGTATGATGAGTGTAGAGGAGGAATAACATATGAAAATCTTATTAGTTTGTTCTGCCGGGATGTCTACCAGCTTATTGGTTAATCGTATGAATGAAGCAGCACGAGAAAAGCAGTTGGATGTTGATATAGAAGCACATCCTATTGCTGATACACATCTTTATGGTCAAGATGCAGATGTTATCTTATTAGGTCCTCAAGTTCGTTTCCAGGAACAGCATATTCGATCAATGTTTGATAATAAACCGATCGCGGTTATTGATATGAAAGATTATGGAATGATGAATGGAAAAAAGGTACTTGAAGAAGCTATTGCATTATTAAAAAAAGAAGACTAAATCATATTGGTAAAAAATCAATATGATTTTTTTATAAAATGTTTTCAATATATGACAAAAGATGATAAAATGACAGAGATTATGAAGGATGTGATGATGTGGCAAAAAAAAGAAAATTAAAATTAAGAATAGATCGACTTATTATTGTGCTGATTGTTATTGGAGTTGTTGGTTTTGGACTCTATAGAGGCGCTTCATGGGTTGTGGGAACAATAAGTTCTTATTTTCAAAAAGAAGAAGAGCAGACACAAACAAATGAAGAAGAAACAGTAACAGAAAAAGAGTATATTGCAACTATTGTGATAGATCCAGGACATGGTGACTGGGATCCAGGTGCTAATGTGGGAGATGTCTTGGAAAAAAATATTACCTTAACAACTGCAAAAGCGATAGGTGATACTTTAGAAGAAGCTAATATTAAAGCTGTTTTTACAAGAGAGAGTGATATTTCTTTATCTAATAATAAGATAGAAGATTTAAAAAAGAGAGCAGCTATGAGTGCCGAAAACAATGCTGATTATTTTGTTTCTATTCATGTGAATTCATTTGAAGAATCAGATGATGTTTCAGGCTTTGAAATCTATACGAAGAATGATGAAAGTCAATCTTTAGCACAAAATATTGGATCAAGTATAGAAACATTCAATTATTCAAAAAACAGAGGTATTATAGATGGAGAAAGATCACTTCAGGTATTAAGAGATAATACAGTGCCATCTGTACTGCTAGAATTGGGATATATCAATAACGCCAATGATTATGCTTATTTAAGTGATGATCAAAAATTACAAAAATTGGGAGAAGCAATAGCACAAGGTATTATTAATGAAGTGAGTGCACATAATTCAGAAACAATAACACAAAATAATACAAATGAGTAAAAAAATCCACAAAAAGTTCAAATATTTTTGTTAAGATATGAAACGTGGAAAGGTGCAATATATGAAATTAAGATTAAAGAAAAATATAAAGAAAAGTTTATTGATATTTGCAGGTATTTTTATTGTTATTATCGTAGCATTTTCAGCTTTTAAAATGTTGAATAAGCCTCTCATTCAATTTAAAAAAGATTATGTCAAAGTAGAAATTAATGAAAGTATTGATCCCGCATCTTATATAGAAAAAATCAATGGAAAATATCAATTAAGTGATATTCAAATAGATTCTAGTCAAGTTGATATAAAAAAATTAGGTCAATATCAAATTAAATATACCCTAAAAGATAAAGAATATGATTTACCTGTTGAAGTTGTTGATACTCAAAAACCTGAATACAAAACAAAGAATTTAGATATTGATTTAGGTATGAAAGTAGATATATCGGATATTGTGTCAGATATTCAAGATCAAACAAAGACCAAAGCTTATTTTAAAAAAGATTATGATTTCAACAAAGAAGGAAATCAAAAGGTTTGGGTAGTTGTTGAAGATGAAGCAGGAAATAAGACTGAAAAAGAAGTTGAAGTCAATATTGTTAAGGATGAAGAAAAACCTGAGTTGACAGGATTACATGATTTGACTGTGAAAGTGAATGGAGAAGTTGATTATCTTTCTGGATTAACAGCAAAAGATAATCGTGATCCTGATCCTCAAATTGAAGTAGATTCCAGTCAAGTCGACTTATCAAAAGCTGGAACATATACTGTGAAATATACAGTGAAAGATAGAAGTGGAAATGAAAATGTCTTTTCAAGACAAATTAAAGTATTAAAGAAAGTTGTAACGAAAGCTGTTCCTTCTAGTGAAGAGAAAATTATATATTTAACTTTTGATGATGGACCATCAGAAAATACAAAGAAAATTATTGATATTTTAGATAAATACAATGTGAAAGCAACTTTCTTCGTAACTGGAAATGGTCAAAAATATAATAAATATATTAAAGAGGCTTACGAAAAAGGACATACGATAGGATTACATACATATAGTCATAATTACAAGGAAGTTTATTCATCAATGGATGCTTATTTTGATGATTTAAATAAAATTGGACAAATGGTTAAAGAACAGATTGGTTTTGTACCTAAATATATTCGTTTCCCTGGAGGAAGTTCTAATACCAAATCAGCAAAATATAGTAAAGGTTTGATGACAACTTTAGTATCAGAAGTTCAAAATAGAGGATATCAATATTATGACTGGAATGCAGATTCAACAGATGCTGCTGGAAATAACAGACCTGTTTCTGTCATTGTGAAAAATGCAACCCAAAGTAAAGCGAAAAATATTAATTTATTAATGCATGATACAGCTGCGAAATCAACAACTGTAGAAGCTTTACCAAAAATTATAGAGCATTATCAAAAATTAGGTTATACATTTAAAGGAATAGATGATACATCATTTACTCCACATCATGGGGTTAATAATTAAAGTCAGACATGATATTGTTTGACTTTTTTTCAATAAGATATTCTGTATTTTCTTGTTGGAATATGTTATTCTATGAAAAAGTAGGTGAAGATATGAAGAATTTTATGAATGAATTTAAGAAGTTTGCTTTACGTGGAAATATGCTGGATATGGCGATTGGGGTTATTATAGGGGGAGCTTTTACTGGCATTGTGACCTCTTTAACTGACAATTTTATTAACCCTATTTTAAATTTTGTCACTGGTGGAAAAATATATACATTACAGGATATTGCAAGTTTTGCTTCAGCATTTCTTTCGTCATTAGTGAATTTCTTTATTATGGCTTTTGTTTTATTTTGTATTATGAAGGCTGTGAATAAACTCATGAGTATTGGTAAAAAAGAGGATGAAGTTATTCCTGATAAGAAAATTTGTCCGTTTTGTAAATCAGAAATTCATATTGAGGCATCACGTTGTCCTCATTGTACATCACAATTAGAAGACTAAAAAAAGCTGTCGGAATAAGCATTTCACTTATCCCTGACAGCTTTTATTCTCCACCAAAGATTTCAAGAATATCAATTAAAGTAGAACTTTTCTTCTTTTTGTGTGATTTTTCATAATCTTTAGATGAATGCTGTTTTTGTTCTCCTGAAGCTCGTTCAATAATTTTATCAAGTTCACCACGATCCAACCAAATTCCACGACATTCAGGACAATAATCAATTTCAATACCATGTTTTTCTGACATAAGCAATGTCACATCTTTGCATACAGGACACTTCATCATATTTCCTCCTTTATGTTGTATTTATATATATGATATATATTATATTTTAAATCAATATTAACAATATGTGAAATCATTTGAGAAACATTCTGATTAATTTATCTTTCATTGAATTATAAGGATAATAACGCATTGGTAAATCTATCCAAGTTGCCTTTTTGACAATACTTCTGGTATGAGAGAAAGTTTCAAAACTCTTTTTACCATGGTATGATCCCATACCACTATTTCCAACACCACCAAAACCTAATTCACTTGTCGCAAGATGAATAATTGTATCATTAATACATCCACCACCAAAGCTACAATGTTTTAATAATTTCTTTTGAATCGCCTTATTTTGAGAGAAGATATAGAAAGCCAGTGGCTTTTCTCTTTGATTAATAAAGGCTATAGCTTCATCAATGTTTTGATAAGTTAAGATAGGAAGAATAGGACCAAAGATTTCTTCTTGCATTAATGGATTGTTTCCATCAACATGATCAACAACCGTTGGTTCAATCTGTAAGGTTTCTGGATTTCCTTTTCCACCAATCACAATATCCTGATTTTCTAATAAATGTGATAATCTATCAAAGTGTTTTTGATTAATAATTTTAACAAGTTGAGGATTTTGTAAAGGTTGATCACCAAAGAATTCATGAATAGCATCTTTCATATATTGAATGAACTGATCTTTATATTTGTCTTTGATTAATAAATAATCAGGAGCCACACATGTCTGACCAGCGTTTAAAAACTTACCAAAAGCAATACGTTTGGCAGCCAATTTTAAACTCTTATCATCATCAACGATACAAGGACTTTTCCCACCTAATTCTAAAGTTACAGGTGTTAAATAACGACTCGCTTTTTCCATAACCAGTTTGCCAACATTCACACTACCTGTAAAGAAAATATAATCAAAACGTTGTTCCAAAAGTTCTGTATTCTCAGCTCTTCCACCTTCAACAACTGCCACATATCTTTCATCACAGCTTTCAGTTATCATTTGTTTAATCACATGTGAAACATTTGGAGCATAAGCACTCGGCTTGATAATTACAGTATTTCCAGCTGCAATAGCGCCAACTGCTGGTTCAATTGATAACATGAAAGGATAATTCCAAGGACTCATAATCAATGTCACACCATAAGGCTCATAAGATTCAAAGCTTGTTCCATAGAATTGAGAGATTGGCGTCCAGACATATTTATTACGACTCCATTTTTTAATATGTTTTAACTGATAGTTTAATTCACTTAAAACCAAACCAATTTCACACATATAAGATTCGACAGCATCTTTATTCAAATCTTTTTTCAAGGCTTCAATAATACGATTTTGATGTTCTAAGATCCAAGTTCTCATCGCTTTTAAAGTCTGTATTCTATGGTTAATATCTTTGGTATATTGTGTATTGTAAAATTCACGTTGTGTTTTCACTAATTCTTTAATATCCATAATGACCCTCCAATATATTGATAATATCTTGTTTATTTGCATATTTGTTATTGACTATTAAAGCTCCATCATTTAAAGCTTTTTCAGCCACTTCATTGATATGTTCAGATAAATTTTCAACACTTCCCAGTGATACAGGAAGATTTGTCTTTTCATGTAAAGTCTGTAATAAACTCGCAATATAATCAATCGCTTTTTGACCTAGCTGTTCTTTTGGTGTTTGGCTATAAAGTTCTTTTTGTCCAAGATATAATAATACATCCCCATATAAGTCTTTATTCACTTCCAGATTATAACGCATACAAGGGATAAGCAGCATACTCATCGCATCTCCATGAGCAATATGACAGACAGCCCCTAAAGCATGGCCAATCGCATGAACAATACCAACCATTGAATTCGAAAAGGCACATCCAGCTTCATAAGAAGCTAACGCAAGATTTAATCGAATGTTTTCATCTTTGGGATTGTCTATGACTTTTAAAATATTTTGTGAAATGGTTTGTATCGCTAAGATAGCATAAGCATCACTGATTGGATTTTTCTGTGAACATGTATAAGCTTCGATGGCATGTGTTAAAGCATCAATACCTGTAGAAGCTGTTGTTTTTAATGGAAGATTTTGTGTAAGAACAGGATCAAGGAAAGCAACATGACTTTGAATATGCTGTGAAATGATTTCAAGTTTGACTTGCTTTTCAGGATGACTGACCACAGCGACACATGTAGCTTCACTACCAGTTCCACTTGTTGTTGGAATGGCAAAGAATGGAACATCTTTACCGAGCTTTAAATCTTCAAAACCTAAAATATCTTCAATCGATTCACATTCCTGTGATAACATCAAATAAACACCCTTAGCAGTGTCTAAAACACTTCCACCACCTAAAGCAATCAATCCGTCGCAATTTTCTTTGATATAAAAATCTTTAATATCTTCAATCGTATGAATAGAAGAATCAACAGGAATATCAGTATATAGACTATATTCTAATGATAAATGTTTTGTCAGGATATCAACATATTTGAGCTGATATAAAACCTGATCTGTTAAGATCAGAGGATGTTTCATATGATATTGTTGACATTCGTATTCCAATTGAGTTAAAGCATTTTTACCTGCACAAACCTTTGTTTTATTGACAAATTCAAAATACATAATGATCCCTCCTAAGCAAATAAAGCTTTTATATAAATCAATAAAGTTGGTTTATACTTCTTTTCCTGATGATTTAAAATACGTTTTGTCATAAAACGAGGGAAAAGATAAGTTTCTACCAAATCAACGCATCTAACAAATCTCATACTTTCAAAAACATCTCCTCTTAAAGAAAAACGATGTTCTAAATAAGCACTTTTGACACTCATCATACCTGTAAAGACAAGCAAAGCTGTCTGAATACTTTTAAAGGTAATACAAATATCAGGTTTTACATTTTTGACTTTCTGTAATCCTTTTTGATATGTGTATTTGATTGTGATGGAAGGTCCATGCATGACTTGTAATGTTAAAAATTTATCTTGTTTCCATCCATCTAATTCTTCTTTCATACGTGGATCATCATGATAAAGAACTTTCATACCACGATATAAAAACTGCATCACAACCCAAATAATCAGCTTTTTCATATGCACTCACTCCTTATCAATATTATAACATTTAAAAAAGTGATAGTAAAAAGATAAAACTTGACCATTATTTTTTATACATTATCCTTTTCCCTTCATCGTGTTTATGGTTTCAATAATGATAAGAACAATATAAATAATCAAAGTTATGATATATATAATAGAATAAGAAGAAATAAAAGAGATGACACTATCTCTTTGCGTATTAATAATCAATAGATAAATCAATAACAAAGCAGTGAAAAGAGAATTGGCTTTTTTAAGATAACTTTGATTACGATACTTTATGTTTAAAATCTTTATTATGATACAAGAAACAACAATGAACTCTAAAATAATACCTAAAATCATTTTTTTACCTTCCTTTCATGTGTTCAATATTTATATTTATAAGATTGTTCAAATAATCAAAATATTATAATTGTTATAAGTTATTTTATAAGCTCTTTAATTCATCTAAAGTTAATCCTCTTACTAAAATAAAATTGCTATCTTCAGCAAGAATATAAGGTTGTAATGTCTTTAAAGCCATAAAATAATCCATATCACCAATCATAGAATCATTTGTCGTACTAATCAGTGTTAATCTCCATTGTGATATATTTTGTCCTTCAACTTGAAAATGTAATTGAGGTTGTTTCATTAACATTGTTTTCGTGCCTTCTGTTAAACTCATTGCACCAAATACACTTCCATCAGATTGCTTATAAAAATGAGGCGTGGCTTTATAAGCATCATCCCAATTAACAGTCTTTTTCTTTTTCTTAAATAAACCCATAAAATCAGTCCTTTCTATTCTTGTTAATTTTATTATATCATTATCACTGTGAGAAAATCATTTTTTTTCGTTTATATCAAAAGAGAATCGTTATTTTGTTATGAAACTTTATTGACTTTAAAAAAAATATTTGATAATGTTTAAGAGTATCAAAAAGGCTAAGAACAGCAGAGATTAAAAGGGCGTTGTAGAGAACTGATGGTTGGTGCAAATCAGGACATAACTTTTATGAAGATGGGCTGGGAGCTGTTATCTTGAATAGTGAGAGATAAACGTTAACTGCGTTAAAGTTTTGAGGGTATATCGAAAGATATAAAAAAAGGTGGTACCGCGTATAATACGTCCTTTTATAAGGACGTTTTTTTATTTTGAAGGAGGAGAAATGATGAAAGATCCAAAAGATTATTATTTAACAACGGCAATTACTTATACTTCAGGAAAACCTCATATCGGTAATACATATGAAATTATTTTAGCTGATGCTATCGCAAGAAGTAAAAGACAGGAAGGGTACAATGTTTATTTTCAGACTGGAACTGATGAACATGGACAAAAGATTGAATTAAAAGCTCAAGAAGCAGGAATTCCACCTAAACAGTTTGTTGATGAAAAAGCAGCTGTTGTCAAAGAAATTTGGGATATGATGGATACAACATATGATCGTTTCATGAGAACAACAGATGAATATCATGTGAAACAAGTTCAAAAAATCTTTAAGAAATTATATGATCAGGGAGATATTTATCTAGGACATTATGAAGGTAAATATTGTACAGCATGTGAGTCATTCTTTACTGAATCTCAATTAGTTGACGGAAAATGTCCTGATTGTGGTGGTGAAGTTCATGATGCCAAAGAAGAAGCTTATTTCTTTAAATTATCTAAATATGCAGATCGTTTAATCAAACATATTGAAGATCATCCTGAATTTATTCAACCTGTTTCAAGAAAGAATGAAATGATGAATAACTTCTTAAAACCAGGTTTACAGGATTTATGTGTTTCACGTACTTCATTCAAATGGTCTATCCCTGTAGATTTTGATCCTAAACATGTGGTTTATGTATGGATTGATGCCTTAACAAACTATATTACAGGGCTAGGTTATGATGTTGATGGAAATCATGGTGAATTATTTAAGAAATATTGGCCAGCAGACTTACATTTAATTGGTAAAGATATTGTCAGATTCCATACGATTTATTGGCCTATTATGTTGATGGCTTTAGATTTACCATTACCAAAACAAGTTTTTGGACATCCTTGGTTATTACAAGGTGAAAGTAAAATGTCTAAATCTAAAGGAAATGTGATTTATGCTGATGATCTCGTTAATATCTTTGGTGTAGATGCTGTTAGATATTATGTTTTACATGAAATTCCTTATGATAATGATGGAAGTATTACATGGGATTTATTAGTTGAACGTATTAATTCAGATTTAGCTAATATTTTAGGTAACTTAGTCAATAGAACAATTGCCATGACAAATAAATACTTTGATGGCATTATAACAAATCCACAAGTGAATGAACCTGTTGATGATGAGTTAAAAGAAATAGCTTTGGCTATGCCAAAGAAAGTTCAAGCTTATATGGATGAATTTAAAGCATCTAAAGCATTAGATGAAATCTTTGTCTTACTTAGAAGAACAAATAAATATATTGATGATACAATGCCTTGGGCACTGGCAAAAGATGAAAGCAAAAAAGATCGTCTAGCAACAGTTCTTTATAACTTAATTGAAGCTATTCGTTTTGCAGCTATTGCTTTAGAACCATATATGCCATCAACATCTACAAAGATTTTAGATCAAATCAATACAGATCAAAGAAATTTCTTAGATTTAAATACTTTTGGTTTATATCAAGAAGGAACAAAAGTGACTGAAAAACCACAACAGTTATTTGCAAGATTAGATCCTAAAGAAGTAGAAAAGAAAGTTGAAGCTTTATATCCTCAAAAAGAAGAAAAACATGAAGATGAAAATCAAATTACAATTGATGATTTTGCGAAAATTGAACTTGTTGTTGGAACAGTAGAAAAATGTGAAAAGCATCCAGATGCTGATAAACTGTTAGTTTCTCAGATTAATATTGGTAAAGAAACAAGACAGATTGTCAGTGGTATTGCAGATTTCTATACACCAGAAGAGATGGTTGGAAAGAAAGTTATTGTTGTATCTAACTTAAAACCAGCTAAATTAAGAGGTGTTGAATCTCAAGGTATGATTCTTGCTGGATCTAAGAAAAAAATGTTGGAACTTGTATCTGTAGATAATTTACCAAATGGAACAAAAATAAGATAAAGAAAAGGACCTTAGATTGAATGAATTCTAAGGTCTATTTTTTAAATAGAAAACGATAAGATTTTATATTTCTGATTAATTTATATAAAGAAATAGAATAGATAAAGAATAGGGCAAGAATAATGAATGTATTGACAAGAATATATTGAAAATAAGTCATGGGGAGAAGATAATCACTTAAAAATTGTGAGTTAATAACAAAAATAGATAGAGAAACAATTGTAAAAAGATTAATTAAAAAATTATATTTTAAATATTTTTTTGTATATATCTTTTTTGTCATATCTATGAAGTAATCAAAAATGATGATCATAATAAATGGTTGAAAGAAATAAGTCATCATATGAATCATTTGATATGATTCATGTTGTATTTGAATAATCATATCACTAGAGAAGAAGATACCATAACATATAAAGAAAATAATGAAAATAATCATAAATATTGTTTCAATAGTGTGGTTAGGATAATGAGAAGGATGAGGAAGAGTATCGAGAGTCTGAAGATTCCATTTTAAATCAATATCCTGAGATATAGGATGTTTATAATCAAATATGGATAAAACGATGATAGCAATCGCCACAATACCAATCATTGTGATAATGGGATAAGATAAAAGAGCAGTGAGAATAGAAGATGTATTCATTGAAGTGATAACGCGGTTATCTGCTTGAAAGGGAAGACAGGAAAACTGTTCTAAATAATAGAGTGTTGATAAAAAAAGATAGATACCAGAAATAAGAAAGACAAATTTTTCTATTGAATTGACAATTTTAGGATTAAATCGATGAGAAAATATAGGACGATAACCATAAGTATAGGCAACACTCAATGGATGACCATAACTGACGAGCAAATCTTCCATATCTTCATATTGGTGAGCTGATTGACTGATCTGCTGTTTTAAATCAGAGTAAACATATTGTCTTTTTCTTCCAAAAAAATAAGAACAGACAGCTCCTAAATATCTTTCTAATAAATCATTCATTTTGAATCACCTCTTGATAATACTATAACACATTTCTATGAATTCTTTTTAATAATTCTATGATTTTATGATTTAAGTTAGAAAAAAAAGATTATATAATAAGAATATCAAATTGATAAAAGAATGGAGGATGCATGATGATTGTAAATGATGCTGCTGTGAAAGAATTATTAGAAAAAGTGAAACCAGCAACACTTGTTGCTGCAACAAAATATATTGATGAAAAACAAATAGAAAGATTAGAAGCATGTGGTTGTTTATATTTTGGTGAAAATAGAGTACAGGCTTTTTTAGAAAAATATGAACAATATCATGGAAAGGGTCATTGGCATTTTATAGGGACATTACAAAAAAATAAAGTCAAATATATTATTGATAAAGTGGAGTTAATTCATTCTGTAAATAGTTATCATTTAATTGATGAATTGGAAAAGCAGGCAAAGAAAAATAATCTAAAAGTTCATATACTCTTACAGGTCAATATTGCTAAAGAAGAAAGCAAACATGGATTTGATGAAGAAGAAATGGATCAGGTGATGGAATATTTACAAGATTGTCCTTCTTTAATTGTGGATGGATTGATGATGATGGCACCACATATTGATCCTGAACAGACAAGAATTTATTTTCAAAAGACAAGACAACTTCGTGATCAGTTAAAACAAAAGTATCCACAATACCCACTTCATGAATTATCTATGGGTATGTCTGAAGATTATGAGATTGCTTTAGAAGAAGGAGCTACAATTGTCAGAATTGGGAGAGCATTGTTTAAAGATTGATTTTTTAATGAAGGTAAAATATGATTGTTTATGATATTTATAATGAATATATTCCAAATTATGTTCAGGAAATTATTCAAACATCTCTTTTTCAAAGATTGAAAGATGTGGGTATGAACTGTGGGATGGAGTATACTCAATTTGAACCTTTTAGAAATTGTAAAGGTGTTTCTAGGTATAATCATAGTATTGGGGTGGCTTTGATTACATATCATTTCACTCATGATATGCATCAGACAGTTGCAGCATTATTACATGATATTTCGACACCTGTTTTTGCTCATGTTATTGATTTTATGTATCATGATTATACAAATCAGGAAGCAACAGAAGATTTAACAGAAAAGATGATTAGACAAGATAAAGAACTGCATTCTATTTTTCATCATTATCATATAAACATTGATAAAGTTGTGAATTATCATGACTATCCTATAGCTGATAATGAAACCCCTAGACTTTCTGCTGACCGATTAGAGTATACATTGTCTAATGCTATTTATTATGGATTGATGACAAAAGTGAAAATCAAAGAGATTTATAATCATCTAGAAGTCAATCATAAAAAAGATGAAATTATTTTTAATGATCTGGAATATGCCATTATATTTACACAGTTAATGTTAAAATGTAGTCAAGTCTATGTGGGTGACGAAAATCGTTATTGTATGGAATTTCTTGCAAGATTGTTAAAGTTTGCGATTGGTCATCATATTCTACTATATGATGATTTGTATACGACAGAATCACAGGTCATTGAAAAGTTAATTCAAAGTGATTTGACACAAGCTTATTTTGAACAATATACACAATTGAATAAAATTATGATTTCCAGAAAACCACAAGAAGGATATTGGAAAGTTGTTTCTAAAAAGCGATATATTAACTCTCTTGTAGGTAGATATCGTATCTTAGATATTTGTAAAGATTTACATGACGAAGTTCAGCATTATTTAGATAATGATTTTGATTATTTCATTAAAGCAATCAAAGAAGATAAATAGACTGATTATTGTATGAGTATGGCAAAGAAAAATTTAATACAAGTAAGATAATTTTAACTACTACGTTTCTAAAAAAGTGCGAGAAAATCATTCAAACAATATGAACAAATTTTATCCTATATGGAATATGATACATGGTATAAAGCAAAAGATTTCGTAGATGTTATAGGTGTTAAGGAAAGGCGTAAATGGTGTTACAAAAGGTAAACGTTATAAGAATGTTGGTAAATAAAAAAATAGGCATAAAAAATATTATGTCTATTTTTTTAATATTCATGTTTTTATTTTATTGATTTTGTGATGAAAAATAATCTTGTATCATTTGATATAAAATATGAACTGTTTGATCTTTGAATAGACTTGTATCTAATGAGATAGCATAGTGATGAGCATCTCCCCATTTTTGATGTGTATAATATTGATAATAGGCTGCACGTTGTTTATCTTTTTTCATAATGTAATGTTCAATATTTTCAATTGTAATAGACTGCTCTTTCATAATACGATTTTGACGGTATTCTTTATTGGCATGTAAAAAGATTGTTAAACAGTTTTTTTGATGTTTTAAAACATAATCAGCACAACGACCAATAATGACACAATTGGATTTCTGAGCTAATTCATCTATAATCTGTGATTCCATTTCAAATATTTGATCTTTAGGTGCATCCATAACATATGATTGATTTTCAAAATCAAACAAATAATTATTATCTAGTGCTTCCTCTTGTTTGCGAATAAAATCATCAGAGTATCCCATTTTCTTTGCAGTCAGAGAAATAAGCTCTCCGTCATAAAATTGATATCCTAACTGTTTTGCAAGAGCTGTACCTATTTCATGTCCACCACTTCCAAATTGACGATCAATAACGATAATATGATTTGTTGTATCTGATTGAGAAGGGATTGAATCTTGATTTTGCATAGGAAAAAGTATATTTTCCAGAAATATAAGTTTTCTTTTGAAAATACGTGCAAAAAATCCAACTGTAATAGCAGCAATTAATGTTCCTTCACGTACACCATAAATTTCCCCGGTACAAATAAAAGAAATCATTAATGCAATGATAGAAATACTGACATCAAAGCTCATTTTCGTTGATCCAAAATCAGTATGGAAGACACGCGTTACAGCTTTCACAAATGATTCTCCAGGCAACATAGCAACATTGGCAATCACTTCTAGATACACACCAAAGCTCAATAACAAACAACCAATTAATAAATAGAATATTTTCACAATATATAAGTTCATTGGTATTCTAGAAATAATAATCATTGTTAAATCTATGAAATAACCAAAAATAATAGAAATAGGTATTTGCAGTAAATCTTCCCATTGAAAGTCTTTTCTTAATAAAAGAATTTGAATGAAAATCAATAAAAGACTAAATAAAATGGTAAATGTTCCTAGTGATAATGGAAGTATCAAGCTAAGGACATAAGGTATAGCAGAAATTGGTGATGTTCCTAAATTAGCACTTGTAATCACACTAACAGCTAATGAATTAATAAATAAACCAATAAAAAATATAAAATATCTTTTAATCTTCACTTCTTCCCCTCCCAGTTAAATTATCATTCACTTTTTTTAAAAGTGTTAATAAAGTTTCCTTTTCACTTTCTGAAAAATCAGCAAGTGCTTCTTTTTCAAATTGATTAAATATATCCTCTATATGTTGTGCCATTTCTTTGCCAAGTTGAGTAAGCGTTACATCCATAGAACGTTTATTATCGGCATTGATATGTCTTGTAATCAGTCCATCTTTTTCCATCTTTGATAAAACTGAACTCACAGATGATGGTTCAATAAGACATGCCTGAGCAATATCTTTTTGCATAGCTCCATCATTATTTTTTAAAAATTCTAAAACGCGTGGCTGACCACTAGATAAATTTAATAGAGCGGCCTCTTTTAAAACCTTTTTTGTAAAAATAGTCTGATTTTCTAACATGAGTATATGATACATTTTCTTTTCCTCCACAAACAATTAGAATTCTAATTGACAAGAAGAAATATGATCTCAATAAAAAAGGAAGTTCCATTATTGGGAACTTCATCCTTGTTGTTGAGATAGATAATAGATAAGACTAGCAAAGACACGGGGACCTAAAGACAAAACTTTTTCATCAAAATCAAAAGAGTCATTATGAGGTGAAGAAACAACAGGTGTCAAAAATTTCATATAGGTTGCTTTACCGCCATGGGCTTGAACACGTTCCATAAGATATGAAAAATCGTCACTACCACCGAGTGGGCTTAAATTATAAGGTGGTAATTTTAAATCTGGGAGATATTTTTGACACATTGTGCGAATAGTATTCATAAAATCTTGATCACAATTTAAAGCATAAGCTTTTCCCATTTCCTTGATTTCTACGACAGTATCATGCATACGAGCAGATCCTTCAATAATATCTCTGGCATAGATTTCCATATAACGATTCAGTTCGCTTGTCACTCCACGAACTTCAATTTCAAGCTTTGCTGTTTCAGGAACAACATTTCTTCCTGTTCCAGCATGAACAGTTCCGACATTCACACGTGTCTGACCATCACTATTTCTTGGAATGGAGTGTAAATTTAAAATACAGTTAGCAGCTGATAGTAGTGCATTTTTACCAAATTGTGGAGATTCTGCAGCATGTGTCGAAACACCATGATACGTAACGTCTAATTTTGTTGTTGCAAAAGATTCATCCATTCCAAAATATAAATCATAAGGTTGATCTTCCTGTGGCATGATATGTGCAGCACAGATAAAATCAACATCATCTAAGAAGCCACTTTCAGCAATACATCTGGCTCCCATAACACCTTCTTCAGCAGGCTGAAAAATAAGTTTAATTGTTCCATGAAGCTGATCTTTGATTTGCATTAAAATTTTAGCAGTTGTCAGACCAATAGAAGTATGGCCATCATGTCCACAGGCATGCATTGTTCCACGATGAACAGAAGCAAAACCATTTACAAAAGGAAAATGACTTGATGAAGATTCTTCAACTAATCCCAAAGCATCAATATCAAATCTTAAAGCAAGCGTAGGACCATCACCACATTTTAAAACTCCAGCAACAGCTGTCATACCCATTTTGACTTTTTCTAAATAATAAGGATTAGCGCCTTGTTTTTGAGCACGATGATAATTAAGATGTAATACAGTTTCTGGAGGTAACCCCATACGTGCATCTTTCTTCATAATTTCTTCGCCTGCTAGAACTTCATAACCCAATTCTTCTAGCGTAGAAGCAATTAAACAGGCACTACGATCTTCCAGCCATCCTTTTTCAGCATATTTATGAAGGTCACGTCGACATTTCACAGTATCAGAATAATATAAATCAGCAAGTTCTTTTATCTTTTTATACATATCTTTTCTCCCCTTTATTTTATTTTAACAACAACATTTTTGAACATCAAATATTATTATTGTTTTTTATAAAAACAACAAAAAAACAAAAAAATTGACAAATCATATAAAGTTGTATAAAATGCTCATAGTGTGAGGTAATAAAAATGGATTATCATAAATATGCGAAAGAATTGATTGGTTGTATGGTAGAGAATCAGCAGAATTTTAAGTTCTGTCATCATGATGTCAGTGAAATTGCCAGAGGCGAAGGAGCTGTTCTGATTTATTTAATGGATGGCCATGAAGGTGCAAATGCATCAGAAATTAGTCAGCAGTTTGATATTAATAGCTCAAGAGTAGCGGCAGTATTAAATGCTCTATCAAAAAAAGGATATATCCAGCGTGTTGTTGATGCACAGGACAAACGTAAAATTAAGGTCTTTATTACAGAACAAGGAAGAGTATTTGCACAACAAAGAAGAGAAGAAATAGAAGACTATTTCCAAAAGATGCTGGAGATTTTAGGTGAAGAAGATACAAAGGAATATTTGCGCCTATGTTGTAAAGTGAATCAGATTTTTAAGACTTTAAAATAAAGCATAATGATTGAAAAAGATGTCGAAATTCGTTAAGATTGAAAATTATAAAATGAGTTGTCATATTTAAAAGGAGAAGTGTTATGAGTCAATATTATTTAGGAATTGATGTTGGATCAACAACAGTAAAAGCTTATTTAACTGATGAAAATGATGTATGTTTATTTTCTCGCTATGTAAGACATAATTCAGATGTCAGAAATACAATATTAACATTATTAGAAGAAATTCATCAGGAGTATCCAGATATTCAGATTCATCCAGTGATTACAGGATCAGGTGGATTATCTATATCTGAATCTTTACATGTTAAGTTTGTTCAGGAAGTCATTGCCTGTACAAAAACAATAGAAACTTATATTCCTCAAACTGATGTCGCTATTGAATTAGGTGGAGAAGATGCAAAAATCACTTATTTTGAAGGTTCATTAGAACAACGTATGAATGGAACTTGTGCTGGAGGTACAGGAGCTTTTATTGATCAGATGGCGACTTTATTACAGACAGATGCTTCAGGATTAAATGAACTTGCTAAAAATCATCAACGTATTTATCCAATTGCTTCTCGTTGTGGTGTTTTTGCTAAAACGGATGTGCAGCCTTTAATCAATGAAGGTGCTAGAAAAGAAGATATTGCTGCCTCAATTTTCCAGGCAGTTGTTAATCAGACAATCAGTGGATTAGCTTGTGGGAAACCCATCAAAGGAAAAGTTGCCTTTTTAGGTGGTCCATTATATTTCTTGAGTGAGTTAAGACAACGTTTTATTGAAACATTGGATCTACAACCAGAAGATATTATTTTCCCAGATAATTCTCAATTATTCGTTGCGATGGGTGCAGCCTTGAATGCAAAAGATGTTGAAGAAGCAATCTCTTTACAACAATTGATTCAGGATTTAAGAGCTTTAAAAGATAATGGAACAGAAGCTGCTCATACATTGGAACCTTTATTTCATAATGAAGATGAATTAAGAGGATTTAGAGATCGTCATCTTCAAGCTATGACAAAGAAGAGAAATCTTAAAAAATATCAAGGAAATATTTATGTTGGTATTGATGTTGGATCTACAACATCTAAAGTGGTTTTGATTGATGATGAAGGATCTATTTTATATTCTTTCTATAATTCTAATGAAGGAAATCCTTTAGATTTAATTATTAGAATTATGAAAGAAATCTATGATTTAATCCCTGAAGGATGTCGTATTCAAAAAGCGGGTGTGACTGGATATGGTGAAGCATTAATTAAAGCAGCATTAAAAGTGGATTATGGTGAAGTTGAAACAATTGCACACTATACAGCTGCAAAACATTTTGAACCAGATGTTGATTTTATCTTGGATATTGGTGGACAAGATATGAAAGCTATCACAATTAAGGATGATGTGATTCAAGATATAACATTAAATGAAGCTTGTTCATCTGGATGTGGATCATTCTTAGAGACATTTGCGCATTCTTTAGGATATGAAATTGATGAATTTGCCGAGATGGCATTGATGTCAAAACATCCGCTTGATTTAGGAAGTCGTTGCACTGTTTTCATGAACTCAAAAGTGAAACAGGCTCAAAAAGAGGGTGCATCTTTAGCGGATATTTCAGCAGGATTATCATATTCTGTTATTAAAAATGCTTTATATAAAGTTATTAAATTAAGAAGTAAAGATCAGATTGGTAAAAATGTTGTTGTGCAAGGTGGAACATTCTACAATGAAGCTGTTTTACGTGCTTTTGAAAAAGAAGCAGGTATTGAAGTCATCAGACCTGATATTGCAGGATTGATGGGTGCATATGGAATGGCTACCATTGCGAAAGAAAAAGATGATGGTAAAGGAACAACTTTACTAACACGAGAAGAACTAGAACATTTAACATATCAGAATAGTATGAAAAACTGTGGGAAATGTACAAATAACTGTATGTTGACAATTACTTCATTCAATGATGGAAGAGAGTTTATTAGTGGAAATAGATGTGAAAGAGGTGCCAATTTACCTTTAAAATCTAAATCATTACCAAACTTATTTGATTATAAATATCGTCGTGTTTTCAATTATCGTTCATTACCAATAGAAGATGCTCCAAGAGGTATCGTTGGTATTCCTAGAGCATTAAATATGTATGAAAACTATCCATTCTGGCATACATTCTTTACTGAACTGAAATTTAGAGTAATCCTATCAGCACGCTCATCTAAAGCTATCTATGAAAAAGGAATTGAATCTATTCCTAGTGAAAGTGCATGTTATCCAGCGAAGATTACACATGGACATATTGAAAATCTGATTGCCAGAGGGGTACCATTTATTTTCTACCCATCTGTAGCATATGAACGTGTAGAAAACGAAGATGCCGGAAATCATTATAACTGTCCAGTTGTCGCTTCTTATCCTGAAGTCATTAGAAATAATGTTGATAATCTTGAACAGAAAAATATAAAATTTAAAAACCCATTCATTTCATTAAATAATAAAAAGACTTTATTTAAAGTTCTCAAAGAAGAGCTTAGTGAATTCAATATTACTGATCATGAATTACATAATGCTATTGAAAAAGCGTATGAAGAATTAGATCATTGTCAACAGGATATCCGTGCCGAAGGAAAACGTGCTATGGAATATATGCGTGAAAATCATATGCAAGGTATTGTCTTGGCCGGTCGTCCATATCATGTTGATCCAGAAATCAATCATGGCATTCCAGATTTGATTACAAGTGAAGGATTTGTGGTATTAAGTGAAGATAGTGTATGTTATTTAGATGAAGAACATTTGAAATTACGTGTTGTTGATCAATGGACTTATCACTCTCGTTTATACAAAGCAGCTTCTTTTGTATCATCACAAAAAGATTTACAGTTAATCCAATTAACATCATTTGGATGTGGTCTAGATGCTGTGACAGCAGATCAGGTTGCTGAAATTTTAAAAGCTAGAAATAAAATTTATACATTGATTAAAATTGATGAAGGAAGTAACCTAGGAGCTATTCGTATCCGT
The DNA here is from genome assembly GCA_944325245.1 of uncultured Massilimicrobiota sp. Lineage (GTDB taxonomy): Bacteria > Bacillota_I > Bacilli_A > Erysipelotrichales > Coprobacillaceae > Allocoprobacillus. Next base: position 83,033 of record CALUZM010000001.1, on the reverse strand, counting down.
ATTCGTTCTTTAAAAGCTACAATTGAAAAGAAAGAAGATGTTATTGATCTATCAAAGAAATATGAACAGGTGAAAGTTCCTTTCACAAAACAGATGAAAGAAGATCGTTATACAATTCTTTGTCCACAAATGTCACCAATTCACTTCCAATTTATTGAAACAGCGATGAATTCTGAAGGATATAACTTTGAAGTTTTACCATCAGTAGATAAAAATGCTGTTGAACAGGGATTGAAATATGTCAATAATGATGCATGTTATCCAAGTATTTTGGTTGTAGGACAAATGATGAATGCTTTAAATAGTGGAAAATATGATTTAAATAAAGTCGCATTGATTATCTCTCAAACTGGTGGAGGATGTCGTGCAACAAACTATATTGCTTTCATTAGAAAAGCTTTAAAAGATGCTGGTATGGAACAGATTCCTGTTATTTCTGCTAACTTATCAGGATTAGAAAGTAATCCAGGATTCAAAATCACATATAAGATTGCCAAAAAAGCCATTATTGGTGCAATGTATGGAGACTTGTTTATGAGAGTATTATATCGTGTACGTCCTTATGAAAAAGTCAAAGGTTCAGCCAATAAACTTTATGAATCTTGGGTTGAAAAATGCCAGGAAAATGTGAAAAATGGCAGCATGAAAGAATTTAAAAAGAATGTTTATCAGATTGTCAAAGATTTTGATGAATTGCCTTTGTTAGATATTAAAAAACCTAGAGTTGGATTGGTAGGAGAAATTCTTGTGAAATTCCATCCAACAGCTAATAATGAAATCGTTAAAATTATCGAATCAGAAGGTGCTGAAGCCGTTATGCCTGATTTGATTGATTTCTTCCAGTATTGTTTCTATAATAATGGTTATAAACATGAACATTTTGAAGCATCACAAGCTTCAGCTTGGTTATGCAATTTTGGTATCTGGTTTGTTGACTTCTTAAGAAAAGATATGATTAAAGCATTAAAGGCATCAAAACGTTTTGATCCACCAACACCAATTGATCAGATTGCTAAAAATGCCAGCAAAGTTGTATCTATTGGTAATCAGACTGGTGAAGGTTGGTTCCTAACTGGAGAAATGATAGAGCTTATTGAAGAAGGAGCTCCAAATATTGTATGTATGCAGCCATTTGCCTGCTTACCAAATCATGTCACTGGTAAAGGTGTTATTAAAGCTTTGCGTAAGAAATATCCACAAAGCAATATTGTCGCTGTGGACTACGATCCAGGTGCAAGCGAAGTTAATCAATTAAATAGAATTAAGTTGATGTTATCAACTGCATTTAAGAATATGAATCAGTAATTCATATTCTTTTTTTCATTTCAACAAATTTTGAATTGGTTTTATCTTATAATAAAAAGAGTATATTTTTAGGATATAAATAAAGATTTATATATAGTTTAAGGAAATATATACATTTTTTAAATAAAATTCACAAAAGAGTCATATCTTAGGACTAAAATAGAGTTATGTGAGGTGTTTTTATGATAGAGTTTAAAAACGTTTATAAATCATTTAAGGATAAGCATGTCTTAGAAGATATTAGCTTTACAGTGAATGATGGCGAATTTGTCTGTTTAATAGGACCGAGTGGTTGTGGAAAGACAACAGCTTTAAAAATGATTAATAGATTGATTAAACCGACAAAAGGAAGAATTTTTGTCAATGGAAAGGATATTAGTGAAGAAAATGAAATTGAATTAAGAAGAAATATTGGTTATGTGATTCAACAGACTGGATTATTTCCTCATATGACAGTGAGGGAGAATATTGAATTAATTCCTAAATTAAAAAATAAAAAAGATATACATCTCTTAGAAAAGGTAAAAGATGTGCTAAATATGGTTGGTTTAGACCCTGATGAATACCTAGATAAATATCCCATTCAGATGAGTGGAGGACAACAACAGCGTGTGGGTGTCGCAAGAGCTTTTGCAAGTGAACCAGATATTATTTTAATGGATGAACCTTTTAGTGCGTTAGATCCTATTACGAGAAATCAATTACAGGATGAGTTGTTGACATTACAAAATAGTGTTCAAAAGACGATTGTGTTTGTGACTCATGATATGGCGGAAGCTATTAAACTGGCTGATAGAATTTGTATCATGAGTGGTGGAAAGATTCAACAATATGATACACCAGAACAGATTCTTAAACATCCAGCCAATGATTTTGTTTTAAACTTTGTAGGTAAGAAACGTATCTGGGATTCACCAGAATTAATTAAAGCAGCAGATATTATGATTGATCGTCCAATCACATGCTATGAACATTTAAAATGTGTCAAAGCCTTAAATATTATGTTTAATGAAAAAGTTGATAGCTTAATGGTGATTGATAGACGTGGTCAATTTAAAGGGGTTATTCAGGCAGCAACAGCAGCTAATGAAAAGAATAGGAATAAAGATGTAGGAAGCGTTATGCAAAAGGATTGCATAACCATATCATCAAATGAATCCATTGTTGATGTGTTAAATATTACAAAAGAAAAGAATATGTATACAATTCCTGTTGTTGATGATGGTATTTTAAAGGGATTAATTACAAAGAGTACTCTTGTGACAACTCTTTCGAAAAAATATGATGAAAGTGAGGGAGAATAATGCAGGCATTTATAGATTATTGTTCCCAGAATTATATGCAAATTTTTGATTTGTTAATTGGACATGTCCAATTAACAGTTATGTCTATTATCATTGCTATTTTGATTGGGGTTCCATTAGGTATACTGATTACTTATTTTAAACCTTCTCAAAAGCCTATTATGGCTTTAGCCAATGTCATTCAGGCGATTCCTTCTATGGCACTATTAGGATTTATGATTCCACTTTTAGGAATAGGAACCAAACCAGCTATTGTCATGGTTATTTTGTATTCCTTACTCCCTATTATTAAAAATACAGTGACAGGACTTGATAATATTAATGCAGAAACCTTGGAAGCCGCCAAAGGGATTGGATTAAATAAATTTCAAGTCTTATATAAGGTACAGATTCCACTTGCTGCTCCAGTCATTATGGCTGGTGTCAGAGTAAGTGCAGTCAGTTCAGTAGGATTGATGACATTAGCTGCTTTTATTGGTGCTGATGGATTAGGATATTTAGTATATGCAGGTATTCGTACTGTCAATAATGCACAAATCTTAGCAGGAGCGATACCAGCATGTTTATTAGCTTTATTGATTGATTACATTTTTTCTATTTTGGAGAGAATGGTGACACCAAAGAGTTTTCAATTATCTCAACCACGTTCAAAATTCAAAAAAGTTTTAGATAAAGTTGTTATTGTAATATCTTGTCTGGCTTTAGCTGCAAGCTTTGTATATACAGGTTTATCACAAATCAATGAAGATAAAGTGATCAGAATTGGAAGTATGGATTTTACGGAACAGGAAATTCTGAATTACATGTTGAAATATTATATTGAAGACAATACAGACATTGAGGTTGAACAATCTTTGTCGCTAGGTTCTAGCTCTATTGTTTTAGATGCCATCAGTACGGGTTCTATTGATATGTATGTAGAATATACTGGAACTATTTATGGCAATGTTTTAGGTAATGAACCTAATGGTGATGTCAATGAAGTCTATAATACAGTCAAAAATCAAATGAAAGAAAGATATGATTTGAATGTTTTAGAATCATTAGGATTCAATAATACGTATACTTTGGCTATTAGAAAAGATACTGCAGAGAAATACAATATCAAAACAATTAGTGATTTATGTCAAGTTGCAAATCAATTAACTTTTTCACCAACATTAATGTTTATGGAAAGAGAAGATTGCTGGGTAGGATTACAGAAGGCTTATCCAATTCATTTTAAAGCAACCGTGCCAATTGATGGAGCACCTAGATATACAGCTTTAATGAATAATGAATGCGATGTCATTGACGCTTATTCTACGGACGGATTATTAAAGAAATTTGATTTACAAGTTTTAGAAGATGATCAAAAATTTTTCTTGCCTTATCATGCGATTCCTATAGTGAATAATATAGTTATTGAAGAATATCCAGAAGTTGTAGATTTAGTTAATCAATTACAAAATTATTTAAGTGATGAAGTTATGGTGGAGTTAAATTATCAAGTAGATGAACTTAATCAGAAAACAAGTGATGTCGCAAGAGAATTTTTAATTGAAAATAAATTAATTAATGAGTAGATAATCAAATCTGCTCATTTTTTCTTGAAGAGTTCATATTTTTTACATATAATAAATCACAATGAGAAAGGGATTGGTAGGATTGAAAAAGAAAGTATTTATCATTGTTTTTATCGTTCTTTCTGTTCTTTTAAGTGTAGGATATGGAATAGGAACATATTTTGTTGAATATGCCCTGTCTCCTGATAGTCAGTCAGACCAAAGAGTTGTAGATACAAGTGATCAAATTCCATTAGAGGATAGTGTTCAACAAACAATTCAAAAAAATCAAGATAAAGAAATGATAAAAGGAATGGACTTTGAAAGTCAAACAAAACCAATGATTATAATTAGTAATGATTCTATTCAGTTAAAGGGAAAATATTTGGATCATGAAGATGAACATCGATGGGTTATTTTAATACATGGTTATAAATCAAGTCACGAAAATATGACATCTTATGGTGCAGAATATTATCAGCGAGGATATAATGTTGTCTTGCCAGATAATCGTGCGCATGGTAAAAGTGAAGGTGATTATATTGGCATGGGTTGGCTAGATAAAGATGATATTGCCTGTTGGGTAGACTGGATTATCGAAAAAGATTCTCAGGCACAAATTATTTTACATGGTGTTTCCATGGGAGGTGCTACCGTTATGATGGCATCAGGAGATCATTTGCCACATGTTGTAGGATATATTGAAGACTGTGGATATACGAGTGTATGGGATATTTTCGCAAGTGAATTAAACAAACGTTTTTCACTGCCTTCATTTCCTATTTTAGATATATCTAATGGAATAGCGCAATTAAAAGCAGGTTATGATTTTAAAAAGGCATCTAGTGTTGAACAGGTCAAAAAAGCAGATCAGCCTATGTTATTTATTCATGGTGAAAAAGATGACTTTGTTCCAGTGGAGATGGTCTATGAAGTTTATGAGGTCTGTCCAAGTCCAAAAGAGCTTTATATTGTAGAAGAAGCAGGACATGCACAAGCGAAAGATTGTGATGTGGAAGCTTATTGGAATAAAGTATTTGATTTCATCGATAAAAATATATGGAGTGTACAAGAATCATAAGTAAAGCCAGTTTTATTCAAAGAAGTCATGAACCACAAACCAAGAATACTTTAAAAGAAGATTTTCAAAAAATAGATATCTAAAAAGGAGATATTGTTTTCGTTCATTCTTCCATGTCACAAATAGAGTGGATTGTTGGATGAGAAATCACTGTGATTAAAGAAGAAATGCTACCTTTTGATTGTAATAAGACATCAACTAGAGAAAGGGGAAAAATTGCCAAAGCATTTTGGCATAAGCCTCATGTTTTACGTTCTCAACATCCTGAAGTTTCTTTTAGTGCTAGAGGAAAAATGGCAAGTGTAATTGTGGAAAAACATCCAAAATGGTATACCAATGGAGCAACTATCATTGAAAATCAACATTGTACATGGAAAGATTATGCAGAGATATCATATGATGAGAGTGATTTTCTTGACATTGGACAAACTTATGAAAACCACATATGACAAAAATTGGTCAAGGAGACTAGGCACAAGATATTTAAAAATGAAACCTTTTTGTGATTTTGCTTATGAATGGATAAAAATGAATAGATAATAAAAAAAGTTCATTGGATTTTTCAATGAACTTTTTCAATCAAATGAAAATGTTGTAAAGCTTTCATAATACCATCATTTTTGACTTCATCAGTCACATAAGTTGCAGCCTGTTTGGCAGCTTCTCTTCCACTTCCCATGCAGATGCTTGTACCGGCACATTGAAACATAGGTATATCAACTTCTGCATCACCAAAAGTGTAGATATTGCTTTTATCTATTTTTAAAAACTGAATGAGTTCTTCAATAGCCTTTCTTTTGTCGATACCAGGTAAAGCACAGTCACCAAATAGAGCATCTTCTCCTTGACCACCCCAAGTTAAACATTGAAACTGTGGAAAATGTTCTTTAAAATCCAAATAGTCTTGATAACTATTTAAAATATAATTAATTTTTGTAATATTTTCTTGATACATGCTTTCAGGGAATTCCATCATTGGATAAATATCACGAATCTTAATATCACCTTGATGCCCATATTTTTGATAAGTAGGAATAGCTCTTGTTTCAAAATCGTGAGAACCATATAGGCCATCATTACCTTCCATGAAGTAACACAGATCATGATTATCTAAATAATCTGTGATTGTTTTGACTTGTTTTAAAGATAGTTTTTGATCTTTAAGAATTTTTCCTTCACATTCAATATAAGCACCATTCCCACAAATCATTCCACTTATTTCAATATTGCCAACAGTCGCTCTATTCTTTGTTCTGCCAGTTACAACAAAGACATAATGTCCTTGTTGCTTGGCTTTTTTTAATGCTTCTATTGTGCTAGAAGGAACAATACCATCATAACTGATTAAAGTTCCATCCACATCAAATAACAATAATTTTTTATCCATGATTTTCTCCTTGATGGATATATGCTAGAACTAAACGATATGTATTTTCGACAGCTTGGATATGTGTTCTTTCCATGCCATGTGAAGCATGAACACCAGGTCCTATTAAAGCACCTTTGATATTTTGCCCACCTCTTAAAGCGGCTGAGACATCGCTACTGTAGAATGGATAAACATCAACAGCATATTGGAGATGATTTGTTTTGGCTAAATGAATGAATTGTGATGTTAATTCATAATCATATGGGCCACTAGAATCTTTAGCACAAATACTAACATCATATTCACTGCAATCCAAATCTTGCCCAATACATCCCATATCTACAGCAATCAATTCGTCAACATCATGAGATATATAACTGCTGCCATGTCCAACCTCTTCAAAAGTAGAAATCATGAAATAGAGATTGTGCTGTGGCTGGATATGATTTTGAGATAAATGTTTTAAAACCCCAAAAAGAATTGCAACACTCATTTTATCATCAAGAAATCTTGATTTAATGAATCCAGAATCAGTAATCATTGTTTTTGTTTCAATGGCAATATAATCACCATTACAGATTCCTAATTTTTGTACATCTTCTTTTGTCTTCACTTTTTCATCAATACGAATATGCATTGTATCACATGTTCTTTCTTTGTTTTTAGCATCTTCATAAACATGTGCAGCAGGTGAATTAGAAAGAATCGTTCCTGTATATATTTGTTGATTTCTTGTGATGATGCGACAATATTCACCATCTAGTGTTGGAATAATAGGACCACCAACATTTGTAAATGCTAGAGTTCCGTTATCTTTGATACTTCTTACCATTAATCCTAAAGTATCAACATGTGCACAAAACCCAACAGTATAGTCATCTTGACCATTTACAAAAATCTGTAAATTTCCTTTATTTGTCAGTTTAGTTTCAAATCCTAAATTTTGAGCTTCTTTTTGGCAGTATTGAATCACATCTTTGGTATAACCAGAAGGGCTATCAATAGCCATAATATCTTTTAAAATAGAAAGTATGTATTCATTCATAAAATTTCTCCTTTTCCTTGATGAGCAGCATCTATAATTTGAGATAAAGTAATTTCTTTTAATTTTTGTTTATATTGATTTTCTGCTGCATTTAAATAATCAACAATAAAATCTTCTGTTTCCTTTACTCTTAAATGAGAATCAAAAACTTTATCTACTAAATGTGTTGTTTTCACAAAGGGCTCTTTTCCTTCCATAGCTTCAAAAATATCCAATAAAGATATACAATCAAGTGATTTTGTTAAAACAAAACCACCACGTTTATTCGCCATAGATTGAATCAAACCAGAAACAACAAGCTGTCTGGTGATTTTTTTGAGATAAGAATCTGATACAAGTAGTTTTTCACTCAATTCATGACTTTTAATAGGTTTATCCTGTGCCCCAATTAAAAGTAATATACAAATAGCCTGTTCAAAACTTTTTCTAATCTTCATATCCTTATCACCTTCTTTTTTATTTTAGCAGAAAAATAACACTTTGTATCTAAAAGAGTTGACAAATATGTATAAATTTATATAATAGTTCATAGATATTATATATCTATGGATAATAAATATCTAAAGATGGAAAGAAAGAAGGAATTTTATGCTTAAGCAAGAATGGAAAAATATTTTTCATCACACTTGGATAAAAGTTGTACTGGTTGCAATCATTTTGATTCCAAGTTTATATGCGTGTATCTTTTTAGGGTCAATGTGGGATCCTTACGGAAATACGGATAAAATACCAGTTGCTGTAGTCAACCATGATCAAGCGGTTGATTATGGGAATTCAACTTTGAATGTAGGAGAAGAATTGGTTGATCGTCTGCAAGAGAATCAAAGTATGAATTTTCAATGTGTAGATGAAGGAAAAGCACAGGATGGTTTAAAGAACGGTCAATATTATATGATTATAAGTATTCCTGAAGATTTTTCAAAAAATGCAACGACGCTTTTAGATCAACAACCACAAAAGATGAAACTTCAATATATAACAAATCCAGGAAGTAATTATATTGCTTCAAAGATGGGTGATTCAGCTACTGAAAAAATAAAAGAAGAAGTTTCTCAAACAGTAACGAAAACATATGCGAAAACTATCTTTGAACAAGTGGGAACATTAACAGATGGATTGAAAGAAGCACAGGATGGAACGAGTCAATTAGTAGATGGTTCGCAACAATTAACAGATGGAAATCAACTTATTTCAGATAATCTTCAAGTTTTAGCAAGCAGTTCATTAACATTTGATGATGGTGTTCAAACACTTAGCCAGGGGTTAAAAGATTATACAGATGGTGTATTGACTGTTCATAATGGCGTTTATTCCTTAAAAACAGGTTTAGATACATTCAATGATTCAACAAAACCATTAAATGATGGTGTTCAACAGCTTGCAACGGGTTCTTCTTCATTGAATGAAGGTCTCCAAAAATATACAAATGGTGTTTTACAAACTTATCAGGGGACACAGAAACTTATTGAAAACAATGAAGCATTAAATAATGGAATAGATAGCCTCAATCAAGGTGTTCATCAGCTTGTTGATGGAAATAAGCAAGTCTTACAAGGCTTAACACAGTTGGATCAACAATTAAAAAATAATTTATCATCTGATAATATGAATAAAATATCTTCAGCAAATCAAGCAAATGATTCTTTGAATCAGGCAACAACATTATTAAATCAAATACTTACTACAAATCCAACCATTGCTCAGACATGGATGAATAGGTCATTGAGCATGGATGAAGCTAATCTTATCGCTAAGGATAATCAAACTGCTCAATATTTATTAACGCATTATTCATATACAGAATTGGTAAAAACTGTCACAAGTGGAAATCAAGAAGCAATCAATCAATTAAGTTCAGGATTAACACAAGTTTATGAGAATACACAGAAATTAGAAGCAGGAAGTCAAAAAGTACAAACAGGATTAGAATCTTTAAATAATTCAGTAGAAGAAACATTGAAACCTGGCTTTGAAACTTATATGAACGGTGTAACACAAGTCTATGGTGGCTTAGAAACACTGAATAGTCAAAGTCAAGCGTTATTAGATGGGGGTCAACAAATGAATGATGGGCTATTAGCTCTTCAAAAACAGACACCAGCACTTATCGATGGCATTCAACAATTAGATCAAGGAGCAAAAGCATTATATGAAGGAACTTCAAAAATCGTATCAAATAATGATGCATTAATAAGCGGCTCTGCTAAGTTAAGTGACGGTTCTACCCAAATCAAAGATGGATCACAACAGTTAAGTGATGGCTCTCAAACATTGGGTTCAGGTTTACAGACATTACAAAATGGACTCGAAACTTTAGATGAAAGTTTAGCTGATGGTGTAAAAAAAGCAAGTCTTGATATCGATGATAAGACTTTAGATATGATGTCAGCTCCTGTAGAGACATCACATCAAGAAATTTCAGTTGTAGAAAATAATGGGCATGCGATGGCACCCTATATGATGAGCGTAGCATTATATGTTGCTGCACTGGCTTTGACATTGATGTATCCAATCAGAGAAGGTATAAAACAAGCTTCATCACCTGTCAAATATTGGTTATCAAAAGCCTCTGTTATGTATAGTATTTCTACATTAGCAGCAATCGTTTTAATTACAAGTTTAAGGTGGATATGTGGTTTTGAACCTCAACAATTATTGATGACATATCTTTTCGCAATTATTGTTTCTGCAGCATTTATGTCACTTGTGATGTTATTATCATTAACGACAGGTTATATTGGAGAATTTTTATTGCTTGTGTTTATGATTATCAATCTCGGTGGTTCTGCAGGAACATATCCTTTAGAAACATCAGGAATATTTTATAAACTTATTCATCCATTCGTTCCTTATACTTATAGTGTAAATGGCTTTAGAAAAGTGATTAGTATGACAAATATGTCAATAACAAATGAAATGATGATTTTTATAGGAATATTAATCATTTGTTCATTTCTAACAATTCTTTATTATCGCTTTAAAAATAAAAAAGATCAGCATCTTATTCCACAGGCGTTTGAAAAGGTTAATGACTAAAAATAATAACATATTAAGATTGAATCATGTATATTTCTTTATTCTTTGTCCATGATATGAATGTGGAGGTAAGAATATGAAGAAAATTTTAGTTTTGCTTTTATGTATGTCATTCTTTACTGGATGTAGCAGTCAGACAGATACACCAAACGATACAGCAAATAACAATCGTTCAACTGAAAATGTCACAGAAAATGAAAACAACAACAATAATACGACAATGAATCAAACAGATGATTGGTATACACGATTTGAAAATGGACTTAAGGAAGGAAATATTACTTATTCATCTAAGAATGTATTAGATGCAACAAGTGTTGGTGGTGTAGAAGGATATCGCTATGTAACAGATAATGGAAACATTGATGTGTATCGTTATGAAGATGGTGATGAATTCAATCGTATTATGAGTGAAAAGACAATTGGTGATGATAAGAAAAAAGTAGAAGTGAATGATCATATGGTTATTGTGTCAGATGGTCTATCAGAAGATGTATTAGATGTTTTTAGAAATTTAAAATAAATGTATGAGTCTTGTAGAAATACAGGACTTTTTATATGGCATTATGATGTGATGATTTGATGATAAAAAAACTTACAGCATCACGCTGTAAGCTTCAACTATAATAAGTCCAGCAATTCTCTTAAATCATGAATGATATAGGTGATATTCATATCCTGAGGCTCTTCAATGCAATGAGGATTATACCAGCAAGTATCAATACCTACATTGATACCACCTTGGATATCACTAGATAGAGAATCGCCAATAATTAAAGTTTGATCTAAATCTATGTTTTTCATCTTTTTAAAACAGTAATCAAAATATTCTCGAGTTGGTTTTTGATAACCAATATCTTCTGATACAAAAATATCTTGAAAATACTGATCAATACGTGTTCCTTTTAAACGACTATATTGAGTTTTAGATACACCATTTGTTACAACGTATAATGGATATTTTTGATAAAGCTTTTCAAGTATATCTCTAGCATGAGGCAAAAGAAAATATCCTTCACCTAAGGCATCCTGATAGTCATCTTCAAAAGCAATGCCATCTTCATCAATGCCAAATTCTTGAAATAACTGAACAAAACGTGTATAAACAATTGTTTTTTTATCAATGAGCCCATTCTCAAAATCTTTCCATAACTGTTTATTGATTTGTTCATATCTTTGATTCATCTGTTCAGTAAGGACAATATTATATTTTTGAAATGTATTGATAAGTGCCTGTTCTTCTGCTTTGTTGAAATCTAACAAAGTTCCATCTACATCAAATAACAAATATTTATATTTTTTCATGTCATCAACCCCTTGTCACCATATTATACTGATAAAAGTGCTTTATTGACAATGAAAAATAATAAAAATATAGTATAATGAATATGGTGAAGAAGAATGAAGAAAAAAATCAAAGAAGTGATTGTTGTAGAAGGAAAAACAGACACAGCAGTGATTCAAAAATTATTTGATGCAGATACAATAGAAACACATGGTTTAGCTTTAGATGAAGCAACATTGGACTTGATTGAGGAATTAGAAAAAACAAGAGGAGTTATTATTTTGACCGATCCTGATTATCCTGGTATGCGCATTCGAAATATGATTATGGAAAGAGTTCCTCATGTTAAGCAAGCTTTTGTAGATAAAAAAGATGCTATTGGGAAAAAGAAATTGGGGATTGCTGAAGCCAGGGAAGAAGCTATTATACAGGCATTAGAAAATGTTGTGAGCTTTTCTAAAGAAAGTCAGTCATTGACATGGGAAGAATTTATTTCTTTAGATATTATTGGTGATAAACAAAAAAGATTGGCTATCTATGATTTGTTTCATCTAGGTTATGGAAATGCGAAAACATTATTTAAAAGATTAAATATGGCATCCATTACAAAACAAGATATTCTTAATAAATTAAAAGCATATAACCTTCAATGATTATATGCTTATTTTTATGCGTTTTTAATGAGATTGATTTTCTTCACTTGTGAAACACCAGTGATAACTCTGCTTTGACTTAAAGCCTTCCATACAGGAAGAGTGATACAAAAATCAATAGAGCTGTGAATAATAGTTCCTAATCCTACTAAACCAAAAATCATATAACAGAACATTTGGATATCCATTCCATTTCCATAATAGAAAGGAATTACAATAATCATTTCTCCAATGGCATGAATCAATGCAATCACAATATTAAACTGTAATGTTTTGATTGGTTTTTCAAAAATTTGTGGATTCTTTTGCGCATATTTTGCACCTAAATAAGCCCAAATGACATGAGTAAGAGCTCTCATGACAACAACAAATGGGAAACCTGCCATAAAGAAACCAAGTGTTGTTCCTAAAGCAACAGCAATGGCTACTGCTGGACTAATAAATATGGCTATCATGACAGCAACATGTGAAGCTAAGGTAAAAGACATTGGTCCAACAATAATTTTGGGCATTAACATAGGAATGACTGTTCCTACAGCAATTAATAATGAAGCTAAAACGAGTACTTGCATATGTTTATGTGATTTCATATTTCTACATCTCCTTGTCAATTGATGTGTCAAGACACATGTTATGACCTATTATAATCAAAAAAGAATTTGTGTCAATAAAAAAAGAGGATTTTCTCCTCAGTATTAAATATCTTTCTTAAATAAATAACCTTTTTGATCGAGTGCTTCAACAATACGTTGATAAATTTCATATGATGAGCATTGGATAGTATGTAAATGTAAACCATCAGTTAATTGACTTAAAGGTTTAGCCTGATTGTTATTGACTTTTTTTATAAATTGATCAACATCATAACGAGATGATAAATGTAATTTACCAGTGAGTTGTCCATAGACAGGATGATCCACAATAACATCAATAGCACATCCACCCAAATCCACAATCGTATATAATTCATCAGCCATCTGTTCTTGAGTATGCTTTACAGCAATAGTATAGGTGTGATTTTGTTGCTTAGAATCTAATATATATCCTCTAGGTGTCGCAATGATATTGGTTCCACTAGCACGTATTAATGCCACATCACCAACAATGATTTGTCTTGAAACACCAAGCTTTTTTGCTAGTGTAGAAGCAGATACGGGTTTATCACTTTTTTTAATTTCTTCAATAATCTTTTCTTTTCTATCCATAAATGTTACCTCGCTTTCAATTATAAATGATTTTTTTTATAAAATAAAGTAGAATAGGTCTATAAAATGTTGTTGGTGTCACATCTATTTACAGTGTCATAAAAAAGCATAAAATGAAAAGTGAAAGGAGAGATGAATGATGAAATATACTGTAGGTAAACCTAAAATTAAAACAGCTTTCACATATGTGATATTCATTTGTGCTTATGGAGTCTTGTTAATCATGGCAAATATGTGGGAAGGAATGCGAATCGTAGGTATTTTAACGATTCTCATAGCAATCTTTATTGTTTTTCCAGGAATCAGTTATTGTGAGTTGATGTGGCGAGTTGATCAAAATGTTTTACAATACACTTATCATGATAATATGTTAATGAAGATTTGCTCTTTTTATAAGCATATTTTTCATACCCATCAGTTAGATTATCAGATGACATTAAATCTCAGTCAAATTGATTATATTGATATCAATTATGCCAAAGTTCCTCGATTTCCTTATGGAGCTATCGGTTATGATGTCTGGTTCAATGTTCATACTTATGATGGATCTATATATAGTTTTATTGCTTTAACATTATCAGGAAGAAAAGACTTTAATAAAGCTGTCAACTATTTAAAAGAACAAGGTATTCATTTTCAGGATCATTATCATATTCTAGATGCATTACAACAAAAAGAACGTCTATCTGACCATTTAGATAAGATAGAAAAGGAGCAATCAAAATGATTAGAGTGAGTATCTATTCAAAGAATAGTTCAAATATTCAACAACTATTTGAAAGTTTCTTCCAAAAAGAACATCTAGAATATACAATCATTTCTTATCAAAAAAATAGTCATCAGGATATTTATATTTTTGAAGTCCAACAAAAAGAAGATTTAAAATTGATTGAACAACAACCACATCATGATTATGCACTGTATTATGTTATTGGTCCTAAAGACTATGATATGGTTAGTGAGTGTATGAGATTAAAAGTCAATCTCTATTTTTCAAAAGAATCATTACCAGAAGACATACAAAAGAATGAATCTCATATGCTTCAAGATATTCAAGATAAATTTCAATATTATGAATATCAAAGAAATGGTATTGTATCTCAGATTCGTTTATCCCATATTTATTATGTTGAATCATTAAGACATCAGATTATTATCCATTCTATCAATGGAACAATGGTCGAAAGAAAGAATTTAAATGCCTTTCTCAATACAATCCATTCCACACAATTTATTCAGATTCATAAATCCTTTATTGTGAATAAACAATGGATACAAAATATTTTCTCTGATCATATTTTATTAAAGAATGCCGAAACATTACAGATTGGCAGAGCCTATAAAGGTAATGTAAAAATGTCATAAGGAGTTTATGTTTATGTTAAGAATCAGAATAGATTTAGGAAATCATGATATGGAGAGATATTTGAATAAAAAATCATATCAAGGATATCAACTTATGAGTTTGACTCCCTTTGATTTATTTGTTCCATTGAGAATTATATTTTATAAATTTAAAAAGGTGAATCAAAAAAGATATGTTTATAAGGTTATGAATACTTGTCAAAAGGAAATGAAAGATCAGGGATGGGAAAAATTGAAAGATAACTATTTAGGTAATTCAAGGACTATTATTTATCAGAGTTGTATTAACAAACCAATAGTGCATACGGACTCAAAAGATTCTTATCAATTGATTATTAAAGGATGTTGGTTATTGTGTATTTATGTTATCTTGATGAATTTTATACCAATGCCATATTATGGAACAAATATTTGGGGATTTTTCTTGCATTATGCATATGTCATTATTGCATTAGGAATGATTGCTTTTGGAATTATTGATGGTCGAAGAAAATTATAGCAGCCTGATGAAAGGCTGCTTTTCTTTTATACCAATTTAGATTATAATGAATCTAGGTGAGAGAATGAAAAATATCGCAAAAAAAGCAAATACAATGTATTTATTAGAAAAATATAATATAAAAGCAACAAAGAAGTTTGGACAGAATTTCCTGATAGATTTGAATGTGATTCAAAAGATAGTGGCTTGTACACCAATTGATCAGCAGACTTGTGTTATTGAGATTGGACCAGGAATAGGGGCTTTAACTGAACAATTATCTTATCAGGCAGGACATGTTGTCAGTTATGAGATCGATACAAGATTAAAAGATGTATTAAATGAATCATTAAGTGAATGTTTGAATGTTGATATTATTTTTCAAGATTTCTTAACAGTTGATTTGAAGAAAATAGTGGCTGATTATAAAAAACAATATACAAAAGTCAGTATTGTAGCCAATTTACCTTATTACATTACTTCAGATATTTTAGAACATATTATAACGTCTCAGGCAGATATTGATAGTCTTCATGTGATGGTTCAAAAAGAAGTTGCTTTAAAGTTAACTGATCCATCTTATCGTAGTCCTTTGACATTGATGATAGAAAGTGTTGGCAAGAGTTCATTAGATATGACGATTTCTCAAAACGTCTTTTCTCCAGCACCAAGAGTGGATAGTGCTATTTTATCGATTGTTTTTGAAAAAACATATAATCCACTTCTTACAAAGGTTTTAAAATGTGCATTTACACAAAAAAGAAAAACAATCTATAATAATCTCAAGAGTTTATTTTTAGATAAAACTGAAGAGATATTGAATGCATGTGATATTGATTTAAAGAAAAGACCTGAAGAATTAAAAATAGAAGATTATCAGAAACTCACACATTATTTATAAATTCATATAATATCATGGTGAGATTATGAAAATTGGAGATTATGTTGTGAGAAAGAAATATAATCGAGATATATTATTTGAGATTTTTGATATTAAAGATGATATTTATTATTTAAGAGGTGTGGAACTGCGATTAATTGCTGATAGTGATTTGGATGATCTGGAATTAAGTGAGATTCAGCCACAAATGGAAGATGATTTTGTGATGGAAAGACATCCAGTTATTAGGGGAAAGGTTTTGCATCTTGATGGTGATGAAAAATATTTGAAGATGTGTCAAAAGAAATACGAGGAATTAAAGATTAGAGCGGATTGCTATTATATGAAAGAAAGTGAAATGCCTTCTCGTGTTGTAGAGTTATTAGAAAAACATAAACCACAGATTTTGGTCATTACTGGTCATGATGCTTTAAGAAAAAATGCAGATAAAACAATAGGTCAAAATTATCAGCATTCTTTAGATTATACAGCTGCAGTCAAACAGGCACGTTTATATCAGGAAGATAAAGATGCATTGATTATTATAGCAGGAGCGTGTCAGTCTTATTATGAAATGTTATTGGCGAGTGGCGCAAATTTTGCTTCGAGTCCTAAACGCATGAATATTCATGCGTTGGATCCTGTTTATATTGCCAGTTTAGTCGCCAATGAGAGTGTGAGAAATTATTGTGATGTGGAAGATATTATTAATCACACTTCACATAAACAAAATGGAATTGGTGGTATTGATACAAAAGGTGTTGCTAGAAAAATATATCCAACAAGGGGTTGAAAAAATGAAAGTAAGAGCATATGCAAAAGTGAATCTGGCTTTAGATGTTGTCAGAAAAAGAGAAGATGGTTATCATGATTTGGAGATGATCATGACACCTATTACTTTACATGATTTAATTTATATTGAAAAAATAGACCAGGGCATTCAGATTACAGCGAATACAAATCGTATGCCTACAGATGAACGTAATATCATGTATAAAGTTGCTAGAGCATTGATAGAACGTTATCAAATACCTTATGGTGTGAAGATTCATATTTATAAACATATTCCAACGCAAGCCGGATTGGCTGGAGGCAGTGCTGATGGGGCAGCCGTCATGAAAGCCATGAATCAGATGTTTAGGTTAAATTTATCTTTAGAAACATTAGCTGATATAGGTAAAGAGATTGGTGCTGATATTCCATTTTGCATTTATGAGAAAATGGCATTTGTCAAAGGCATTGGAGAACAGTTAGAATTTATTCCACATCAGTTTCATTGTTATTTATTGTTGGTTAAACCTAAAAAAGGTGTCTCAACAAAGAAATCATTTGGAATGCTTGATCTCAAAAAAGCTGTTCATCCACGTATTCACGATATGAAAGAGGCTATTGAGAATAATGATTATGATCAAGTTGTTGATTGCTTAGGAAATACATTAGAAGAACCATCATTAAAAATTGTACCTGATATTTTGAAAATTAAAAAAGAAATGAAAGAATTGGGATTTGATGGAACTTTGATGTCAGGAAGTGGTTCTTGTGTATTTGGTTTAACACAGGATCAGGAATTATTGGAAAGAGGATATCGTTTCTTTTTGCATAAATATGCTTTTGTACGAAAAACAGAAATTTTAAATCAGGAAGATTGAAGTTATAAATGACTAACTTTATATTTTGTGAAAAAAGTATGGAAAATATGGGAATGAATGTAAGTATTTCCCTGTTTCCTCTTTTTTTTTATATGTTTTTTTGTTAGAATAGTGGCGATAAGGAGAGAAAAAAATGAAAGTATATGCTATTGTATTGGCTGCTGGTAAAGGCACAAGAATGAAGTCTGATAAACCAAAAGTAGTACATGAAGTATTGTACAAGCCAATGATCAATCATGTTGTTGATGAATTGAAAAAACTTGGTGTAGATGAAACAATAGTTGTTGTTGGGCATGAAGCAGAACAAGTGAAAGCTATTGTTGATGATGTGACTTTTGTTGAACAAAAGGAACAATTAGGAACAGGACATGCTGTTTTACAGGCTCAAGATGTTTTAGCGGATCAAGATGGTATTACATTAGTTTTATGTGGTGATGCACCATTGATTCGTAAGGAAACATTAGAGGAATTTATCGAATATCATCAAAAACATCATAATTCTGCAACGATTATGAGTGCTGATTGTGATGTTAGTACACATTATGGAAGAATTATTAAAGTTGATGATCAAGTTAAAGGAATCGTAGAATTTAAAGATTTATTGGATAGTCAAAAAGACATTACAGAGATGAATACAGGTGAGTATTGCTTTGATAACAAAGCTTTATTTAAAGCTTTATCTCAAGTGACTAATGACAATGCTCAACATGAGTATTATTTGACTGATGTCATTGCGATTATGAATGAAGAAGGATTAAAAGTTGATGCTTATAAGATTGATGATTTTGATGAAGTTGGTGGTATCAATGATCGTGTAGCATTAGCTGAATCAACACAATTTTTAAGAAATCGTATTAATCGTGAACATTTATTAAATGGTGTGACAATTGTTGATCCATCAAATACGTATATTGGTAGAGATGTTGTGATTGGACAAGATACAATTATTGAACCAGGATGTATTATTAAAGGAAAAACAGTGATTGGTAGTCATTGTCATATTGGTCCATATTGTGAGTTTACGAATATGGAAATTAAAGACAATGTTGAAATTAAATTCTCTGTCTTAAGTGATTCCATTATTGAAAGTGGTGTAGATATTGGACCTTATGCAAGATTAAGAACAAATTGTCATATTCATGAAAATGCTCATTTAGGAAATTTCGTTGAAATGAAAAAAGCTGATTTTGGAGCAGGAAGTAAGGCTTCACATTTAACTTATGTAGGTGATGCTGAAGTTGGTAAAGATGTTAATTTTGGATGTGGAACAATTACATCAAACTATGATGGTAAGAACAAATCACTGACAAAGATTGAAGATAATGTCTTTATTGGATGTAATACAAATTTAGTGGCTCCAGTGACAGTTAGAAAGAATGCTTATATTGCAGCTGGTTCAACAATTACAAAAGAAGTTGAAGAAGATGCAATGGCTATCGCAAGAGTTAGACAGGAAAATAAACAAGGTTATAGTAAAGTTTTAAAAGAGATAAGAGAAAAAGAATACGAAAGACGAAATAAAAATAAAAAATAAGGAGAATATGAGGTAAAAATGAAAAATAATATAACAATATTTGCTTTATCATCTAATCAGGAATTAGCCAACTCAATGGCAGATATTTTGGGAACAGAAGTTGGAAAAAGTAAAGTTCATCATTTTGCAGATGGTGAAATCTTAGTTGAAATTGAAGAATCAGTACGTGGAAAAGATGTCTTTATTGTACAATCAACATCAAATCCAGTAACTGAAAATTTAATGGAAATTTTAGTTTTAACTGATGCTTTAAAACGTGCATCAGCTAAAGAAATTACAGCAGTTATACCATATTTTGGATATGCAAGACAAGATAGAAAAGCAAAGCCAAGACAACCAATCACATCACGTTTAGTTGCTGATTTATTAACAGTAGCGGGAGTAGATAGAGTTGTTACAGTAGACTTACATGCTCGTCAAATTCAGGGATTCTTTGATATTCCTGTTGATGAAATGGAAGCTTTACCTCTTATTTGTAGATATATTAAAAATAAAAATATTGAAGATTTATGTGTTGTATCACCAGATCATGGTGGAGCAACTCGTGCAAGAAAAATGTCAGAAGCATTGGATTGTCCAATTGCAATCATTGACAAGAGACGTCCAAAACCAAATGTCGCAGAAGTTATGGGTATTATTGGGGATGTTGCAGGTAAAAACTGTGTCTTAATTGATGATATGATTGACACTGCAGGAACAATTGTTGCAGGAGCACAAATCTTAAAAGAAAAAGGTGCTAAAGATGTATATATTGCTTGTACTCATGGTGTATTATCAGGACCAGCAGTAGATAGATTAAAAGATTGTGTCGCTAAAGAAGTTATTATTACTGATACAATTGCGATTCCAGAAGAAAAACGTTTTGATAAATTAGTACAAATCAGTGTAGCTGAATTATTGGCTTATACTATTGAAAGTATTGAAAATGATTTACCTGTAAGTGATGTTTTCAAACATTTTGATTTTAAGGGTGAATAGTGATTGATGGGAGATTGAAGAATCTCCTTTTTATTTTGTTATGAGAATTTGATTAAATAATTGTGAAATAGACATACTATAAATATGATGTTGGTGATTTCAACGTTTTTTGACAAATATTTATAGATTGGAATATTTCAAAAGAGTATAGAATGATGTTTGTTATAATGACAAATATATGGAATTGTGAATAAGAAAAATGTCGATAAAATGGTAATTAATTGTATATTTGTGTTTTTAGAAATTTGACAAAGCTTTAAATATTTGTTATTATGCCTCAGGGTGATGAAGATGTATTTCAATACACATACACATTTAAATAGTGAACAATTGTATCCTGATAGAGATCAATTTATTCAAAATGCTTTAGATCATCAAGTCGAAAATATGGTTGTTGTAGGATATGATTTAGAGTCATCAAAGAAGGCTGTTGAGATAGCTCATGAGTATTCATTTATCTATGCAGCAGTCGGAATAAGTCCTAATGATTGTAAGGATACAACGGATGAGGATTTAAATGAAATTGAAAAAATACTTCAAGACCCATGTGTAGTGGCTTTAGGAGAAATAGGTTTAGATTATTATTGGGAAGAAGTCCCTCATGAAAAGCAAAAAGATATTTTTATAAAGCAAATTGAAATTGCTAAAAAATATCAAAAGCCCATTGTGATTCATGCTAGAGATGCCTATGAAGATACTTACAATATCTTAAAACAAACTGCACATTATGGCATTATGCATTGTTATAGTGGATCGGCTGAAATGGCAAAGCGATATATTGATATAGGTTTTGAAATATCATTAGCTGGACCCGTGACATTTAAGAATGCAAAAGTCCCTAAAGAAGTTGCTCAATCAATTGATATAGAACATTTAATGATTGAAACGGACTGCCCTTATTTAACACCTCACCCATTTCGAGGAAAGTTGAATGAGCCAGCAAATGTTGTGTATATTGCCCAGGAAATAGCAAAGCTAAAGAACATGGAGATAGAAGACGTTGCTAGAATCACAACATTTAATGCCAAAAAAATGTTTGGGATTAAATAAGGAGGATATTTTATGTTACAAAAAGCTAAAGAGGCAATTGTCTCGGCTGATAGCCGAACAAAAGGAATTTTAGCGATGGCTGTGGTATATGTTGTTATTATGTTAGCAACTGTATCATCAGGAGCTGTTAATCAGATTACAGATTTTATTCCAACTGTAGATATTCGTTTAAAAGATGGTTTACAGGAGGAAAAAGATTATTTGGTCAAGCAGGATACAGTATCAAATGTCTTAAATGAATTAAATGTTGAGTTAGATCAGAAGGATACTTTAAATAAAGATAAAGATGCTATTGTTCAACAGGATGATTTGATTAAAATTACAAGAGTTGAAACGAAAACAATAGAAAAAATAGAAACAATACCATACTCAACAAAAACCAAAGGTAGTGGAAGCTGGACAAAAACAGTTGTTCAAAAAGGAAAAGATGGAAAAGCTAAAAGAACTTATCTGTTGACTTATGCTAATGGAAAAGAAACTGATCGTCAAATGATTAAAGAAGAAATTATTGAAAAGCCAGTAGATAAGATTATTCAATATGGTGGTGTTTTAAAAGGTACAACTTTTACAGGTAGATTGACAATATATGGTGGAGATTGTACAGGATGTGGAGGAACATCTTCATCTGGTGTGAAATTATCCCCAACGAGTGGAGTCAATAATACCAACTCACCTTACTTATATTATAAAGGAAAGAAATATTATTGTTTGGCTGCTGATCGATCTATTCCATTTGGAACTGTGATTAAGATTTCTAATCATAATTTAAATACAGCAGGGACTATTTATGGAATTGTTGTAGATCGTGGTGGTGCTATTAAGGGAAATAAAATAGATATTTTTAATGGTAGTGAAGGTTCTGGGAAAAGATATTTTGGTGGTGGCACCTCACATAATACCAAATTTGAAGTTGTTTCTCTTGGTAGTGGAAATGCGAATTTTTGGAGATAGGAAAACTATCTCTTTTTTTATTTGCTCTGTGAATTTTATAAGGGACTTATATTAAGGATAATAAAAAATAAAACAAAAAATGATGAAATCGCTTGCAAAAATAAATCTATAAGTATATACTAGCCATAGTAAAAAGTTTAGTAAAAAGAAATAAAAAAACTTTATATTTTTACTAAACAGGAAAGGAGAAAGGTATGAAGACCAAAAAGAAAGTTTTTGTCGCTGGAGCAATGACATTTGCTATGTTGGGAACAATGATTCCACAAAACTGGAATGTCAATGCTGCTAGCAATCTCATTTCCAATGGTGATTTTGAAGAAATCAAATCTGCTGACATTGGAAAACCTGAAGATGCATCCAATATGAATGTTGGAACATGGTATTCAAACAGCGGAGGGGGGGTCAGTTTCATTGGCTACAATGAAAGCGAACGCTCTGCAATTCTACCTGCTAAAAATGGTAATGTCTGGATTAGACAAGTCATTGAGGTAGAAAAGAATACGGATTATGTATTTAGTACTTATGTGAGAACATCATTATCTGGTGCACAAGCTATTGTTCAAGTTGCTGATGAAAAAGGAGGAAAAATTGAAGGTATTGAAGATCAATACATTGGAGGAACTGACTGGACCAAAGCAAAAATTGAATTTAATTCAGGTGATCACGATAAAATCACAATTGGAGTTTTAAAGTATACTGAGAATGAAGATTCAATCTTTAATTCAACTATGTATTTTGATGAAGCTGTATTAATGAAAAAAGCAGAGTATACAAAGTATGAAGAAAAAGAAGAATCAAAAACAAAATTAGAAAACTTAATTAAGAATAGTGATTTAATTGGTATCACACAAGATAGTATTAAAGGAAATGATGGTTGGCCATTGGGATGGAACTCAGGAGATTTTTATTCAAATGCTCCAGCAGATAATCCAGTAACAATTGGGGAAGGTTATGGTGAAAACGCCAATGGATTTGTATTGCCTGCTGAAAATGGAGATGTTTGGGTAAGAACTGCTGCGCAAGTTAAACCAAATACTGAATATATTTTTAAAGTACGTGTCAAACATAGTTCTGCACAAGCAGGAACAACAGTTTCAGTAGAGGGGCCAAATAATGATGAGAATGCATCAACAACTCGATTAGGAGAGCAATACCCTGGTGGTACTTCTTGGAGTGATGTTGAAATTGCATTTAATTCAGGTAATTATGATAAAGTTATATTAAATGTTTATAAATATGGTCCTGATAATGGAAATGAAGCAGAACAGGCATCATATCATGCTACAGTAAATGTTAGTGATATGCGTGTTTATGAAAAATCAGTATATGATAAGGTTCAAGAAGAAGAAAAAGAAGAAGAACAAGAAGAACAAGCAAGTCAATATACTGAAGTATGGCGTGATGATTTCGACACTTTAGATAAAAGCACTTGGTCATATCAATTAGGACATAAACGTGGTATTGAACCTCAAGATTATGTTTCTAATAAAGATAATGTTTTTGTTGAAGATGGGAAATTATATTTACGTGCAACAAAAAAAGGTGAATATCGTGTGCACTACAATGCAGATGGTAGTGATATTGTTAAGAAATATGACTCAGGAAGTATTGCAACATTTGGTAAGAAAGAGTTCTTATATGGAAAAATTGAAATGAGAGCTAAATTACCAAAAGGCGCTGGGGCATTCCCTGCGTTCTGGACTTTAGGTAATGATTTCACGTTAGATGGATTGGTTGATTCTAAACAAGGTGTTGGATGGCCAATGTGTGGTGAAATTGATATTATGGAATTAATTGGAGCTAATCCAGATGTTTCTGGTACAAGTGATAGTACAGTACATGGAACAATTCATAATGGATTGACAGAAAATGGTGATAAGGCTCAAACAAATACTTATTCATTAAAAGAAGGAACTTTTAATGATGATTATCATACATTTGGTATTGTATGGAATCCTGATACAATTGAATGGTATGTCGATGGTAATGTTTATAGCACAATTTATATTACAGATTTAGATTATTTCCAAAAACCTCATTACTTATTATTTAACTTGGCTGCAGGAGGAGCATGGCCTGGTTTCCCTAACGAAGATACAGATTTCCCTATGGATTTCATTATTGATTATGTAAGTTATAGCCAGACAGCTGCTCAAAAAGAAGCTGCTGACAAATATTATGCGACAGCACCAACTTTTAGTGGTGTAAAAGACATAACAATTAGTGATGAATCACAATTATCATCATTATTGGATAATGTTAAGGCAACTGATGCTAATGGTAAAGCATTAGATGTAAGCTGTTCAATCAATGATGGGCAAAAATTAATGTGGAATGGTAGAACAAGAACAAGTGAAATTGATTTCTCAAAAGAAGGAACATATGAAATTGTTTATTCTACTATTGGTGAAAATAACGTATATACAAGAGCGTGTGCAACATTACATGTTAAATAAGGAAAGAGAAGGGAACAACTATGAATAAAAGTAAGATTTTAAAAGGTACCTTAGCAGGTACACTTGCAATGACAATTGTTGGTTCAGCTGTTTACTCTTCAAATGCCTTAGTCTATGACACTGATTTAGAAGATAAAACAGTTACTGAACCAGAAAGCTGGGGAGCTTTACCAAATGAAGCACAGCTTCAATATCACGATGATGAATTAGCTGCATTCATACATTTTGGTGTAAATACATTTACGGGTAATGAATGGGGAGATGGAACAGAATCTCCATCTGTATTCAATCCTACAGGAGATTTTGGAGAAAGTGCAAAATCAATGGTTGAAGCATTGAAAAATGCAGGATTTAAAAAAGTTATTGTCACTGCAAAGCATCATGATGGTTTCTGTATTTGGCCAAGTGAATATACAGAACATGATATTGAAAATTCACCATATAAAGATGGTAAGGGAGATATTTTAGCAGAAATTTCAGCAGCTTGTACTGAATATGATATGGATATGGGATTATACTTATCTCCATGGGACGAAAATGCTGAAAGTTATGGATATTATGATAAAGATGGAAATCCATTGTTAGATGAAAATGGAAATCCTGTTGATGGTATGACAATGGAAGAAGTCAAAGAAAAAGATGTTTTAGATTATAATGATTATTATGTAAATCAAATTGAAGAAATTGTTACTAATCCTAAATATGGTAATCATGGAAAATTCACAGAATGGTGGATGGATGGTGCCAAAGGAGAAGGTGGCGATGCTCAAGAATATGATACAAAACGTATTTTAAAAACTATCAAAGATAATGAACCAGGTATTCTTATTTTTGGTGGTGGAACAGAAGGTGGAATTCACTGGATTGGAAATGAAAAAGGTCAAGCAAGTGATACAACTTGGGCTAAGGTAGATTCTGAAAAAGGTGACGGATATAGTGAAGCTGATGGATTCACTTATGGTATTCCAGATGGTGACCATTGGTCAGTTCCAGAAAGTGATGTCAGTATTACTTCTGGTTGGTTCTATCACGATGGAGATTTACCAAAATCTATAAGTCAATTAGGAAATATTTATTTCCAAACAGTAGGTAATGGGTCACCATTATTATTGAACTTTCCACCAAATCAAACAGGGGATTTAGATGGAAGTATTTATTCTCGTTTAAATGAATTTAAAAATGCAATTGATAATACATTTAAAACAAATTTATTAGCACAAAATTCTAAAGCAGGAGCTTCATCTGTTTATGAAAATGCAAAAGAGTATTCACCAGCTAAAGCAATTGATGGTGATGAAAATACTTATTGGACAACAGAAAAAGGTGAAAAAACGGGAACTTTAGAAATTGAATTTGATGAAGTGAAAGAATTTGATGTTGTATCAATTGAAGAATATATTGAAAAGGGACAAAGAATTAGTGAGTTTGAAGTAGAATATCAAACTGCAGATGGACAATGGTTACCTTTTGAAGATGGTCATACTATTGGAGCTAAAAAATTATTAAGAATTGATCCAGTTCAAGCAAAAGCTATTAGAATTCATATTTCTGATTCTTATGCTGAACCAATGATCAGTGAAGTTGGTATTTATAAAACAGCTGATGGTTTTGAAAAAACTCAACCTTTACCAGAAGCATATACAAAATTTGTTCCAGGTGATGAAGGATTGGAATTAAATAAAGGTTCTTGGGATGATGACCATCAAGGAAATACAGGTTGGGAAAAACAAGAAGATGGAAGTTATACAACAACTGATGGTTGGGCAAATATTAAGTATACATTTGAAGGAACATACTTTGCATTAGTAGGTACAAAAGGACCTGACTATGGTTCATTTGATATTTATATTGATGGAAAATATACAAGTTCAGCTAATGCTTCAGCTGGAGAAATAACACCAGGTCAAATATTGTATGAATCTCCAACTTTAGGTGCAGGAACACATACAATTCAATTAACAACAGGTACAAATAGAAAACCTGTAAACTTTGCATATGGTTACTATTTAGGTACAAATGAAAATGGTTTATTTGAAATTGAAACAGATTCATATCAAGTCACTGAAGGAGACTCTATCAAAGTTAAGATTAAACGTAACGGGGGATCAACAGGAGAAGTTACTGTTAATGTTACAACACCTCCAGGTACAGCAGTACAAGGGCAATATTATGAAAATATTACAAATGAAACAATCACATTCAAAGATGGAGAAAAAGTAAAATATGTAACTTTAAAAACTATTGATAATTTGGATGTGACTGGAAATAAAGATTTTTATGTAGAAATTTTCTCACCAACAGGTGGAGCACAACTTGGTATGAGAAGTACAGCCAGAGTTCTTATTGTTGAAAATGATAAGAGAATAGCTGATGCTGTAGAACAAACTTCAAATATTAGTGAATCATGGTATAAAGCTGAAAGCTGGGATGCCTTTGATCAAGCTTATATAAAAGCTAAAGCAGCAGTAGATGACAATTCTATGAGTGATGATGAAAAAATGAAATTATCTAATGCTTTAATGGAAGCTTACAATAATCTTGAAGCTATTAGTCAATATTCTGTAAGAAATGCTATGATCTTACCAGATAATCTTGAAGATGAAAAAGTTTTAGAAGCAGAATTAGGTATTTTAGATTCAAAACATGAAAATATTGTTGCTAATGAATACTT
The DNA here is from genome assembly GCA_944325245.1 of uncultured Massilimicrobiota sp. Taxonomy (GTDB): domain Bacteria; phylum Bacillota_I; class Bacilli_A; order Erysipelotrichales; family Coprobacillaceae; genus Allocoprobacillus. The sequence continues at coordinate 55,194 of CALUZM010000001.1, read as the reverse complement.
AAAGATGGTTAATGGAAATGATTATAGTAATGGTCGTTTGATTAATAAGATTAAAGATGGAAATACAATTACTGTACCATTAAATGTCCAAAAAGCAGGTTTATATAATTTTGATTTCACATATCAGGCAACTCAACCTATGTCACTTATCATTAGTGGAGATCATATTGTTAAACAAACAATTTCTTTAGATGCTTCAGAAACATTAATAGAAAAATCAATACCATTGAATATTCAAGAAACTGGTATTTCTCAAGTTGTTATTACTGCTAAATCTTTAGCAAAATCAGATGGTGATTTAGCTATTGATAATGCAAAAATTAAATTACAAGAAGTATCAAATGGAAAGATTGAAAGTATCGCAATTGAACAAATGCCAAGTAAGACGGTTTATGCACTTGGAGATACGCTTGATTTAACAGGATTAAAAGTTATAGCAAAATATGATACAGGTGCAACGACTGATATTACTCATAAAGTAGAAGTAACAGGATTTGATTCATCAAAAGTTGGTGAACAAACTTTAACTGTACATTATGGTGAATTTGAAACTCAATTTACAGTTACTGTTAAAGGTAAGAGTGATGAAATGAATCCAGGTACAGATACACCTGAAAAACCAGGTCAAGATAATCCAAATCAAGGAAATTCAGGACAAACTGGAGAAAAACCTTCTACTACACCAACAGTAAATGGGACAACTTCATCTCATGATAAAGTGAAAACTAGTGATGAACAAGTTATAGGAGTATTTGTAATAGCTTTATTAGGAGCTGCATGTTTATTTGTAGTTATGAAAAATAAAAAATCTGATTCTCAAGATTAATACTATTTTGAAGATTAGCTATTGATAATTTTTATCAATAGCTTTCTTTATATTTAAGCTTATTATTATGAAAAGAATATATTAAAAAATATTGAAAACATCTGTTGATATATTACTAAATTATTATATGTATACACATAATAAAATAAAACAGAAGCATAATATTATAAAGGCCTCTGTTTCAATGTTTAATAATGAGTATATTAAATAAAAATGAGAATATATAATTGTTATAATGGATAAAGATTACAAGCTTTTTCAAGTAGTTCAAAATCACAACATTTAGAATAAAGAAAATGATGAGGATTTCCTTTGACTTTATTATATAATTTGATTGCTGAATTTATGATGATTTCTTCCTTTTCAGATGATTTTAGATAGAAATATTGTGACATAAGTACATTTTTATAATTGTTATCTTCTATATTGTTAATATTAATCAAATGAATCAAATTACTATCTTTTATAGGAATCATATAGCAAAACATTAGTCGACCATATTTTCTTCCATTTGTTAATTCAATAGGATGAGAAATTCTATTAAAAAATTGAGCATTATCATCGTAATGTTGTTTTGGATGTGTTAGTGGAACAAAGTAATTGTATTTTTCAATTTGTAAAACAATACCTACATAAGGTTTGAAATTTTCATAGTTCATATCTGTGTTGTTTGAAACTTTAGTAAAACCCCTTGCTTTTCGTTCTTCTTCTTGCAAATAATTGATATAGTTATTGTTTATGTAATAAATATTTAATTTGCTCATAGCATCCTCCTGATTAAATAAAAAAGGATAGGTAGTCTGTTAAAAGTTTCAACCCACATTTTCAGCTGTGGAGCACTGAATGTTTCAACCCACATTTTCAGCTGTGGAGCACTGAATGTTTCAACCCACATTTAACGGCTGTGAAGCACCATTTAACAAACTTCTATCCTTTTTTTGAAATATTCTTCATTTATAATATACTACAAATGAAAAGTAAGGTCAATGCGGATAAGAATATTTCTATATATAGTATATGATATGAAAAATATATTGATACAATTAAAGTTATTTTTCTATTAATTTTAGAATGAAATCTTATTCATAGTTTGTATGTTAAAAAATATTGTTGATAAACATTTTAGATAATTTATCACTTCATATTGACAAAAAAATACACAAGAGTTAATATAATGATGACATGATATCATTACAATAAAGGAGGGAAATAATGGATTTACAATTAAATAATGGTGTGAATATACCTTGTATTGGTTTTGGAACCTGGAAAATTGATGATTATGATACTGCTGTTGAGTCGGTGAAAGCAGCTATTTCCTATGGGTATAGACATATTGATACTGCAAGTAGCTATGGGAATGAATGTGCAATTGGTGAAGCAATTAAGCAAAGTCATATATCAAGAGATGAGCTTTTTGTTACAACAAAATTATGGAATACAGTAAGTCATTATCAAGAAGCTATTGATGCATTTTATGAAAGTTTAAATAAATTACAGCTTGAATACATTGATTTATACTTAATTCATTGGCCTGCGCCAAAAGACTATAGAGATAATTATCAAAAAAGAAATATTGAAGTTTATCAAGCAATGGAATATCTTTATAAAGAAGGTAAAATTAAAGCGATTGGAGTAAGTAACTTTGTGAAACATCATTTAGAAGAACTCAGTCAGGAGATAGAGATTCCTATTATGGTGAATCAAATAGAGTTCCATCCTTATTATTATGATGAAGAAACAATATCATATTGTCGTCAAAATAATATTGTTTTAGAAGCATATAGTCCATTGGGAAGAAGTCAAGTATTGAATGATCCAATTATACAGAAGATAGCCGAGAAATATAGAAAGACACCTGCTCAAATTTGTATTCGATACGCCATAGATAATGAAATCATTCCTATACCTAAATCAGTAACAAATGAAAGAATTAAAAGTAATTTAGAAGTTTTTGATTTTCAATTAGCAAAAGAAGATACTGAAAGAATAAGAAATCTTAGTCATACTCATGGAAAAATAGGATCTTATCCAGATACAGCGAATTTTTAAAGATGAGGTGGAAATAATGAAAGCTATTTTATTAGTTACACATTCTACAATGTGTGAAGGTGTCAAAGAAAGTTGTGAGATGATTATAGGTAAAAAAGAAAATATTTATACATGTTCGCTAACAGAAGAAGGAGTTGATAATTTTAGAGTAGAACTAACTGAAAGAATGGAAACATTAGAAAAAGAATATAAAGAAATTATTATTGTAACGGATATTCCAAATGCCACTCCATATAACGAGTGTTATAGATATATTCTGGCTCATAAGGATTCAAATATATATCTTGTAACAGGAATGAATCTGGCAATGGTTATAGAGCTAGGGATGTTATGTGATTTAGATATGGAAACGCAACAATTAATTAACCAAATTATGGACACAGGAAAAATTTCTATTTGTAGTTTATAGAGCATTGCATTTTTATAAAAGTAATGCTATTATATTAATGTAAAGATGTCATGACAACACGATAACATAACAAGGAAGGAGAGGAATTTATGTCTTGAAGTTTGGTAAGAGTGGACGACCGTTTGATACATGGACAAGTTTTATTGATGTGGACGAAGGTCAGACAAGGTGATGCTATTATTTTATTAGTTGATGATGAATTGGCTAAGGATCCATTTTTAAAAGAAGTTTTCATAAATGCAGGAAATGGATTAGGTAAAAAAGTATATATTTTCACAGTTGAACAAGCTATAGAAAAAGTACCTAAAGCCATATCTGGAAAGAAAAAATATTATTTAATTTCAAAGAAAATTGAACAACTTTATCTGCTTAAAAAGAAAGGGGTAGATTTTGGTAAAGAAATTATATTTGGAACAGCAAGTAAAGCAGAAGGAACTGAGAAAGTTTATAATAATGTTTATTTATCACCAAATGATATGAAATATTGTGAATATTTGAATGCACAAGGTATTGATATTCAATTTAAATTGATACCAGATGAAAAAGGTTTAACTTTTAAAGAAGTCCAATCAAATTATAAGGGAGGTTAAAATTATGGATGTAAGTATTTTTCAAGCCTTTTTAATAGGTGTAGCATGTTGGTTAGGAAGTGTTGAGAATTCTCAACCATTAGGAGTCGCTTTTTCTGATGCTATGTCGAAGCCAATTGTCGGGGGAACAATTGTAGGCATTATTTTAGGAGATGTTGTAACTGGAGCAACAATTGGAGCAGCTGTACAAGCTATGTATTTAGGGCAGGTTCTTATCGGTGGTGTTGCAACAGCTGATATGGCCTTTGTATCATATCCTTCAATAGCACTGGCAATGTTAGCGGGTGCAGATGCAAATGTAGCAGTAACATTAGCAGCGACAGTGGGAGTTTTGGGAGCAGCCTTATTTACAGGTTATGAAATTTTAGCATCTGTATTTTATCAATTAGGTGATAAATTCATTGCTCAAAATAATATTAAAGGAATGAAGGTTGCATATATGGTTTTACCACCTATAACAAGTTTTGTTATACGATTTGGAATAACTTTCGCTATTGTTTTATTAGGTAGTAATTATGCTTCTTCATTATTGGCTGCAATACCCGAACTTGTTTTACATATAGCAAGTGTCTTAGGTGGTGTTTTACCAGCAGTAGGAATTTCTATTTTAGTAACTTATACATTAAAGGATTACAAATTTGTTATATTCTTCCTTATTGGAATGATGTGTATTACATTTTTACAATTTAATATGGTTGCCACAGCAGTGTTTGGGGCATGTTTAGCTGTTATGTATTATATGTTTACTGATCATAAGAATGAAAATAATTTAGAAATACAAGATGATGAGGAGGATGAGTTATTATGAGTGAAAAAAAAGAAATTATTAATGAATCAACGCAATTAACAAAAAAGGAAGTTAATAAAGTATGGTGGACATGGTGGAAATATGCTCTTACTGTATTTGGGTATGAAAGATTACAAGCACCTGGTTTTACCTTATCCATGTTACCTATTTTTAAGAAATTTTATAAAAATAAACCAGAAAAAATGGTAGCTGCTTTAAAACGACATTCAGTTTTTTATAATACAAATAATATTGTTGGGGCAGTTGTCAATGGAATTGTTGCATCAATGGAAGTTGAAAAAGCTAATGGGGCTAAAATTAGTGATGATTTTATTCAAAATATTAAAGTCGGACTTATGGGCCCTTTAGCTGGAATTGGTGATGCAATTACTCAAGCAACTATTCCACCAATTGTGTTAAGCGTTGCTATTGGTTTATCTACAAATGGAAGTGTACTAGGAGCTATATTTGCAGTTGCTGTACTATATGGAATTAATATGTTAATTTCAAGAATAACTTTTATGTCAGGATATAAATCAGGACGTGAAGCAGTTAATAAATTATTAGGTAAACAAATGGCTAGAATTCAAGATGCTATGTCAGTTCTTGGGTTAACTGTAGTGGGAGCTATTACAGCAAGTTATGTAAATTTTACAATTACTGCTGAATATGTAAGTGAATATAGCACTATTAATTTTCAAGAGGTCTTAGATGGTATTTTTCCAAAGTTTATTCCAATGTGTCTTGTTTTATTAGGATTCTATTTACTAAAATTTAAAAAGTTTAGTGCTATTAAATTGATTGGTGTTTATCTTGTGATTGCCATTGTGTTAGGAGTTATTGGTATTGTTTAAAGTGAGGATATGATATGAATCAGATTATATTTTGTGATTTGGATGATACATTATTAAGACCGAAAACAAAGGAAGTATTAGATGAGGATGTTGATGCTATTAAACGTTGGATCAATAATAAAAATAAATTTGTACTATGTACAGCTAGACATCATACTTTTTTGAATAATATTACAACAAAATTTAAATCGATTGATTTTGATTGTATAGGTTGGAATGGTGCTGAAATATATATGAATCATAAAGTTATCTGCTTATATCCTTTTACAAATAATCAATTTTTAGAAATATATCATGGTATGTATAAGTACAAAGATTATGCTAAAGTGACAAATATTGATAATGAATATATTTTTGGAAAATTATCTTCATATACAACATTTATGTTTCAAAATGATCCCAATAAAATTCTTTCTCAAACTATAGATGAATATATACAAAATGATTATAAACAAATTATCCATATAAATTATATTTTCCCTAATAAACAAAAACATCATGAATTTTATGAAGATTATCAAAAAAATATTTTAAGTCGTACAAATCATTATCAATGTAAAGAAACATCAGATTATAGTTACGATATTACTCAGCAACAAGCGACAAAAGAACATGGTATATATCAATATTTAAAACTCAATAATATACCCCAAAAGAATACTATTGCCATTGGTGATAGTCTAAATGATATAGGAATGTTCCGTTTTTGTCATATGAGCTTTTGTATGGTGCATGGACATGAAAATGCCAAGAAACAAGCAACATATAGAGTTAAAAATGTAAAAGATGCAATTAATATTTTAGAAAATAAAATTTAAAAGCAAAAGGATTTAGAAAAGCATAATCTTTTACTTATATACAATATGTTTCAATCATTTTATTAATTTGAAATATACAATAAAAATAGAGGTGATACTTTTATGAATGAAAAATATGTATTTTTAAAGCCGACATTTTCAACTGCAATTTGGGGTGACGGGACATTGGTTCATCGTTATCATGTAGAAAATTATGTACCAAAAAATATGAATATAGATGAAGTCACTGGTTTAGGTGCATTTAGTGGATTACCACAAGATGCTAATGAAATTTTAAATGGTGAATATAAAGGAAGAAAATTAAATGAGCTTTATGAAGAACACCCAGAAATGTTTGGAACACCTTCAACTTTAAAATGGGAACATATACCTGTGTCTATGGGAATAGCTCATGCGTGTGCAGATTTAAGTATACAAGTTCATCCTACAGAACAATATGCATTAAAAAATTTAGGGTGTCATGGAAAAAGTGAGAGCTGGTATATTGTAGATTGTCCGCCTCATTCAGATATAGTTATGGGACATAATGCTAAAACATTTGAAGAATTAGATGAGTATATCCAAAATAAGGATTGGAATGGCTTATTGAAAAGATATCCTATTTTTCCTGAATCTTTTTATAACATTCAGGCAGGAACACTACATGCTATACAAAAAGGAACAACTTTTATGGAAGTATGTAATCCTTGTCCTATCACATATCGTTTTTATGATTATGATCGTCTAGATAAAAATGGACAACCACGACAACTTGATATTGAGAAAGCTAAAGATAATATATTAGTTCCATTTGAGTGTCAAGATACATATTATCGTTATCGTAATCATCAAGGTGTAACAGAGATTAATTTAACGGATAATGAGAATTTTTCAGTTTATAAATATGTTGTCAAAGGTGAAGGCGAATTAACAATGCCAAAACCTTATCTAGGTGCATTTGTTATTGATGGTGAAGGTCAAATAGAAGATGTTTATCTTAAAGCAGGAGATTCTTTCTTAATCAGTGCAAATGTAAAAAAATTAGTGTGGAAAGGAGAAATGACAATTTTGGCTTACTATGGATAACTCTAAAATTGTTAGATGAGATATATGTATGAAATAAAAAATAGAGTACCAAATTTTGATTTGTATCCTAAAAAAAATATAAATATAAGTGCTAAAGTTGGGTTTATTGATATTGTTAATGAAATTAATGCTCAAATAAAATTAATTCAAAAGGATCGTATTGTTATTTGTTTTGATTATTATCATGGTGTTAATGAAGAAATATTTGAAAAAATAGCAAAAGCATTACAACCTCAATTGATTATTCATTCTGATATAGCTAAGTATGATGAATCAATCATTCAAGAAAAGTTTGGTAGATTTATTACAGATGATCGTGTAAATGGGGTATTTAGTGTAGGAACTATTGAAGAATTTTTTGATTTTAACAAGATAAAAGATGTACAAGATAAAATAAAAAACACTCAAGGTTTAATTGTTGTTTATGGTGTTGCATCAAAAACGATTTGTCAACCAGATATCTTAGTATATGGTTCTATTAGCTATCAAACAATAAAAGATAGATATCAGCAAGGTTTAGGAAATTGGGGTGCTCATAATGAAGATGAAGAATATTTGAGAAAAGAAAAGAGATTTAATTTTTTAGAAAGTAGAATTCAAGATAAACATAAAAGAGATATTTATAAAATATGCGATTATGTCATTGATTGTAATAAAGATAATCAGTTTATCATGATAACAAAAAAAGATTTCGATGAAATTATACATAAATTTTCAACAAGTCCATTTAAACCAATCCCTATTTTTACGAAAGGAGTATGGGGTGGACATTGGTGTCAAGAAGTTTTAAATGCTGGAAAAGATTTAGAAAATACAGCATGGGGAATTACAGGATTTTTGGATTGGCAAGCCGTAGCTGCACAATTGAATAATGCTATTTTTGAATTTCCATCAACAGATTTAATTTTATGTAACCCTAAAGAAGTATTAGGAAGAAAAATCTGGTATCTCTATGGAAATAGATGTCCATTGCATGTTAATTTCTTAGATACATGGGGTGGAGGTAATCTTAGTCTACAGGTTCATCCCACGATTGCATATGCTCAAGAAGTATTTAATTCATCATGGGGACATTATGAAAGCTATTATATGTTAGATACTTGTGACGAAAGTTCGGTTTATTTAGGAACAAAGGATGGTGTAAAACTTGATGAGTTAGTAGCAGCTTTTGAAACTGCCCAAGAAACTGGAGAATTTGATGATGAAAAGTGGATTAATCATTTTCCTGTAAAAAAACATGATCATGTCTTTATCCCTGGAGGTACAATTCACTCTGCTGGTAAAAATACATTAACACTTGAGATAGATATGTTTTGCTTTACAACATTTAAATTATGGGATTGGGGACGTTTAGATTATGATGGAAAACCTAGACCTATTAATATTGATCATGGAAAACATGTTATTCAAGAGGAATTTCAAACCCAAATGATTAAAGACCAATTTATTTCTAAAAAGCAAGAAGTAGATAGAGGGTATGGATGGAAAAAAGAAAGAAGCGGAACAATGCCATTTGAGGCTCCTATGGAAGTAAACAGATATTGGTTTAATAAGACAGTACATTTTGATCCAAATGATTGTATTATGATTCATGTTCTTGTAGAGGGAGAGGAAGCTATTATTGAAAGTTTAGATAATAGTTTTGAACCAGTTGTTATTCATTATGCAGAAGCAGTTTTTGTCCCTCCAGCAGCAGGTCAGTATACTATTAAACCATATGGAAAATCACGTCTTCAAGAGTGTGCTGTTTTAGAAATTTATATGGATATATAGGAGGACTATTATGTACGAAAAGATAAATGAAAGAATTCCAAATTTTGATTTACATCCTGTATTTGTCGTAGAAGGAACACAATCTTGGAAAGGATATCAGCAAATAAGTAGAGTGATTGATTCTGAAATACAAAAATATGATTCTAAATGTGTCTTGGTTATTGATTCATATTATCATATCAATCATAAAGAGATAAGACAGTTTTTAATAGATAATATTCATCCACAATTAGTGATTTGTACTGATGATCTGAAAGCTTCCGATACTGTTTTACATGATAGATTAGACAAATTTATAACTGAAGACCGTATTAATGGAGTATTTGCAGTTGGGAAAATAGATGAATATTTTGATAAACAAAAGCTAAAAACAGCGCAAGAAGTAATAAATAGTACTCAAGGATTAATTGTTATTTATGGAATAGGAGCAACTTTGGTGACAAAGGGAAATATTCTTGTATATAACAATATTACAATTCAAAGAATTAAAGATGGTTATTTTTCGACATTAACAAATTGGGGAATGAATAATCCAGATGAAGATCCATTGACAAAAGAAAAAATTTTTAATTTTGTTGAATCCAAGTATTTTGATAGTCATAAACGTCATATTTTTGATGATATGGATTTTGTAATAGATGGTGATAATAAAGACAATCCTGTTATGACAACAGGAGATGATTTTAGAAAAGCATTGAATTACTTTGCTTCTCATCCTTTTAAACTTGAACCATTCTTTAATAGAGGAGTATGGGGTGGACATTGGTGTAAGGATGTTTTAAATGGAGGACTTGATAAAGAAAATACAGCTTGGGGTATGACTGGATGGATGAATTTTCAAAATACACTAGCAAAATTAGGAGAAAATGAATTTAGAATTATTGGTAGAGATATAGTACAATATAAAGCTGTTGAGTTTTTAGGAAATCAAAATTTTTTCTGGTTTGGATATAATTGCCCAGTTGGATGTGATTTTTTAGATACATGGGGTGGTGGAAATTTAAGTTTGCAAGTTCATCCAGATATTGGATATGCACAAGAAGTTTTTAATTTTCCATTTGGACATTATGAGAGTTATTATTTTCTTGATACATCTGAAAAAAGTTCTGTATATTTAGGGACTAAGGATGGAGTCAAAAAAGAGGAACTGGTTAAAGCCTTTAAAGAAGCTCAAAAAACTGGTGAATTTGATGATGAACAATGGATTAATCGTTTTCCAATGAAAAAACATGACCATATTTATATTCCAAGTGGAACAATTCATGCTTCTGGTAAAGATACTTTAGTATTAGAAATAAATCCAATTGGATTTCAGACATTTAAACTCTGGGATTGGGGACGTATTGATGCTGATGGTAAACCAAGACCAATTAATATAGATCATGGTGAAAAGGTTATTCAAGAAAAATATCAAACTAAATTTGTAAAAGAACATCTTATTTCTAAAAAAGCTGAAGTTGATAGAGGAACTGGATGGAGAAAAGAGCATAGTGGAACAATGGAATATGAATTATTAAAAGTTGATAGATATTGGTTTAATAAGCCAGTGTTTTTTGAAACAAAGGATCATGTAAAATTGCATGTACTTGTAGAAGGAGAAGAAGCTATTATTGTTAGTCCTAATAATGAATTTGAGCCTATTGAAATTCATTATGCTGAAGCAGTTTTTATTCCTGCAAGTGTTGGACAATATGTAATAAAACCTAAAGATAAATCTGATGAAGAATTGGCTGTTTTAGAATGTTATATGGATATGGGTAATGCGTATCAATAAATACTTCCCTTTTTGAAAAAATAGGGTGAAAATCCCTATTTTTTCAAATTTATAATAATAATAAATAGGTAAAATATGGAAAAAATGTTACAATGTGACAAGAGGAGTTGATATATAAATGAAATATACTATTGATAAAAATATACCTTTACCATTATATTACCAGCTAAAGCAAATTATAATCAATTTGATTGATGATGGTGTTTATAAGGAAGATGAAACAATTCCCACTGAACACGAATTAATTGATAAATATCAGTTAAGCAGAACAACAGTTAGACAGGCATTAAATGAGCTTGTAACTGAGGGTTATTTATATAAAAGAAAAGGCGTTGGAACATTTGTTTCATCTAAGAAAAAAATTAATGATCAACAAGAGGTTATCAATTCAACAATATATAAATTAGATAAAGTTATTAATAGAAATGGTTTTGTTTGTAAAACAAAATTTTTAAATGTTGGAATAACTGAGGCTACACCAGATATTGCTAAACACTTATCAATAAATGTAGGTGATCTTGTATGGGTCATGGATAGAGTCAGATATGCTGGAATAAAGGTAGCATCATTTTCACGCTCATATATTGATAAAAAATTATTAGAAAATTTTGATAAAGAGGCTAAAGAAGCAGCACAGCATTTCTACCAGTATCTGGATAGTAAAGGATTAAAGGTATCCATTATTCGAGAAACACTAATTCCAAGTTTACCTGATAGTGAAGTTAGAAAAATTTTAGAAGTCAGCTCTACAAATCCAATTATGCTTGTTCAAGATATTGGATATGCTGACGATGGAGCAGTCATAGAATATTCTATTTCATCTTTAGATGTTACTTTTATTAATATGACAGCAACATTTAAGAGGGGTTAAGATGAAACCGTATATTATTTTTGATATGGATGGAGTTATTATTGATAGTGAAAGTTGGTACATGAACCAGTTAAGGAATTTTTTTGTATCTAGAGGATATGTTATACCAGAGAAGAAACTAGAAGAAATACTAGGTTTAAATACTAAAGATATATTTGATATTTTAAAAGAATATATTAATTATCAAGGTAATATTCAATACCTTTTTGAAAAGTATCTTCAGGAATTAAAATTCCCTAATTATCAGCAAATAGTTTTTCCAAATGTTCAACAATGCATAGAAAATATCTTTCAAAAGAATATTGATATTATCATAGCTTCTTCGTCACCAAGAAAAATAATAAAACAAGTTTTGACAGATTTAAACTTAGATAAGTATATATTATTTTACATGGGAAAAGAAGATGTTAAAAAAACAAAGCCTAGTCCGGAAGTTTATCAAATAATTGTAAGACAACAAAAATATCAAAAGCCATTGTTTGTTGTAGAGGATAGTACTTTTGGAATACAAGCAGCAAAAATGGCAGGTTTAGAAGTTGTTGCTTACTATTCAGGAAAATTTCAAAATAATCAAAGTCAAAGTGATATAATTATTACAAATCACATGCAATTGTTGAAATTATTATAAGGAGGTTTTGACATGACAAAAGAAGAACTAGCTAGTATGTTTGATCATACGTTTTTAAAGGCTTATGCCTCGAGAGATGATTTTATTAAATTATGTGATGAGGCTAAAGATATTGGAGCTGCAATGGTAGCAATTAACAGTGAACCAGTAAAGTTGTGTAAAGAATTACTGAAAGGAACTTCTATTCATGTCGGTGCAGCTATTTCATTTCCATTAGGACAGACAACATTAGATATCAAATTAGCTGAAACAAAACAGGCTATTGATGATGGAGCTGATGAGATTGACTACGTGATTAATATTGGAAAGGCAAAGATGCATGACTGGGATTATATTGAAAAAGAAATGAAAAGCATTGTACAGATCTGTCATCAAAATAATAGAATTTGTAAAGTGATTTTTGAAAATTGTTATCTTACAAAAGATGAAATAAAACATATAGCGCTCATCGCGAAACAAGTAAAACCAGATTATATCAAAACAAGTACTGGTTTTGGAACTTCAGGAGCAACAGTAGAAGATATTCGTTTAATGAAAGAAACAGTTGGTAATGAAGTCAAAGTTAAAGCTGCAGGGGGAATACGTGATTGGAAAACATGCCGAGCAATGATAGAAGCTGGAGCAAGTCGTATTGGAACAAGCAGTTCACTCAAGATATTGGAAGAATTTGAAGAAGATAATCATAAATTATGAGAAGAATAACGTGTTTTATATTTTAAAAAAGAGCATCCCTGAAAAGGATGTTTTTTTGTTATAAAAATTTTTTTAATTTTGTTGTGATAAATCAGTATGTTTATACATTAATAGAGTGAAGGAGATGAGAAAACTATGAAAAAAACAAATATGATAAAATTATTAGGAACAGGAGTCATTATGTTATCAATGGTGACTGGGTGTGGAAATGGACAAAGTGCACAAAAATATACGAGTCTTGTGACACTAGATGTGAATCCTAGTATCCAATTACATTTGGATGAGGACGATAAAGTTATAGAAGCTATCGCAGTTAATGATGATGCTAAAAAAGTATTACAAGATATGGAGTTAGAACAGGCAGATGCGAATGTCGCAATGAATGCTGTCCTTGGATCGCTGGTGAAGAATGGATATTTAAATGCAAATCAAAATACAGTCTTATTGTCAGTTGAAAATGATGATGATCAAGCAAGAGTGGCCTTAGAAGATGAATTGAGTCAATATATTTATACAACATTGAAGAGTTATTCTATTGAAGGTGCTATTTATTCTCAAGATATAGATATTGATGATGATGTGGAATCTTTGATGAATAAATACAGCATTTCTTATGGAAAAGCAAATTTAATTGAAGATATTATAGATGAAAATGATGATGCTAAGAAGACATATAAAGTAGAGGATTTGGTGAAACTTAATGCTCAAGATTTAATTTTAATTTATCAGTCTTTAGATAAAGATGATACACAAAAAAATGCCAATAAAATGGTAGGAAATGTTAGTACAAAACAATATATTACAAAAGATGAAGCTTTAAATATCGCATTAAAGAATGCTTCCGTTTCAAAGAGTCAGATTAAAGAATTGGAAATTGATTATGATATGGAAAATGGTGTTTTGACTTATGATATAGAATTTAAATATAATCAAAATGAATATGAATATGAAGTGAGTGCTGCAAAAGGGATTGTAGAAAGAGAGGTTGAACCAGAAGTTAAACCTGTAAGTAAACCATCAAATACACAACAGACAACACAAAATAAAGTAACAAATCAAAACAATACGAATTACGACAATACAAACTATGATAATACAAACTATAATTCAACAAGTAAACCAGCAGCATCCAAACCATCAACTTCATCACAAACAAGTAAAAACACAAATTATGATAATACAAATTATGATAATACGAATTATGATGATAATACGAATTATCAGTCAACAAATAAACCTGCTACTTCAAAACCATCAACACAACCATCAAGTTCAGGACAATCAACAAATAAAAATACAAATTATGACAATACAAACTATGATAATACAAATTATGATGATCATGATGATGATGATACAAATTATGACAAAGATGATGATCATGATGATACAAATTACGATGATTAATTAACGTAAACTTAATATATTCTTAATATAAACATGCAAGAAATAGATAAATCATAAATGAGATATTAACATCATAGGAGAGATCAATGATGTTAAGAGAGAAAAAATTAGAGAAATTGTTAATTCGATTAAAAAATGAAACAGATATTTTAGGAGAAATATATGATTTGATGCGTGATGATATTTATCGCTATATTTATAGTATTGCCAAATCAAAGGAAATGGCACAGGATTTGACTCACGATACTTTTATACAGATATATAAAAATATTCATCTGTATAAAGAAAATGGTCATCCTAAAGCATGGATAATAACAATCTCTCGCAACATCACTTATATGTCGTTTAGAAAACATAATAGAGAACAGGTTGTCGATTATGAAATTGATGATGTAGATGAAGGGATGAAAGATATACATGATAAGATGATGATTCGGGTTCTATTGGATAAACTCTCAGTTGAAGAAAGAGAAATCATCATCTTACATGTAGAAGAAGGATTAACTTTTAAAGAAATTTCTGAAATTATGGAAATGAAATTAACAACAGTTTTAAATAAATATCATCGTTCATTAAAGAAATTGAAAAAAAGTTTGGAGGAATGAACTATGAATAATAGAAAGATAAAAAAGATGATTAGACAGGAATTTCAAAGTGTTCATACACCTTCAAGAAAAAATGAATTACTCCAAGATATACAGTACATATCTCAAGTTAGACCTGAAGATGAAGTTCATAAAAGAAAAATTCATATTCATAAATCATTATCACTTGCAGTTGTTATGTGTATGATTGTGATTGGTTTTCTTTTTTGGCCTTCACAAGAGGCTTATTCAGTTGCCTTTGAAGTGAATCCAAGCATTGAATTGGAAGTCAATAATGAAAGGCGAGTAGAAGAGGTTATTTGTCACAATGAAGATGCAGTTCTTGTTTTAGAAGAGATGGATTTAGAAAATACAGATTTGGATGTAGCTGTAAATGCTATTATAGGAAGTATGTTTAAATATGGATATATAAGTGAAGCTAAAAATTCAGTTTTAGTTAGTGTTCAAGGACAGGATAAAGAAATTAGAGAAGAATTGAAAGAACAAGTTGCATCAGATGTTAAAGATATTTTATCGGGTTATTCATTAAATGCATCAGTTGTTTCACAGGATTACAGTTTTTCTAAAGAACGACAGGAATTAGCTAAAAAATATGGGATTTCTGTAGGTAAGGTCACGTTAATAAAAAAATTAATAGGTGTCAGTCCAGATTATGAATTTTCTGATTTGGTTGATCTTTCCATTAATGATTTAAATACATTAATTCATTATAAAAATATACAGTTTAAAACAATTACGATAGATGGGGTAGAGAGTCATAGTGGATATTTGAGAGATGAAGAAGTTAGAACAAAAGTTTTAGAACATGCTCAAGTGACTCTTAATGATTTGAAGTCGTATGAAGATGAATTGGATGTTAAAAGCAATCAACTTGTATATAATGTGAATTTTACAGATTCATATGCAAGTTATAGTTATCAAGTGAATGCTATTAGTGGAGAAATTGTTTCATTTGATGTGAAAATGTAGGAGTTTATGGAAATAAACTCCTCAATTTATAGAGAGGTTATGCTTATGATTAAGAATTATAAACCTATTCAATATCGGCACGAACTTAAACATATTATCAATCCATTAGAAGCAGAGATTTTAAATCGAAGATTGAATTTATTATTCTCTAAAGATCATTATACATTAAATGAAGGATATTATGATGTTCATAGTCTTTATTTTGATACACCTGATGATAGAGCTTTAAAAGAAAAGTTAAATGGGGTATCACAAAGGCATAAGTTTAGAATACGATATTATAATCATGATTTAAGTTTTATACGATTAGAAAAGAAAATGAAACATAATGGGTTATGTGCGAAACGTTCTACGAAATTGACTGTTAAACAGGTTCAAGATATATTGAATGGAGATATAGATTTTTTATTAAAAAGTGGTAATCCATTAATGATTGAATTTTATAGTGCATTAAAAGGAGAATTATTAAAACCTTGTGTGATTGTATCATACCAAAGGCAGGCTTATACATATGATGTATCCAAGGTAAGATTAACAATAGATAGATATTTGTGTACATATAAAAATATATATGATTTTTTATCATTGGATCATAGAAAAATAGGTGTAGATGATTTTGCAGTATTCGAAGTGAAATATAATGAATTTTTACCTGATATTGTGAAAATGGCGATACAAGGACTTTCACAGAAAACATCAGCCTATTCAAAGTTTGCAAAATGTCGACAGATTGATTGGTAAAGGAGAAGAAAAATGACTTTTCAGGATATATTTCGTTCAAATTTTTTAGAAAATATACATGCTGTTTCATTACTGGATATGTCAATAGCTTTACTTTTGGCATTTATGATGGGGATGTTTATTTTCTTTGTTTATAAAAAAACATATAGTGGGATTATGTATACTTCCAGTTTTGCAATAACACTTGTAGCTTTAACAATGATTACGACATTAGTGATTCTTGCCATTACAAGTAATATTATTTTATCTTTAGGGATGGTCGGTGCTTTATCAATTGTACGATTTAGAACAGCTGTTAAAGAACCTATGGACATTGCGTTTTTGTTCTGGAGTATAGCAGTCGGTATTGTATTGGCAGCAGGTTTAATTCCTTTAGCTGTATTTGGGAGTTTATGGATTGGAATTATTCTTTATATCTTTTCTCATAAGAAAAATACACAAAGACCTTATATACTAGTTGTTCATTGTGAAAATCAAAATAGTGAAAAGAATGTCTATCAATTTATTCAAAAACAGGTATATGCTTTTTCGTTGAAAAGCAAGAGTATCAAAAAAGATTGTATTGAACTGAATTATGAAATCAGACTTAAGGATCAGGAAACATCATTTGTTAATGAGCTTTCAGATATGGAAGGTGTTTTATATACAGTGATGGTTTCTTATAATGGAGATTATATGAATTAATATGATTAAACATAAATATATAGATATACTTGTTATGATATTCGTTATCTTTAGTCTTATTATCACTGTTGGTTTGATGTTACCGGGACATTGGGGTATAACACCAGCCTATCAATTACCTGCTTATGCTTCTAAATTATTTGATCAAAGTTATGTTCATACGATTGATATACAATTGGAAAATCCACAGAAATTTTTTGATCAGGCACAAGCCAAAGAATATCATGTATCTTCTATAACGATAGATGGAGAAACCTTTGATATGGTAGGGCTGAGAGTGAAGGGAAATAATTCGTTAGAACTTATTGACCGTTATGAATCAGATCGTTTTAGTCTAAAAATAGAATTTGATCATTATGATTCAGGATATCATTATTATGGTTTGGATAAGTTTACATTAGATTGTTCTTTTCAAGATAATGCATACTTAAAAAACTATATGACTTACGATATGATGTCTTTTATGGGTGTTCCATCTCCTCTAACAAGTTATGTCTGGGTGACAATCAATCAAAAAGATTGGGGATTATTTTTAGCGATTGAAGAACCAGAAGAAGCTTTTGTAAAAAGAAATTATGGAAAAGATCATGGAATTCTTTATAAACCTGGATATACAGATGTTTATGCACCTAATAAAGATTTAGCGTTACAGTATATTGATGAGAATATTGAATCGTATCCTAATTTATTTAATAATGCGAAATTTAAGATAACTGAAGCTGATAAAAAAAGATTAATTCAATCATTAAAAATATTAGATGATAATCAAAATATAGAAAAAGCTGTCAACATAGATGAGGTTTTAAGATATTTCGTAGTACAGGTTTTTGTGGTTAATTTAGATAGTTATTTAGGTCCAACAGGACATAACTATTATTTATATGAAGAAGATGGTATGATTTCAATGCTTCCCTGGGATTATAATCTAGCATATGGTACATATTCATTAGGTATGCCTAATCCTAGTAATGATGTGACAAAATATGTGAATTATCCTATTAATACGCCTTATACTCAAGAGGTTATGTTTAATAGACCGTTGTACCATCATGTTATGCAACATGATGAGTATTTTAAACAATATCATGAATATTTCCAATATTTTATTGATGAATATTTTGAAAGTGGATATTTTCAAAAGAAGGTAGAAGACACAACGCAAATGATAGATTCTTATGTACGAAAAGATCCAACTGCATTTTGTTCTTATCAAGATTATCTTTTAGGCGTAGATACATTTCAGGAGTTTTGCTTACTAAGATCAAAAAGTATTAGAGGACAATTAGAAGGACAGTTACCTGCCAATCTATCCCAACAAAATGAAGAATCACCAAGAATAGATGCTTCACATATACGATTGGAAGATATGGGAGAAATTGCAGATTTATATGATGAACAATAATAGTATTTCAAATTGAGAATACTTAAAGAAGGAAAATCTATTTAAATAGAAATTCCTTTTTTATTTAAGGGAGACTATTCTATTTGGTTATAGTGGATTTCATTATTGTTATTGTACAAAAGAATAAAATAAAGAAGATAAAAGAAGAATGTATATTATGAATATTCTTGAACCTAACATTTCCCTTCTTAAGAAGCAATAAATATTTAGTAATCAGGCATTAAAAAATTAATTGTTCCCTTATTAATTGAACAGTTATTATTATTGCTGGTTGGTATGATAGATACCTTGATAATCAAAATGTATAAAGTGTATTCTTTTGTTATGAAGTAAGATCATTTTGTTTAAAGATATCATTTTAATAATTTCTAAGTTTTCTAAATAAAAATGGAAGTTCTCTTAAAATTATGTAAAAGAAGTTTAAGTTTTTGTAAATGCTATTGAGGTCTTCTTTGATATTGTTTAAAGTATACACGGAAGTATTGAAAGATACTTTAAATTAAAAAAAGGGAGAATGAAAATGAACGAAAACTTAAAAAGAAAATTACTTCTTTCATTAGCAACTATGACAACAGTGTCATCAATGTGTAGCGCTTCAGTTTTTGCATTCGGAGTTCATGCAGATGGATATAAAGATTATATTTCTAATGTCCAAAATGAATCTGGATATCAAGACTGGTATAATAACACTTGGAACAATAAAGAAGAATTTGATTCAGGAAAAGTTATTTTAACACCTGGTAAAACAGAAAAAGATTTAAATTTTGCATGGTATTCAAAAGTCGCTGGGACACCACAAGTTAAAATGTCTAAATCTCAAGATATGAGTAATGCTACTGTATTTGAAGGGAAAGCTCAAAGTATTAATAAAACAAATGATTTTGATACTGATGCAGAATATTATAAAGCATCAAATAAAGTATCAGTTGACAATTATTTAGAAGAAAACACAACTTATTACTATCAATACAGTGTAGATGGAAGTACATGGAGTGATACTTATACATATCAGACACATTCATTTACAAACTTCCAGACAATTCTTGTAGGAGATCCACAAATTGGTGCTTCTGGATCATCAGGTGAAAAATCTAATGATGATCAAAATATTGCAAATGATACTTATTCATGGAACAAAACTTTAACTCAGGCAATGAAAACAGCACCTGATGCAAGCTTTATCTTATCAGCAGGAGATCAAATTGATTATTCAGAAGTTACAAATGATAATTCAGCTGAAGATAAAGCACGTTATATTATTAAAGAACAGGAATATGCTGGATATTTATATCCTCAATATCTAAGAAGTATTCCTGTCGCAACAACAATTGGTAATCATGAATCTAAAGGTGATGATTACAAATTACATTACAATAATCCAAACGCATCTGCATTAGGATCTACAAATGCAGGAGGAAACTATTACTATAGTTATGGTGATGCATTAATTATTTCTTTAAATAGTAATAGCCGTAATGTTGCTCAACACAAAGCATTCTTAGAAGAAGCTATTAGCAGTCATGAAGATGCAAAATGGCGTATCGTTATGTTCCATCATGATATTTATGGAGCTGGCGCACCTCATGCTAATACGGATGGAGCTAACTTAAGAATTTTATTTGCACCATTAATGGATGAATTTGATATTGATGTATGTTTAACTGGGCACGATCATTCTTATGCACGTACTTTCCAAATTTTAGATGGTAAAGTTATTACAACTGAAGGAGTTGGAGAAGATGCAGCGAGTACTGCATATAATCCAGAAGGAACTTTATATATCGCTGCTGGTTCAGCAACAGGAAGTAAATTCTATGCTTTAAGTACAGATAAACAATATTACTTAGCTGAACGTTCTAATAATCCAATTCCAACATTCTCAACAATTGATTTTACAAGTGATTCATTTACAATCAAAACATATGATGTTAATGGAGATAAATATGCAAATGATGTTACTATTAAAAAAGATGAAAAAGCAACTTCAATTGAAGAATTAAAAGCTGATTTACAATCAATGGATAAAGTAGATATGACAAGTGGATCAAAACAACGTATTGAAGAAGCTTTAAATGGCTTATCTACAACTTTAGAAACTGTTGATGATTCTGTGGCTATCGATGATTTAGCTTCAAGATGGAATACTAACAACGATCCATTAGATTACTATGCTAGAGCAAAAGATACAGATTATAGAGATCCAAATAACACTGATGCTTTAAAACAAGGATACTCAAAATTCTTGGATAAGACATTCTATGAAGCTGATAAAAATGCAGCAGTTGATGAAGCAACAATTGATCAAGTTTATACAAATATGTTAACAGCTAAATCTGAAGTTGTGACAAAAGCAGAATATGCAGATTTACAGGCACAATTCGATGAAGCTGGAAAATTCTTATCAACAATTGAAATTGGAAATAAAAAAGGTCAATATACACAAGAAAATGTTAATGCGTATAAACAAGCTTTAGCTCAATTAAAAACACAAATGAATGAATCAAAGATTACAAAAACAGAATTAACTTCATTACTTGATTCATTAAAACAAGAACAAACAGAATTACAATCTTTAGTTAATAAAGAAGATATAACACCTGTTACACCTGTAAACCCAGATGAGAATAATCAAAATAACAATCAAAACCAACAAGAAACAAATAAAGATCAGACTCCTTCTCAAACAACTGATCAATCTGGCAAATCAGATCAAATAGTACAGACTTCAAATTCTGCTACGTCTAAAGATGCTGTTAAAACTGAGGATACAGCCAACGTTTTAGGATTAACATTATTAGCAGTAGGTTCATTAGCTGGAATTGTATCTTATAAGGTTTATAGAAAAAAAGAGACTGAATAATTGATTGAAGTAACAAGACAGACTTGTTCTGTCTTGTTTTCGTTATTGGAGGGTTTTATGAAATTGTGGAATGAATTTATGAGTTTGAATAGAAAAGAACAAATAAAACATATTGTTGTTTGGATATGTGTTTTATTGTTTTTTGTGTTTTTGTATTTTTTTAATCAAGGAGTAGATAAAGTGTCTTTAATGGATACTGAAGGTGCTCAATTTGAAAGAGCAACGGTTGTGGAAATTATTTCTGAAAGTAGAGATGAAAGTGGACAACAATTGGGAACACAGGTTGTTAATGTTGAACTCAAATCTGGAGATTATGCCGGAGAGATTGTCGAAGCAACAAATATCGATAGTTATCTGTATGGTGCTGATTGTCAAGTTGGAACAGATGTTATTGTACAAGTCAGTGAATATGACGGATCATTTTCAGCTAGCGTGTATAATTATGATAGAACGAATACATTATTTATGATTGTTGCATTTTTTCTCATTTGTTTAGTTATGATTGGAAAAAGAAAAGGTCTCACTTCAGCTATTAGTTTAATTTTTACATTTATTTGTATTATTTATTTATATCTACCAATGTTATACTTAGGATTTTCACCGTTTTTAGGAGCTGTTATAGTTACCATTATAACAACGTTAATGACGATGTATCTGATAGGCGGATTTTCTATGAAAACATATTGTTCTATTATTGGAACAGTTTGTGGGGTTGTTGTGGCAGGATTATTTGCTGCGTTATGTGGAATGTTTACAAATATTAATGGTTATAATGTAGAAGATATAGAATCATTAATATATATTGGACAGAGTGTACCATTGGATGTTAGTGGATTATTATTCTCCGCTATTTTAATTGCATCATTAGGTGCTGTTGTTGATATGTCAATGTCAATTGCAACAACGTTAGAAGAATTAGTGTATCATAATCCTAATATATCAAGAGCGATTTTATTTAAGAGTGGTATTAAAATTGGTGGAGATATGATGGGAACAATGTCTAATACATTGATTTTAGCATTTGTTGGAAGTTCTTTAAGTACATTGATGATTTATTATGCATATAATATTCCATTTTTACAGATGATTAATTCTTATGATATAGGTATTGAAATTATTCAAGGGATCTCAGGGTCTTTGGGAGTTATTATGACTGTACCTTTTGTTTCATTTGTTTCTTCAGTGTTCATGACAAAAAAGGCAAAAAAAAGACGTTATTAAAACACGTTAATCATTTTGATCAACGTGTTTTCTTTTAGTCTAAATCTTCTCCATGACTTTCAATCACTTTTTTATACCAGTAGAAAGAATCTTTACGATAACGATTATAAGTTCCATGACCTTGATCATCTTTATCTACATAAATAAAACCATAACGTTTACGCATTTCTCCAGTACCTGCTGATACTAAATCAATACATCCCCACGTTGTATATCCAATCAAATTAACACCATTATCAATGGCTTTTCCCATTTCTTTAATATGATCTCTTAAATAGTCGATACGATAATCATCATGAATGCTTCCGTCTTCTTCTAAAGTATCATAAGCACCTAAACCATTTTCTACAACCATTAATGGTTTTTCATAACGATCATAAATCATTTCTAGATAATAGCGTAATCCTAGAGGGTCTTGAGCCCATCCCCAATCAGAATATGTTAAATATGGGTTTCTTGCTCCAGCAGCAAAGTTACCAGAAACCATATCATCTGTTTCATGTGTTGTTTCGATAGATGACATATAGTAAGAGAATGTATACATATTGACACAACCATTTCTTAAATCTTCTAAGTCTTGTTCAGTGATGTCTAGCTGAACATGATGTTCATTCCATAATCTCTTCGCAAATGTTGGATATTTTCCTTTACATTGAACATCTCCACAATAGAAAATACTCTTTTCCCACATATGTCTGTTAGCCATAATATCTTTTGGATCACATGTTCCAGGATAAAATGTAATACCACAAATCATACATCCAATCATATTGTTTGGATCAATTTCATGACCAATTTGTACAGCTTTTGCACTTGCAACAAATTGATAATGAAGTTGTTGATAACCTTGTTGATGTTCTTTATCTCCTGCATGATTACCAAAAAGATTTAACATCATGACTGTGTTATTGATTTCATTGAAAGTTAACCAATATTTTACTAGTCCTTGATATTCTTTAAAACAAGTTGTCGCAAAACGTACGTAAAAATCAATCAATTGACGATTGTTCCATCCACCATAATGTTCTTCTAAATATAGTGGTGTATCAAAATGCCAGATAGTCACTAATGGTTCAATACCATGTTTTTTACATTCCATAAAGACGGAACGATAAAATTCAACTCCTTTTGGATTTGGTGTTTCTTCGTCACCATGAGGATATAAACGTGACCATGAAATAGACAGTCTAAACATTTTAAATCCCATTTCAGCAAGTAATGCGATATCTTCCTTATAATGATGATAAAAATCTACACCATCATGATTAGGATAATAGTAATCATCTAATACCGCATATTTAGCACCACTAGGAATAGGTTGGCCGTTTACAACTTTACCAGGTTTCCCATCTTTATCAATAAATGTGACATATCTAGGTTCTTTTACAGAACCTCCTGTTGTCACGTCTGTTTTGGCAGGACCACGCCCATCTACATTCCATGCTCCTTCAGCCTGGTTTGCAGCAATTGCTCCACCCCATAAAAAATTGTCTTGAAAACTCATATCTTATATTCCTCCTTATACTCTATATTGTAATAGCGAATGATGAAAAAAACAAATACTTAAAAAGAATGTATATATATGCCTTTTACAATATTAAACTTCATAAATAAGTCATAAAGTCAATTTATATTGAAAAGATATTTAGGTTTACTTATTAAAAGTTGTCTAAGAATATACTTTAAAAAATATGAGATTAAGAATTAATTAAAATTTGTTTTTTTGTATATTCTCGTCTTTAATCATGTTACTATTAATGTGAGAAGAGAGTTATAAAATAGGAGGGTTTAAAATGAAAATTCTTGTCTTTGAAAAAGAGGAGCATCTTGATGCTTATGTAGGAGAATATATCTGTCATTTTATTAGAAATCATTCGCAACCAGTTATTGGGTTTGCAACAGGATCAACACCACTTGGAGTTTATCGCTATTTTATAGACAATTATCAGGCTCAAAAAGTAAGTTTTCGTCAGGTCAAAGCATTCAATTTAGATGAATATGTAGGATTAACTCCAAGTCATCCACGTAGTTTTGCATCAGCAATGAAAAATGAACTTTTTTCCCACATTGATATTTTACCTGAAAATATCAATGCTTTAGATGGATCAAAAGAAGATATGATTCAAGAATGTCAAAGATATGAATCTTTGATTGATGCCAATCCTATTGATATCCAAATTTTAGGAATTGGAATGGATGGACACATTGCTTATAATGAGCCAGGAAGTCCACTTGATGGAGCATGTCATGTTGTGAATTTACATCAAGAATCTATAGAAAGTTCACTTGATTATGGATTTGATCATATTGAAGATGTTCCTACACAAGGTGTCACACAGGGAATTGGTACAATCATGAAAGCAAAACAACTGATCATGATGGCTAAGGGAGAAAAGAAAGCTGATTTAGTGAAAAGAATGATTTATGGTGAAGTGACTTCAGATTTCCCTAGTTCTATTATTCAAAGACATCCAAATGTGATTGTTTGTTTGGATCAAGAAGCTGCAAGTCAATTGAAGGAGGAAGATTATGAAAAGCGTTAAAATAGTAACAATTGGTGGTGGTTCTTCCTATACACCAGAGCTTATTGAAGGATTTATCAAAAGATATGATGAATTACCTGTTAGAGAATTATGGCTTGTTGATATTGAAGAAGGGAAACATAAGTTGGAAATTGTAGGAAATCTTGCTAAAAGAATGGTTAAAAAAGCAGGAATCCCTATGAAAATTTATATGACTC
Source organism: uncultured Massilimicrobiota sp. (assembly GCA_944325245.1). Lineage (GTDB taxonomy): Bacteria > Bacillota_I > Bacilli_A > Erysipelotrichales > Coprobacillaceae > Allocoprobacillus. The sequence continues at coordinate 29,425 of CALUZM010000001.1, read as the reverse complement.
TTGATCGTCAGGAGGCATTGAAAGATGCAAATTTTGTCACAACTCAATTTAGAGTTGGGCAATTAGATGCGAGAGAAAAGGATGAATTGATTCCTTTGAAATATGGTGTCATTGGACAGGAAACAAATGGACCAGGTGGAATGTTTAAAGCTTTAAGAACGATACCTGTTATCTTTGATATTATTAAGGATTGTGAAAAATTATGCCCAGATGCTTGGATTATTTCATTTACAAACCCGTCAGGAATTAATGCTGAAGCTGTTTTTAGACATACAGGATGGAAAAAATTTATTGGTTTATGCAATGGACCAGTCAATATGATTAAGGATATTGAACATATCTTAAATGTCAAAGAAGATGACCAATTAGATGTCAAGATTGGTGGAATCAATCATATGATCTATGCGTTAGATATTACATTAAATGGAGAAAATGCCAATAGAAAGCTTATTGACACAATGATTGATCAGGGAAATAGGGAATCTTTGAAGAACATTGTTGATATTCCATGGTCAAAAGAATTTTTAAATAGCTATGGATATTTAGGAATTGGGTACTTGCGTTATTATTTACAAAAACAGCAGATGTTAGAACATTGCCAGGAAGATGCCGCAAAAGGACAATGTCGTGCCCAAGTTGTTAAAAAGGTTGAAAAAGAATTGTTTGAAAAATATAAAGATGAGACTCTTGATGTCAAACCAAAAGAATTGGAACAAAGAGGTGGGGCTTATTATAGTGATGCAGCCTGTAATTTGATTTCATCTTTATACAATGATAAAGGAGATATTCAAGTTGTTGATACATTAAATCAAGGAGCTATTTCTAATATGCCAGATGATGTTGTGGTAGAAGTCAGCTGCAAGATTACCAAAGATGGACCTATACCAATTCCTGTTGGAGAATTGCCATTACAGACAGTTGGATTAATTCATCAATTAAAAGCCTTTGAAATTTTAACAACAAATGTAGCATTGAGTGGTAACTATGATGATGCTTTGGTTGCTATGACAATTAACCCACTTGTCCAAAGTGAAATCACTGCCAAAAAGATACTGGATGAAATGCTAGAAGCCCATAAAAAATATTTACCTCAATTTTACAAATAAAAATTGAAAAAGCATCCCATAATTGTCTTTCCTATATTGATTTTAATAATATAAAAGTATGAAAAAAGATGTCTGACTTTGATGAGGTCAAGCATCTTTTTTCGTACTCACAGTTTTATGAATATATGTTTATATAATAATGTTATAAATGTTGACTAAGATAAAGCACAATATCCTGTTTGTTCAATAATATACTGTCCTTGTGAAGAGAGAAGATATTCTTTTAGCTTTTTGACATTATCTTTTTGATTTGACTTTAATGTGACACAATACAAATAAGTAGAAATAGGATATGTTTGATTTTTAATATTCTCAGTTGTTGGCTTAATACCATCTACAGATAATATTTTCACATCTTGTTCTTGATGAAGGCCTTCTAGGAAATATCTAAACGTATATCCAATGGCATCTTTTTCGCCATTATATTGCGCCGTATCACTAATAATACCTGTCATTGCTGAAACATATTCATATTGAAGGGGTTCTTTTAATGAAAGATCACCCATGAAATAAGTCATCATAGCTTGACTGCCAGATCTTTCTGGTCTTTGAAAAGCAAGGATTTCTTTATTTTTTCCACCAACATCTTTCCAATTGGTGATATCCCCGTGATAGATATCTTTAATTTGTTGTGTTGATAAGTTAGATACAGGATTGCCTTTATTTACAAAGAAGACAAAAGCTTCCTGACCAATAGGTGTATACTCAAATTCAACACCAGCTTCTTTAGCTTCTTCCAATTGTGACTGAGATGGTTTGGCTCCAAAAAACATATCAACTTCTCCATTGATTAAACGTGAATAACCGACAGATGTGTTTGTAAATGTAACAATTTTTCCATTGGTATTATAGTTATAGAAGTCTTCGGTTTCACTATAAGCTTTTTCTATCTGATCAATATCTTTATAGACAGCTTTTGCAATGGCACTATAAACAGGATAACAGGCTTCAGCTCCATCGAGAATAGGCATATCTTTTTCGTTTTCAATCACCAAAGTGCTCGGTTCCTGAAGCTCTACAAGCTGACTATTTTCACTATAAGGAGTAAAAGCGGAGAGATCTGTGCTGGAATAACCATTCATATAGTCAAAATCATGTCCACCTTTGTATTTGTGTGATGGGCTAGTTTGATAGATATAGATACTTGTAGTTGTTGTTATGATCATCGCTAAGGACCATAAAATTATACGACGTGTTTGGATTTGAGGTTTTGTCATTGCATAAATAATTATCAAATGAGCTAAGAGAATAACAATAGGACTTATAAAAGCAACGGAATAAAATCCTAAAAAAGTAGCAGAAATAAATAACGGACTAAAAGGAATAGCAATCATATAGAAGATATTCCAGTAGGGAGAAGATAAATAGCCTTGAGATAATATGAAAGAAATAGATAATGCTGTTGAAATTAATATTACAAGGAAAGATTGGAAAAGAAAATAGTTTTCATTCAAATGATTTTTTCTTTTGAGTCTAAATGTGTAAATCCATAAAAAGAGAATCATCAAAAAAGAATAGATTTGAGGTGCAAATGTAAATCCAAAAGCAGGTAAAGAGAGAAGAAAATAAAGTAAGAAATAACGAAAAAAGAAATATTTAAAATATTGCTTCATAGATATAACCTCCTATCTTGATTGTAATACAAAGATGTGTATGATGAGTGAAAAAGTATTTGAATACTTATGTTTTTTATTATTGTTGTTTATGGAGAGAATAAGCAACATGCATCTCAATATTCTTTTGTTAGTGATGGACAAGTTTATAAAAAGATATAGATGATTCCTATATTCTTGATGTTTATATGTTAGATGGAGATTCTTGTTATACAGATGACTAGACTTTATATGATTAGAATCTTCAAGTTATACAAAAAAATCAGCTAAAAAGCTGATTACTCTGTTTCCACTAAAATACAGGCCAAAATAGGTGTAATGCCTTGATCTTTCATATATTGTAATAACTGATCATCATATGTGCCAGGTTGCATCCAGGCATATCGAATACCGATACCAGACATTTCATCTACATAATCGTATGCAAACTTTTTATTTACAACAAAGACGACAACATCTATTGGATGATCAATGGCTTCTAATGATGGATAAATATTATAATCTTCAATCGTTTGATATTTTGGTGAAACACCATAAGTTTGATAACCTTTTTCTAATAAACGTTTAAATATTTTATAACCATATTTTTCTTGATTAGGAGTCACTCCTACAACCGCAAAATGATAATATTTTTCTAAGATATCTTTAGGATTCATAAACTCACCTCAAAAGTATTATAACATATGCCAGATTTTATTCATAATAAAAAAAGATATGAAAGGGTGAAATTCATTTTTATTTGATAATAAGATAATATTATGAAAAGAAATCAAATTGATAATATCACTATTTTATGCTAAGATGATACAGATTAAAGGAGTGATAAAAATGTATGATGTGATTGTTGTAGGAGGTGGGCATGCTGGTATTGAAGCATCTTTAGCCTCATCAAGAATTGGTAAAAAAACATTGCTGGTTACATCAAATTTTGAAAATGTTGGCTCTATGCCATGTAATACATCTATTGGAGGACCAGCAAAAGGAATCATAGTTAGAGAAATTGATGCCTTAGGTGGTCAGATGGGAAAAACAGCTGATGCAACATATTTACAGATGAAGATGTTAAATACAGCGAAAGGGCCAGGTGTTCAATCGTTACGTGCACAAGCGGATAAAAAAGCCTATCCACGTTATATGCAAACTATCTTAAAACAACAGGAAAATTTAGATATTGTTGAAGGTATGGTAGAGGGTTTAATGATTGAAAATCAGACAGTCAAAGGTGTTGTTTTGGATAATGGAAAAACTTATGAAGGAAAAACTGTCATTTTAACAACAGGAACTTATTTAAAAGCTGAAATTCTTGTAGGTGATCAAAAAACACCGAGTGGTCCAGATCAACAAAAACAATCATTATATTTATCTGATCAGTTAAAAGATTTAGGATTCCGTATTCAAAGATTAAAAACAGGAACACCACCAAGAGTAGAAATCAATAGTGTAGATTATTCAAAGACACAATTACAGCCAGGTACCGATGAACCACTTGCTTTTAGTTATGAAACAACAACATTTATTCCTATTGAACAGCAAACTCCTTGTTATTTAACATATACAAATGAAAGAACACATAAAATTATTAGAGATAACTTATCAAAATGTAGTATGTATTCAGGTATTGTCAAAGGAGTAGGACCAAGATATTGTCCTTCTATTGAAGATAAAATAGTGAAATTCTCTGATAAGCCACAACATCAAATTTTCTTAGAACCAGAATCTAAAGAGATGAATACAATTTATGTGCAAGGTTTTTCAACATCCATGCCTCATGATATTCAAGAACAAATGATTCGTACAATCCCAGGATTAGAAAATTGTCAAATCTTAAAATATGCTTATGCTATTGAATATGATGCAATCGATCCACTACAGTTATGGCCATCATTAGAAACAAAAGTCATCAAAAATCTTTTTACAGCAGGACAAATTAATGGAACAAGTGGATATGAGGAAGCTGCAGCACAAGGTTTAATAGCAGGAATTAATGCTGTTAAGAAGATTAATCATGAAGAACCATTGATTTTAAAAAGAGATGAAGCTTATATTGGTGTTATGATTGATGATTTAGTCACAAAAGGAACAAAAGAACCTTATCGTATGTTGACATCTCGAGCTGAATATCGATTATTATTGCGTCATGATAATGCTGATGAAAGATTAAGGCAACATGGTTATGATGCACATTTGGTTAGCAAAGAGGTATATCAGGCTTATTTGGAAAAGATGAAACATATTCATAATGAAATAGAAAGACTAGATAGTATTCGTTTTACACCAAAACATGAAATCAATGAATTATTAGTACAATTAGGTTCTACACCATTAAAAGAAGGTGTCAGTGCTAAAGAATTATTACAGAGACCAGAAATGGATTATCAGAAATTAAAACCCTATATTGATGATGCTCATTTGACATCGGAAGAAGAAAAAAGAGTCACAATTCTTATTAAGTATAAAGGATATATTGATAAGACTTTACGACAGGTAGAGAAACAAAGAAAAATGGAAGAAAAACAGATTCCACAAGATATTGATTATGAAGATGTTTTAAATCTTTCATTAGAAGCTAAACAGAAATTATCTGAAATTCGACCAGTTACAATTGCTCAGGCATCAAGAATTTCAGGTATCAATCCAGCTGATATTTCAGTCTTGTTGATCTATTTGAAACAACATTATTAAGAGGTATATATGAATCAGGAACAATTTATACAAGCCCTTTTAGATAAAGGTATAACATTATCATCAAAACAACTTGAACAGTTTGAAAACTATTATCAGACATTAGTTGAATGGAATCAAAAAATGAATTTAACAGCCATTACTCAAAAAGAAGATGTTTATCTCAAACATTTCTATGATTCATTAACGATTTCATTTGATTATGCATTGTCCAATCAATCTTTATGTGATGTAGGAGCGGGTGCAGGTTTTCCTTCTATTCCTTTAAAGATTGTCTTTCCAGAATTAAAAGTTACAATCGTGGACTCACTTTCAAAACGTATTACATTTTTAAATCATTTAATTCAAGTTTTAGATTTAAAGGATGTTCATGCGATAAGTGCGAGAGCAGAAGAATACGCAAAAACTCATCGTGAATCATTTGATATTGTCACAGCAAGAGCTGTCGCTAGATTAAATATTTTAGATGAATTATGCTTACCTTTAGTGAAAGTTGATGGAGATTTTATAACTTTAAAAGGATTAAAGGCGCAAGAAGAATTACAGGAAGCAAAACAGGGTATAGAAAAACTTGGTGGAAAGGTCATCAAACAGGAAAGCTTCACATTAACAGATGAGAATGATCATCGTTGTAATATTTATATACATAAGGTAAAAAGTACACCTTCTCAATATCCTAGAGATTTTAGTAGAATCAAAAAGAAACCTTTATAACGCATCAATCGATGCGTTTTTTCGTATATGAATATTGATTTAAGTTTATAATAAATAAGTGAACAAATAACTAAATAACTAAACAAATAAGTGAATAACTAAAGAAATAACTTAAATATTAAGTGAAATAATGAAAAATAACTTAAATTTTATTGATTTAAGTGAAATAATGTTTAATCCTGAGTTTAGAAAAATTTTCTCTTTATATAGACAAAAATAATGAGAAAATCAGATAATTATATCTAATTATGCAAACTTCTCTTCTATTTTGTCTTGTGAACAATTATAATAAAAGTATAGGAACATAAGGGGAAAGGGGAGAAATTGATTATGCGATGTGATGTTTGTGATACAAAAATACCACCAGGAAGTGATACATGTCCAAATTGTGGCTATCGTATACGAAAAAGTCATGTTAGCAGTACTGCAGTTAATCAGACAAAAACATCAACTGAATATCCAGAACCTGAAGTTTTTCAAAACCGTAGAAAAAGAGTACGTAGGAATAGGACGCAATATCGTACAAATCAAAATGTATCTTCTTATATAAAAAGGATATTGGTTGTGATTGTTATTGCGGGTGTTATAGCTAATATTGTGCCTTTAATTATCGGTGTTGTCGATCACTTATCTTTTTCAGAGGAAGTTTCAACAATAAGTGGTGAATCTTTTGAAGAAGGCATCAATGATGGATATGATGATGGGACGATGGACTATGCATTAACCTATGAACAGGATATTGAAAGTTTTTTAAAGGATAATTTACAATTAGAAGAAGTTGATGTGAATGAAAGTTACTATATTTATGAAGATGAAGGCGTTCAAGCTTATACAAATATAAGTGGTCATGATGATATAATGAATGTTACAGTGGCATTGACTTTTTATGGACAAACATTGGAAAGACAAAATATAACGATTTCATGGAATAATGATGGTACCATACAAGAATTTCCATTAAGTTTAGATGACAATAAGTTGAATATGATGAATGATAAGTTCAATACTCAAATTCAAGATACAATTTCAAAGTATGCACCTTTGATGGAAACAGATGAAGATGATAAAACACGTCATGTTGTGAGTGATTATACAGATAATAGTAGTCTGTATTTAAGTGAAACCGTTGAAGGAGATCGTCAGGAATGTTTTACGTATCTATCAATAGGTCAGGATATTGGCTAAAGCTAATATCTTTTTTTTGTATATTTTGTTTTCTTTCTTTTTGTCTGAAAGCATTTTATAATGAAATAAAGGAGGGAGAATGATGCGTTGTGATGTCTGTCATACAAAAATACCACCTGGGAGTACAACTTGCCCAAATTGTGGTTATCGTGTAAAAAAAGAAACAACAGCAACTTATGTGCAAAATCAGAATACAACATCTACATCCAAACGTCCTCAAAAGAGCATTCCTTATAAAAGAATAGTTAAGGTTATTCTTATTGTTGTTGTGGCTTTCTTTTTGATAAAAATGTTGATAAGCATAGGCTCTTTCATCATGGCAGCGCCTGAAGAAACATATGTAGAAAATATAACACCTGAAGAAGATTCACCATTACAGGAATATATAGATGATGGTAAGGATGATGGAACAGCTGAAACAGCTTTGCAATATCGTGATGAGATTATAAATTTATTTGATGATTTGGATATGGAAATGATTGATCAATATGAGAATGTCTATGATTATGGGCAAGGAGTCAATGCAAGTTTTAATATTTCAGCTCAAAAAAATAATATTGAGTATACATTGAGGGCGTCATTTGTTCAATCATCACTCACTGATCAGGCAGTGAGCCTTTCATGGGAGAGCGAAGAGAGTATCAGAGAACAGAAACCAGATTTAGATGTTGAAACAATAGAAGTTTTAAGTCATCAAATCCAAAGAGATATGTTGGATATATTGGATCAGTATCGTACAAAACTGCAACAAGAAGATCAATCTTCTTATAAAATTAATCAATATTTGGATGATTATAGTGTTTATTTAAGCGAAAGTTATTATTTGCATATTTATCATTATTATTATTCGGTGAATGCCAAGATGTAAAAGCTATATTTATGATGATGTTGATATGAGAAATGTTTTTTATAAATTCTATTCATAACTCGTGTTTTTTGTTAAAATATAATTAAAGAAAAGAGGGTAGGAGTATGAAAGATATTATATTAGGAAGTACAGGAATTCAAGTTAAACAAAATGCTTTTGGTGCTTTGCCAATTCAAAGGGTTAGCTTAGAAGAAGCTATCAAAATTATAAGAAAAGCTTATGATGGTGATATGCGATTTTTTGATACGGCGAGAGCCTATAGTGACAGTGAAGAAAAATTAGGGAAAGCTTTAAGTATTTATCCACGAGAAAGTTATTATTTAGCAACCAAAACAATGGCCAAAACACCAGAAGAATTTTGGAAACAATTGAATACATCTTTAGAGTTATTACAAACAGATTATATTGATATATATCAGTTCCATTGTGCTGAAACAGTGTATCAGCCAGGGGATGGAACAGGGATGTATGAATGTATGTTGAAAGCTAAAGAAGAGGGTAAAATTCGTCATATTGGTATTACTGCCCATTTAATACAAGTTGCCATGGATGCAGTGGATTCTCATCTTTATGAAACAATTCAATTTCCATTTAGTTATTTATCTTCTTCAAAGGAAGAAGAACTGGTTCAAAAAAGCAAAGAAGCTGATATGGGATTTATTGCTATGAAGGGATTGGCAGGTGGTTTAATTAATCAATCTAAACCAGCGATGGCATATATGAGTCAGTTTGATAATGTTTTACCTATTTGGGGAATTCAAAAGGAAAGTGAATTGGATGAATGGTTATCTTATATGGATGAAACACCTGTCATTGATGAAGATATGAAAGCTTTTATTGAAAAAGAAAAAGAAGAATTGTCTGGTGATTTCTGTCGTGGATGTGGATATTGTATGCCTTGTCCTGTCGGAATTATGATTAATCAATGTGCACGTATGTCATTGATGTTAAGAAGATCACCTTCACAAAACTGGTTAACAGAGGAAATGCAAGCTGAAATGAAGAAAATCGAAAATTGTTTACATTGTGGACAATGTTCTCGTAAATGTCCGTATGAATTAGATACACCAGCATTACTGCAAAAGAATTATGAAGATTATCAAAAGGTTTTATCAGGAGAGGTTAAAGTACAATAGGGAGGAAGACAATGAGTAAGATTATATTTTTAGATGTTGATGGGACATTAATTGACTATGAAGCAAAATTACCTGCTTCTGCTGCAAAAGCTGTGAATGAGGCACGTGCAAATGGACACAAAGTTTACATCTGTACAGGATGTTCAAAAGCAGAAATTGAACAACGTCATTTATGTGAATTAGATGGAATGATTGGTGGTAATGGAGCCTATGTAGAAGATCATGGACATGTGGTGATGCATCAGGGATTATCTAAGGAAGATGTGAAACATATTGTTGATTGGTGTAATGAAAGACATTTAGGTTTTTATTTAGAAGCAAACAGTGGTATGTATTGTAATGATTACATGTATGAACAAGGGCCTGAAACCATGGTTAAATATGCCCAAGGCAAAGGAGCTGACTTATCTCAGGCAGAAGAATCATCAAAACGTTTTATTGATGGATTTATTCATTTGCAGGGAGAAGATCTTTATAGAGATGATGTTAATAAAATCAGTTTCATTTTAAGTAGCTATCAGGATCATTTAGATTCTAAAAAAGAATTTCCTCATTTAATTGCAAATACTTGGGGTGGAAAAGGTGAAGTTGCTTTATATGGTGATCTAGGACCAGCAGGTATTACAAAGAGACATGCTATTGAAGTTTTACTTGAATACTTAGGGGCGGATGCCAAAGATACAATATCTTTTGGTGATGCGAAAATTGATTTATCGATGTTTGAATGCTGTGCATATAATGTCGCCATGGGAAATGGTGGAGAAGAGATTAAAGCAGCTGCAGATTATATTACAACTGATGTCAATGATGATGGATTGTATAATGCTTTTAAATATTTAAAACTCATTGATTAATTGTGTTGCAAAAGAAAAGTTTATAGGACTTTTCTTTTGTTTTTGTTATAAAGATGTTATAATAGAACAACAGGTTATAAGGAGAGGATTTTGTGAAAGAACCGACATATAAATTTATAGATATTCATTCAATAGAAGCTAATGATCATCAGCCAAGAACACATTTTGAAAATGAAAAAATACAAGAACTGGCTGTTTCAATTCAACAAAATGGTTTATTACAGCCTATTGTTGTCAGACCATATCAGGGGAAATATCAAATTGTTGTAGGGGAAAGACGTTATCGTGCTTGTCTTCTGGCAGGTATTGAAGAAGTCCCATGTCTGGTTCAGGAATATGATGAAGAGCAAACAGCAACAGCTGCTATTGTAGAAAATGTTCAAAGAGAAAACTTATCTGCGATTGAAGAAGCATTGGCTTATCAGCAAATCTTAGATACACAAAATATCACACAGGAAGAGCTCGCTAAAAAAGTGGGGAAAAAACAGTCTACAATTGCCAACAAATTAAGACTTTTACAATTACCAATGACAGTTCAGGAAGCAGTCAGAAGAAAAGATATTTCAGAACGTCATGCTAGAGCTTTATTAAAGTTAGATACAACAGCTAAACAAAATAATATGTTAAGAGAAATCATGGATAAAGGTTTAAATGTTGAACAGACTGAACAAAAAATTAAAAGTAAGATTGAACCTAAAAAACCTAAGCCTAAGACAAAGAGTATTTCACAGAATTTAAAAATAGCAATGAATACTATTGATCAGGCAGCAAAAATGGTTGAACAAGCTGGAGTAGAAACAACAGTGGATATTTCAGAAACAGATGAAGAAGTGATTTATGTTATAAAGATGAAAAAATAGTGTTCACTATAAATTTTATTAAAGTCATTTATAATATTGCTATTAGGAAAAGCATATGTTATGATACAAGATAGATATATCTATTATGTTTGCCGCCGGGTAAACTGAAAAGCATTGATTTCGTATCGTTAGGCCATAGAAGATGCGAAAGTCAATGTTTTTTATTTTGTATGGAAGGAGAGATAAAATATGAAAGAAATGCGTCGTAAAAGACAAGCTTTATCAAATGAAGAATGTATAGAGATTTTAAATAGAGGAACTTCAGGGGTTTTGTCATTATGTGGAAATGCAAAGGAACCCTATGGTGTTCCTTTGAGTTATGTATATGATAATCATAAAATCTATTTCCATTGTGCAAAAAGTGGCTATAAACTAGATCTGATAGAAGAAAATGAGAAAGCTTCATTTTGTGTTATTGATCAGGACAACATTGTTCCAGAAAAATATACAACTTATTTTTGTAGTGTTATTGTTTTTGGAAACATACGTGTCATTGAAGATGATAAGGAAAAACGTCATGCGATTGAAACACTAGCAAGCAAATATTCACCAGCAGAAAGTAGGCAAAGTCGTCAAGAAGAAATAGAAAAGTTCTGGAAAACATTATGTATATTGGAACTTGATATCAAAGAGATAACAGGAAAACAGGCTATTGAACTTGTTAAAGAGTCTTGAGGGAGAAAAAATGAAGAAGAGTTGTTTTTATGAATATATCAAATATACATCTTTGAATGTGATGGGAATGATTGGATTATCTTGTTATATTTTAGCAGATACATTTTTTGTTTCAAAAGGACTTGGAACCAATGGATTAACAGCTTTAAATTTAGCTATTCCTATTTATAGTTTTATTCATGGAAGTGGATTAATGATTGGTATGGGTGGAGGAACAAAGTATTCTATTTTCAAAAGTCAGAATCATCATTCATCAGCCAATCAAATATTTACTCATTCAGTAGCACTGGCAGGTGTTTTTGCTCTTGTCTTTGTTTTGATTGGGTTATTTTGTTCAAAATCCATCATTACATTATTTGGTGGAGAAGGTGAAGTCTTTGAAATGGCTGTCACTTATTTGAGAGTTATTTTATTGTTTGCGCCAGCATTTTTATTAAATAATGTCTTACTATGTTTTGTACGTAATGATGGAGCGCCGCAGCTTTCCATGGCAGCTATGATTGGTGGGAGTTTATCCAATGTTGTTTTGGATTATATTTTTATTTTCCCTTGTCAGATGGGAATCTTTGGTGCTGTATTTGCGACTGGGTTAGCACCTATCATCAGTATGATGATTTTATCTCCACATTTTTTACGTAAACAGAATCAGTTTCATTTCACAAAATGTCGAATGCGTATATCCTCTTGTCTAAGTATTTTATCTAGTGGAGTTCCATCATTGGTGACAGAAGTTTCTTCAGGCATTGTGATGATTGTCTTTAATGCTATGATTCTTCATTTAGCAGGTAATGTTGGTGTTGCTGCATATGGTGTCATTGCCAATTTAAGTTTAGTCGTGATTGCTATTTATACAGGTATAGCTCAGGGAATTCAACCATTGATGAGTCGTTATTACGGTATGAATCGTTTTGATTTTATTCATAAAGTATTGCGTTATGCCCTGATTACAATGATCATGGTGTCTGTATTGATTTACAGTATTGTCTTTTTTGGAGCGGAACAAGTGACTCAAATCTTTAATAGTGAACATAACGCTATATTACAAACAATTGCAACAAATGGTTTACAATTATATTTTATAGCTTGTCCATTTGCTGGATTTAATATTATTATATCGATGTATTTAACTTCTACAGAAAATCCATTGCCAGCACATATCATTTCTATTTTAAGAGGTTTTGTAATTATTATACCAATGGCATTTGTATTATCATGGATTTTTCATATTCAAGGAGTCTGGTGTGCATTTCCAGCAACAGAACTTATTGTTGCGGTTATAGGTATGACATTCTTTTTAAGAATTAAAAAAACTGCGTGATTCGCAGTTTTTATCATTTATTCAAATGTGACACAAACAGGTGATGGGATTTCTATAGTAGAATCAGATAAAACTAGTTCTTCTGTTTCTTCATTAAATGTCATAACTTGCAGTAAGTGACTACCCTGACAGGCAATAATCAGATAGCGATCATCAAGAATTTGAAAATCTCGAGGTTCTTTTTGAGTATGAACCATATACAATAATGAAATTTTTCCACTTTCCTGATTGACTCTATACATAGCAATACTATCATGTCCACGATTAGATACAAAGAGATGATGACCACTTTGTGTCAAACGGATAGCCGCGGCACTTGAAAAGCCTTTAAAATGTCTAGGAATACAATGAATAGCTTGAATCAATTGAAAGTGTCCTTGATAATATTTAAAGACCATAATGTTATTCGCAATTTCATTAACAAGATACGCAAAACGACCATCTTTTGAAAAAATCATATGACGAGGGCCAGAACCTGGCATAATATTTAAAGTATAATCAGAGTCTTCTGATAAGACACCATCATGATAACGATACATAATGACTTTATCAGCACCTAAATCAACGGAGTAAACAAATTCCTTATCAGGTGTTATACCAACATAATGAGCGTGAGGACCCGTCTGACGTTTTAAAAGATCTGGACCTAATCCGACATGATGAACAGCACATATTTTTCTGGCAATAGCACCATTTTCTAATTGATATGAAGCAGTTGCACCCACATGGTAATTAGCAGCAAAAAGATAGCGATGTTGCTGATCAACACATAAATGTGTATAAGAACGCCCACTGGAATGATAATTATTATTTAAAATGAGTTCATCTTTGTAGATAGAAAAGCTTCCTAAACCACCACCAGTACTATGAGAATTGGCATTTTTATAGGCAACATATAACATATGATCATCGCATATCATATAAGAAGGGTAATCTTGTGTTTCAATTTGTTGTATACGTTTCATTGATAATGTTTCTTCATCAAATTTCATGATATAAATTCCTTTATCATGATGTTTTCCATAACTAGAGACATAAAAGACTTTCATTGGTTAAACTCCTTTCGCTATATAAATTATTTTATCATAATATTTTATGAAATAAATAAAAAAACAAATGAAAAATAGATAATTAGTAAAAAGAATTAAAAATAAAAATGAAGAAAGGCTTTTCTAATGAAAGAATTTGTAATACAATAGTTACTATATTGAGAAGGAGGAAGCCGAATATGGATGATAAGTTATTATTAAGTTTATTACAAAAAAATGCGAGGATGAAAATTACTGATTTAGCGGCCGCCTTAGATGAATCGAAAGATAATGTTGTTGAGCGATTAACAGATTTAGAAAAGAAGAAAGTGATTTGTGGTTATCATACAATTGTCAATTGGGATTTAACAAATACGGAAATTGTAACAGCATTGATTCAAGTCAATGCAAGTCCTGAAAGAGAATATGGTTATGATCGTATTGCAAGTCATATTTATAAATTTGATGAAGTAGATACAATGTATTTATTAAGTGGAAGTTTTGAGTTTGTATGTATTGTGAAAGGAAAGACAATGCAGGAAGTGGCTCACTTTGTGGCAAGTAAACTTGCATGTGTAGATGGAGTGACAGGAACATCAACTTATTTTGTATTAAAACAATATAAAAATAATGGTGTTGTTTTAATTGAAGATGAAGATGGAAAAAATGATAGATTGGTGGTGACTCCATAATGGATTATAATGATATTTTAAGTGATAGAGTCAAAACAATTAAACCAAGTGGTATTAGAAAATTCTTTGATTTAGCTTCACAGATGGAAGATGTGATATCTTTAGGGGTTGGAGAACCAGATTTTACAACACCTTGGGCAATTCGAGAAGCTGCTATTTATTCCATTGAAAAAGGAAGAACGTTCTATACGGCTAATCAAGGATTACAGGAGTTAAGAGAAGAAATCTGTCGATATTATCATGAACGTTTTCATGTGGATTATAATGCTAAGGATAACTGTATTGTGACTGTTGGTGGATCAGAAGGCATTGATATCGCGATTCGTGCAATATTAAATCCTGGGGATGAAATGATTGTTTTGGATCCTGGATATGTAGCTTATACACCAGGAGTAGAGCTTGCTGGTGGGATTCCTGTCACAATTAATTTACGTCAGGAAGATGAATTTAAATTAACACCAGAGCTTTTAAAAGCAGCTATTACTCCAAAAACAAAAGCATTATTGATTAATTATCCATCTAATCCAACAGGTGGGTTTATGACAAAGAGTGATTATGAAAAGATTGTTCCTATTATTAAGGAAGCTGGTCTTATTGTGATATCAGATGAAATTTATGCAGAATTGAGTTATGAAGAAGAATTTTGCTCGATTGCTTCATTTGATGAAATCAAAGATCAAGTCATTGTTGTCAGTGGATTTTCTAAAGCATTTGCGATGACAGGATGGCGTTTGGGTTATGTTCTTGCGAATGCTGTATTTACAAAAGCTATGAATAAAATTCATCAATATATTATCATGTCTGCTCCTTCAGCTGCACAATATGGGGCTATTGAAGGATTAAGACATTGTTATGATGAAGTATTGAAAATGCGTGATTCATATAAAGCAAGAAGAAACTTTTTGGTTAAAACATTTAATGATATGGGGTTAGAAACATTTAAACCTCAAGGAGCTTTCTATGTTTTTCCATGTATTCGTTCAACTGGACTCACATCTGATGAATTCTGTGAAAAACTATTAGAAGATCAAAAAGTAGCTTGTGTTCCTGGAACGGCATTTGGACCAGCAGGAGAAGGATTTATTCGTGTTTCTTATGCTTATAGTCTTGAAGAACTAAAAATTGCAACTCAGAAAATAAAAATCTTTGTAGATAAATGTAGAGCATCACATGATTAGAGTATTATTATGTTGTGGGGGAGGCTTTTCATCAAGTTATGTAGCTGAAAGGATGAAAAAGGAGATTATTGCGAAAGGCTTATCAGATCAACTCGAAATGGAGTTTTCTCCTTTTTCTCTTGTTTTAGAAAAGATAGATAACTTTGATATTATTATTTGTTGTCCACATTTAAATATTTATGTTAAACAGCTACTAGAAAAGACAGATGTCCAAGTCCCTATTTATGTTTTGCCACCAAGAATGTATGGAAATATGGAGATTGAAGAAATCTATCAGGATGTGATAGATTTGCTTGAAATTTATCAGCAGACACATATGAATCCTGTCCATTTTCCAGGTGAGGATAATGTATTAAAAATAACAAGACAAAAAGCCTATAAACATGTTTATCAAAAGTAAGACTTCAAAATTCTTACTTTTTTTGTTGAAATGAGACTATATTTTTTATTGGTAACAGTATAGAATATAAATGTGTGAGAATGAAAGAAAAGAGTATACCAGAAAAGAGGGAACAAAGATGTGGGTATTTTATGCATTTGGCTCAGCATTTTTTGCTGGTATAACTGCTGTCTTGGCAAAATGCGGTATACATCATACCCATTCACATGTAGCGACAACTTTAAGAACAATTGTTGTTTTGATTTTTTCTTGGATGATGGTTTTGATTGTAGGATCATTGGATGAAATAGTAAATTTATCTTATCAAACACTTCTTTTTTTAGTCTTATCTGGTCTTTCGACAGGAGCATCATGGTTATGTTATTTTAGAGCTTTACAATTAGGAAACATTAATAAAGTGGCTGCGATAGATAAGACGAGTGTTGTTTTGACAATGATTTTAAGTTTTATTTTATTTCATGAAGCAGTCAATATTTATAAAATTATGGGAATGATTTTAATGATGAGTGGAACTTTTTTGATGTTGGAGAAAAAAGAAACAAATCAAAAAGAAGAAAATCATTGGTTGATTTATGCTGTATTATCAGTTGTTTTTGCTAGTTTAACAACCATCTTAGGAAAAGTAGGCATTAGTCATATTGACAGCCATTTGGGAACAGCCATTCGTACAAGTGTTGTTTTGGTGATGGCTTGGGTTGTTGTGTTTGCTACACACACTCAAAGTTGCGTTAAAGAAGTTCCAAAAAAGGAACTGATTTATATTTTCTTATCAGGTATTGCCACAGGGGCATCATGGTTATGTTTTTATAGAGCCTTGCAGATTGGACCAGCTAGTCTTGTCACACCGATTGATAAACTGAGTATCTTAGTGACGGTACTTTTCTCTTATATTGTTTTTCATGAAAAACTGAATTTGAAATCCTTTATAGGATTGATAATGATTGTTATAGGAACGCTGATTATGTTGTTTTAATCATAAAGAAAACAGGATGCTTTTAGACACCCTGTTTTTGTTTGTCTTTTTGACTTTCTCTTTTTAACATTTCTTCATAACTGAACATACAGCCACAATAATTTTGACGATACATGCCATATTCTTTTGTCATTTGTGTTGATTTTAAATAACCATTGTTTTTCTTAAAATCAGCATATAAGAATTTTGGTGCATCACTTTGCCATTGATCACCAATTTCATTAATCCATTGACTATTTTTATGTGGTGACACACTTAAAACAGTTGTCCAATAATCATAATGATTGATTTTTGCATAATCAAATGTTTTACGCATTCTCAAGCTATAACAAAGACGACATCTGATACTTCCTTCTGGATAATCTTTTAAAGGATAAAGATGAGAAATCCATTCACTATTATTATAAGGATCTTCAATGACTTGAATGTTTTGATTGAAATCATCATTAAATCTTTCAATAAAAGATAATAATTCATGGAAACGTCTTTGATATTCATCGGATGGATAAATATTGGAATTGGAATAATAGATTGTGATTTCAAAATGCTCGCATAATTCTTTAATCACATTGCTAGAACATGGTCCACAACAAACATGTAATAATAATGTTGGTTTCTGATCACCGATTTTTTGAAGTTCTTCCTGTAATTTTAAATCATAATTGATTTTCATTATTGAATAAACATGCAATCACCAAATGAGAAGAAACGATATTTTTCTTCTAC
Organism: uncultured Massilimicrobiota sp.; assembly: GCA_944325245.1. Taxonomy (GTDB): domain Bacteria; phylum Bacillota_I; class Bacilli_A; order Erysipelotrichales; family Coprobacillaceae; genus Allocoprobacillus. The sequence goes on along the minus strand of CALUZM010000001.1, from coordinate 11,417 downwards.
AGCATGATGATAAGCTTTCATAATATAGTCTTTATCCGCAAAGGCACTAACAAGCATGACTAATGTTGATTTAGGAAGATGGAAATTGGTAATCAGAGCATCAATAGCTTCAAATTGATAACCTGGATAAATAAAGATATCAGTACTTTCCTGGGTAGCTTGAAATTTTCCATATTTTTTAAAGTTGGCTTCAAGTGTTCTTGTTGAAGTCGTTCCAACACTGATGATGCGCTGTCCATTAGCTTTGGCTTGATTCAGTTTGTTGGCAGTATCTTCATCAATCATATAAAATTCACTATGCATATGATGTTCTAATACATCATCAACTTTCACTGGTCTAAAAGTTCCTAGACCTACATGTAAAGTGACATCTAGGATTTCAACACCTTTTTCTTGAACTTTCTTTAAAATATCTTCAGTAAAATGTAAACCAGCAGTAGGTGCTGCAGCACTTCCTTCTACTTTGGCATAAACGGTCTGATAACGATTAGGGTCTTCAAGCTTTTCCTTGATATAAGGAGGGAGTGGCATTGTTCCAAGATGATCTAAGACTTCATAGAAAATACCATCATAAATCATTTGAAAATGACGAATACCTTCTTCTCCAATATGAACACATTTTGCTTTTAAAGAACCATCTCCAAAAGTAATAACTGTATCCATTTTCACAATACGTGCATTTCCTACAAGACATTCCCATACATCCTCACCTAAGTCTTTAAGAAGCAAGACTTCAACATGACCACCAGTTTCTTCTTTAATTCCATAAAGTCTGGCAGGAATGACTTTTGTATTGTTTCTTACTAAAATATCACCTTTATGAAGATAGTCTAAAATATCATAAAAATGCTTATCTTCAATCGTTCTTGTTTTTCTATCTAAGACCATTAAACGAGAAGTATCTCTTTTTTGTAGAGGAGTCTGTGCAATTAATTCCTCTGGTAAATCATAATCAAATTCGCTAATTTTCATTTAAAACGCCCTTTCATAAACATCTCTACCATAACTATTTAAAAATTCTTCTTTAAAATCTAATAAACGATCTTCTTGAATAGCTTTTCTTATATCTTCACTTAATTGAAGCAAGAAAGCAACATTATGAATAGATAATAAACTCTTTCCAAATAATTCATCACATTTATGTAAATGTCTTAAATAAGCACGTGTATAGTTTTGACATGTATAACAATGACATTTGTTATCGATAGGCGTAAAGTCATATTTATATTTTTCATTATTGATGTTCATACGTCCATGATGTGTCATTAACGCCCCATGTCTTGCGACTCTTGTTGGTAAAACACAGTCAAACATATCAATACCACGAATAGCCCCTTCAATCAAATCAATTGGGTTCCCAACACCCATTAAGTAACGTGGTTTATCCTGAGGGAGCCATTTCACTGCATCATCAATCATTTTATACATGACATCTTTAGGTTCACCAACACTTGTTCCACCGATAGAATAGCCAGGGAAGTCCATTTTGACTAATTCTTTAGCTGACAGTTCTCTTAAATCCTCAAATTCTCCACCTTGTACAATACCAAATAAAGCCTGATCTTTTCTTTTATGAGCATCTTGACCACGTTTTGCCCAACGCAGAGTTCTTTCCACACTTTTTTTCATATATTCATGTGTAGAAGGATATGGAGCACATTCATCAAAGCTCATGATAATATCAGCTCCTAAATCATTTTGAATTTGAATAGATTTTTCAGGAGATAAAAATAATTTTTTCCCATCAACAATACTTTTAAATGTGACTCCTTCTTCTTCAATCTTTCTTGTCTTTCCTAAAGAGAAGACTTGAAAACCACCACTATCAGTTAAAATAGGACCATCATAATTCATAAATTTATGTAATCCACCAGCCATTTTGACAACATCTTCACCAGGTCTTAACCATAAATGATAAGTATTTGCTAAAATGACTTGAGAATGCATTTCTTTTAATTGTTCTGGAGAAATACCTTTCACTGTTGCCAGTGTTCCTACTGGCATAAACATAGGTGTTTCAACATCACCATGTGGTGTATGTAAAATACCATATCTCGCACCAGATTGTTTACAAACATGTTTTAATTCATACCAAAAACCTTCCATTTTTTCACCTCTTTTTTAGCATACTCATTATACATGAAAGGATGTATAAGTTCAAATTTTATTGATTGAAATTCTATGAAAAAGAAAAGAGTATATAAAATAAAGATAAAGGATGTAACTGTTATAGAATATATTTGGATAGTTTTATTGGGAATTGCTATGGTAGGGAAACCTGATCTATTGTGGAAAATCGAACATTTCTGGGATGTGAAGAATGGAGAACCTTCAGAGTTATATATCGCTTTGATGCGTGTTATGGGAACGTTTTGTATTATTGGTTCTATTATATTTTTAATGACTCTTTTTATTTAAAATCCTCCAATCAAAGTTTATGATCATAGCAGTTCTCAATCATCTATATGTCAATATCATATGACTAAATCTAGATTTAGTAAATCGTGATTTAGTATAAAAAGCTCATGAGATATTCATAAAAGAGAGTTTCCTGTGGATACAAAATATAGACAGAGGAATATATTATTGAACTGTTCATTTCTTTAGTTTTTGCTATGCTTTTGGATCTTCAAATTTATCTCTACTAAAAAATGCTGTTACAAGCTCAGAAAGACAAAAATATTAAGCTTTATGAACTCAATAATATAGTCAATGTTGAGATCTGAAAAATAAATGGGTTGCTTTTTTATTGGCAACTTTTTAATATATATTGACTTTATTCATATTGCGTCTATGCATATAAGATATAGTTTTTAAATGTTAATAAAATATTATGAAATAAAGGATTGATAAAAAATGGACATATATAAGAAAAAGTATTGTGTCATTTTGGGTATGATTTTATTTGTTTTAATGGGGATAGGATCTCTTTGGGATTATCAAATTTCGCTGTTTTTCTATGATCCTTATAACATCTTTGGTGTTTTCTTGGCTAGTTATGGGCATTTGCCTGCTTTATTATGTATGGCAGTGGCAGGAACTTTATTATTACGTATGATAGATCAGAGCATGAAAATAAAAATGATATTTTATTATGCACTAGCGTTTCTTTTCAATCTTATTGCAGTGATAGGAATGACATTGGGGCCATTATTATATATTCCTGAAATGACAACATTATTAAGCTTAGTAATAGCTATTGGTATTGTAGGAATTGTTGATGTATTGGTTTATCAGTTGAGCCTTCATGTTTCTCATGAGACAATAAAAAAGATTGTGCTTTTCATTTTATTAGTTGTTGTGATTGAACAGCTTGTCATTAATGGGATTAAAATTGTATGGGAAAGACCTCGTATGAGATTGATTAGCAGTCGCAATGATGTGAGTTTTCAGCCTTGGTGGGTTATAGGAAATTCTATCAAAGAACAACTGATGGCATCAGGTATATCAAGTGAGGAATTTAAATCATTTCCATCAGCTCATACGGCCAATGCTGCTTGTGCGATGATATTATGCACGTGGCCTTTACTTGATAAAAGATTAAAAGGAAAAGAAAATTTATTATTTTTTATAGGAGTTTGTTTTACTTTTTTGGTTGCTTTTTCAAGAATTATTATGGGGGCTCATTTTTTAACAGATGTTGTTGTAGGTATGGCTATATGTCTTATGATACAAATCGTCATAGTACAGTTTGTTTTTAAAAAATCAAAGACGAGATTTTATGAGAAATGAAAAAGAGGATATGCATCCTCTAATCAAAAGTTACATATTCATTTTTTAATGGTGGAATGACTTTTAAGTCATCCACTTTTAATAAACAGAAATTTCCATTGATATCTGGATCATATTGAACATCAATTGTTCCTGTAACTTCAATCCATTCATTAGGAATCAGTTGTTTAGCAGATGGATGTTCACAAACCATACCAATTAAAGATGTATCTTCTTCACAACAAACCATAGCTAAACGTCCTAACACAAAACCATCTTCTAACTGTTTATCACGGCCAATGAATTTACCTCTCAGAGTCACTTTCTTGTGATTATATTTATCAGGATGATCTAAAGCATCCATACAGAAAAGACCGAAATCATGATCTAAAACGTTAATATAATCTTGATGAATATCGAATGGTAATTCATCATCTTCTAAAGTATTGACAGTACCATCTTCTTTTTCATAGATAATCTGACATGTAGAATTGATAGCTTTAATATTATTTCTAAGGAATGATTTTTTAATAGAATCATCAATTCTGTTAAAAATCAATAAATCACTATGAACAACATGTTGATATAATAAAGAACGCATATTTTGAATATACAAAGCAAAAGTTTGAGCATTGATAGTTGTTAAAACTTGGACAACTTCCCAACCTTCAGGTTTATCACATTCAATAAGATGATCAACATTAAACATACCATTGACTTCCATTAAAACTTGAGTTGGATGATATTTCTTTTCCATTTCAGTTAAAAAATCAAGGTTGAATTCATCTTCTTTATGAATATATACCAAATCACAATTAAATGATTCAATGTCTTCCTGATTATATTCTTTTTCACCTTGTTCACTGACAATTAATAAAGTCTTTTCGTTGCTGCAGAAATCTGTTGTCGTAATTGTATCAATAATAAATGAAGATTTTCCGCTATCTAAAAATCCTGTAAATAAATAGATTCTTGTATTCATTATTCTACTCCAAACAATTCACAAATTTTATCTTCTAATAAATCTTTACCAATCACACAAAGACGACCAGTATAATCAGCACTACCATAACGAATTTCATATTCTCCAGGCACTAAATCAAAATGTAACCATTTCTTATCTGGTGTAGGTAAAATACCTTTAGCACGCAAGATATCTCCATAATCATGAGATGAAGATAAAATCTGAAGAATTTTGTCTAATTGTTCGTGTGTATAAGTATGAATAGTTTCTTTTCCTAAACTTGTAAATACTTCATCAGCATGATGGTGGTGATGACCACACCCGCATTCATGGTCATGGTGATGCTCGTGATGGCATTCTTCATGGTCGTGGTGATGATGGTGACAACATTCATGATGTTCATCATGATGATGACAATGTTCGCCATGTTCATGATGATGTTCGTGGTGATGGCAATGTTCACCATGTTCATGATGATGACCACATTCTGGACAAATATCTGCTTCTTTCATTAAGATATCTTGTAAAGAATTTTGATTCTCCATTGTTTGTAAAATCGTTTCGCTACTTAATTCATCCCAAGGTGTTGTGATAATGGCAGCTGTTGTATTCATAGATTTAATAATATCAATAGCTTCCTGAATCTTATCTTGTTGGACATCCTGAGTACGACTTAAAATAATAGTAGAAGCATATTCAATCTGATTATTGAAGAATTCTCCAAAATTCAATGAATATGTTTTACATTTCTTCACATCAATAACAGTACAGAAACTATTCAATTCGAGTTCTTCACTGTGAACATTTTGAACAGCTTTAATGACATCAGAAAGTTTACCTACTCCTGATGGTTCAATAATAATACGATCAGGATGATATTGAGCAACAACTTGCTTTAAAGCTTCGCTAAAATCACCAACTAATGAACAACAAATGCATCCAGAGTTCATTTCTGTAATTTCAATTCCAGCTTCTTTTAAGAAGCTTCCATCTATACCAATTTCACCAAATTCATTTTCAATTAAAACAACTTTTTCATTTCCTAAACAATCTTGAATAAGCTTTTTGATTAATGTTGTCTTTCCAGCTCCTAAGAAACCAGAAATAATATCTACTTTACTCATTTATTCGACCTTCTTTCTGTTTTGTATTATAGCACTCGCAAATTTAACAAGCAAATGAAATAACATACATTTTCTCTTGATAAAAAGATGAACAGGTTTATAATTGTTAGTATACTAATATTTAGTAAGCTAATGAAAGGAGGCTTTTCATGGAAATACCTTTACATACATTACTGTTTAAGGCATTTCATGCACAACGACAAAAAAATCGGGCGAATATGGACGTCTTTCAATTGTCACCAGGACAACCAAAAGTTTTGCGTTATATTCAAAGTCATGAAAATTGTAAATTAAAGGACATTGCGAAAGAATGTGATGTGGAATGTGCAACTGTTAGTAAAATGCTTGATAACCTTGAAGAAAAAGGAATGGTTATACGCAATATCAATCCTCAAAATAAGCGTGCTTATCAGATTAATTTGACAGATGTAGGAAGAGATGCTTTACAGAAATGGGAAGCACACTGTATGGAAGTGGAAGATATTTCTTTACAAGGTTTTAGCTTGGAAGAAAAGAAACAGTTTCAAAGTTATTTATCAAGAATGTATACGAATTTAACAGGGAAAAAGATTTTATAGGAGGGGTATAATGATTAAACGTTTGTTGCCATATGCCAAGAAATATCGTAAATATTTTATTTTGGCATGTATTTGTATTATTAGTGAAGCCGTATTTGAACTTGTGATTCCAATGCTGATGGCCAATATCATAGATATAGGAGTAGCAAATAAAGATATTCATTATATTGTCATGCAAGGGATTCTTATGGTCGTTTGTGCCGTTATTGCATACTTTTTAGGTGTTATGTATGCGCGTTTTGCAGCAATTGCAGGACAGGGATTTGGAGCAGAAATCAGAAAAGATGAATTTGAAAAAGTTCAGAATTTTTCATTTGCGAATACTGATCATTTTTCAACATCATCTTTAATTACACGTTTAACAAGTGATGTTATTATTATTCAAAATGCTATCTGCAATGGGATTAGACCATTGGTCAGAGCACCTTTTATGCTTTTACTGGCATTATTTTTTACTTTTACAATCAATGCCAGACTAGCATTGATTTTCTTGGTTGCCACACCTATTTTAGGCATCGGTTTGTTTATCATTGTCAGAAAAGTAGGGCCATTATATAGACTGATGCAATCAAGTGTTGATAATATCAATACTGTTGTCCAAGAAAACTTAAATGCGATGCGTGTTGTTAAATCGTATGTAAGAGAAGGCTATGAATCAGAGAAGTTTGAAAAAATGAATGATGGATTAAAGGAAAATAGTGAAAAAGCGTTTCGAACTTCTGTTTGGAATATGCCATTATTTCAATATGTCATGTATTTAACAATTGTATCTATTCTTTTCTTTGGTGGACAGATGATCTTGAATGGAACGATGCAGGTAGGAGAGTTAACAGGATTTTTAAGCTATGTCTTACAGATTTTAAATGCATTAATGATGATTTCAAATGTTTTCTTAATGCTGACACGTTCTATTGCCAGCTGTGAACGTATTATTGAAGTTTTAGATGAGGTTCCTGATATCCATGACCCTCAAAATACATCTTTAACTGTTGAACATGGATGTATTGATTTTCATCATGTTTATTTCAAATATAAATCAACTGCTAAAGAATATGTGTTAACTGATATTGATTTGCATATTCCAAGTGGCTCAACAATCGGTATTTTAGGTGGAACAGGCTCTGCAAAAACCAGTCTTGTTCAACTGATACCAAGACTTTATGATGTGAGTGATGGAGAAGTCTTGGTAGATGGACATAATGTCAAAGATTATTCCGTAGAACATTTAAGAGATAGTGTTGGGATGGTTTTACAGAAGAATACATTGTTTAGTGGTACGATTAGAGAAAATCTGCTTTGGGGGAATAAAGAAGCAACAGATGAAGATATTCAGTGGGCATGTCATATTGCCTGTGTCGATGAATTTATCAACAATTTTCCTAATGGATATGAGACAGATATGGGACAAGGAGGTGTCAATGTTTCTGGGGGACAGAAACAAAGATTGTGCATTGCTAGAGCGTTATTGAAAAGACCAAAAGTCTTGATTCTCGATGATTCAACAAGTGCTGTGGACAGTGCCACAGAAGCAAGTATTCGAGAAGGATTGGCCTCACTGAAAGATACAACAAAAATTATTATAGCGCAAAGAGTCTCAAGTGTTATGCATGCAGATCAGATTGTGATTTTAGATGATGGTCATATTCACGCAATCGGAACACATGATGAGTTATTGGCACATGATCATATTTACCAAGATATTTATTATTCTCAATTGGAAGGAGCTGGTTTATAATGGCAAGACAAATTACAAATGCAAAGCCTCAAGATATGATGAAGACATTAAGTTCCTTTAAAAAATATATTGGATATCATAAATATTCTTTATCATGTGTTGCTGTATTGGTTGTCGTAAGTACAGGAATTAATCTTTGGGGGACTTTTCAAATTCGTACGGTCATTAATCGTTATCTTATGCCTGGGGATTATCAGGGGTTGGTTTCATTTATTATTTTTATGATTGTTGTCTATCTTATTGGAGCAACTTCCACAGCTATATATAAACAGTTGATGGTGCATACTGCTCAAAAGATTGTGAAAGAGATGCGACAAGATTTGTTTGAAAAAACACAGAAATTACCAATTCGTTATTTTGATAGTCATACTCATGGTGAAATTATGAGTCATTTTACTAATGACTTGGATACTGTTCAAGATGCTTTGAATAACTGTTTTGATAATTTGATTCAAAGTTTCATTATGATTGTCGGAACATTAGTTTTGATCTTTGTATTAAGCTGGCAACTTTCATTGATTGTTTTTGCTTGTATGTTGATTATGTATTTTATGATTCAATATCTGACAAAACGTAGTAAACACTATTTCTCAAAACAACAGGATGCTTTGGGAGATTTGAATGGTTTTATTGAAGAAATGGTCGATGGTGTCAAAGTCGTCAAAGTATTTAATCATGAACAGGATAATATTGAAGAGTTTAATCGCCGTAATGAAATTTTACAACAGGCAGCAACCAGTGCATTGACATATTCTGGACGTACCATACCAACTGTTGTGAGTATTTCCTATTTTAATTATGCTATTGTAGCGTGTATCGGAGGATTTTTAACAATTGGTGGTATGATGGATCTGGGAAGTTTGTCTTCTTATTTGGTTTTTGTCAGACAGACAGCTCAACCTATTAATCAATTCACGCAACAGTTGAATTTTATTTTAGCTGCAATGGCTGGGGCAGAGCGTATTTTCGCAATGATGGAAGAAAAGCCAGAAAGAGATGACGGTAAAGTCACTCTCACAAGAGTAAGAAAACATAAAGATGGAACGCTTTATGAATGTCAGGAGCACACAGGATATTGGGCATGGCGTCATCCTCGTGATGATGGAAGTGTTGAACTTGTAGAGTTAAAAGGAGATGTTCGCTTCCATGATGTTGTCTTTGGTTATGAGGAAAATGTTCCTATCTTAAAAAATATTAATTTGTTTGCAAAGCCTGGTCAAAAAATCGCCTTTGTTGGAAGTACAGGAGCTGGTAAAACAACCATCACAAATCTAATTAATCGTTTTTATGACATTCATAGTGGTAGTATTACTTATGATGGTATTGATGTCAAATTAATTAAGAAAGATGATTTAAGACATTCTATTTCTATTGTTTTACAGGATACGCATTTATTTACAGGGACAATTGCTGATAATATCCGTTATGGAAAACTAGATGCCACAATAGATGAAGTTATTGAGGCTGCGAAACTGGCCAATGCACATAGTTTTATTAAGCGTTTGCCAAATGGTTATGAAACAATGTTAAGTGGAGATGGGGCTAACCTTTCACAAGGACAACGTCAGTTATTAGCTATTGCCAGAGCTGCTATCGCAGATCCACCTGTTTTAATATTGGATGAAGCGACAAGCTCAATTGATACACGTACAGAAAAGCTGATTGAAAAAGGTATGGATCGTTTAATGGAAAATCGAACAGTTTTTGTGATTGCCCATAGATTATCAACGGTCAGAAATTCAGATGCGATTATGGTGTTAGATCATGGTCAAATTATTGAACGTGGGAGTCATGATGAATTGATTGCACAAAAAGGACGTTATTATCAATTATATACAGGACAATTTGAGTTAGAATAAAACCAATGAGACCATAAGCCTCATTGGTTTTTCATCGTCTTTATGGTTTTAATAATTCAACAATACTTCGAATCATAGCACCAGTTGCGCCATCAGGTGTTTTAGCAGTGGCAGCAATATCTAAGTGAATCCATTTGATGCCATCTTCCACAAATTCATTCAACAAGCAGGCTGCCCCGCTGGCTTCTCCACCAAAAGTCATAGGACCATTCTTGAAATCAGCGCTGTTGGATTGGAGTTTTTCAAGGTATTCATCATCCATTGGTAATCGCCATCCTTTTTCATCGGCTGCTTTCATGGCTTGTTCAAATTCTTGATAATAGGCATCATCATTAGCGAAAACAGCAGTATAAACATCCCCCAAGGCTGGTCCAGTCAAGGTTCCTAAATCAATAAGATGACTAGCTCCTAGTTTTTGTGCATACGTGATAGCATCACATAAGATTAGTCGTCCTTCTGCATCTGTGCTTACGACTTCGACTGTCTTTCCTGATAGTGTTGTGATGACATCCTGTGGTTTATAGGCTTTTCCATTCACCAGATTCTCTGTCACTGGGATGATTCCATAAACATTTGTCTTGGCTTGGATACCAGCAAGAATCTTCATGATTCCTAAAACATCTGCTCCTCCACACATGTCATACTTCATGCCATAGCTGTTTGATTTCAGGTTGTATCCTCCTGAATCAAATGTAATTCCTTTTCCTATCACGGCTTTATGTGGTGCATTTCCATTATGCGTATACTTCAATACAATCATGTAGGCAGGTATATGACTTCCCTGATTGACGGACAGAATGCCTCCTGCTTTCATTTCTTCCAAGGCACTCTTGTTGAGTATTGTATATTCAATGTTATACGCCTTAGCCAGTTCGACAGCTTCTTTGACCATGTCTTCTGGTGTCATCAGATTAGATGGTGTATCAGCAAGTCTTCTGGCATAGTTGATGCCTTCTCCATAGATTCTTCCTGTTTCAATATCCTTTTCAACATATCCTGATGATACAATATCCAAATCAGTTATCATTTTCGCATCATGTCCAATCTTGCATTCCTGATACTGGGCAATGATATGTGATTCTACCCATATTCTGACAAAGGCATGCTTGTCAATACCTTCATCAAGATGATCAGTCATCAGCTGAACAGGCTCGTTAATATTTTTTGAGATATTCAAAACTAACTTTCTAAGTCTGGCAGTCGTCAGTTCACTGACATCACCAAGACCAACAAAAAGAATATAAGGGAAATCATATTTTCCAAGTGTATAGACTTTTGTGGATTGATTGAAGTCTTTATTAATGATTGTGTTGATATCATATCCTAAGGTATCACATATATCATTCAAGACACTTTGATGGTGATAAATTGTTGAATGCCAAATTAAATAAAAAGAAAAATAAAGAAAATAGTCAAAATAAAAGAAAAAGTCTTATCAAAGTGAAT